>MUMD01000320.1 GCA_002155895.1 Streptomyces rochei
CGACGTACGCGCCGGCGCGTAGGCCCCGTCCACGCGCCGGGGTGCGTGGGGCTCGCGGGTGCGCAAGGGGCGTTTCGGCCGCGCTCGCGTCGGCGGGGCGCCACCCGATCGGGCGTATCCCGCCCGAGTCGACGACCGCGACGTTACCGGGTGCGCCCCAGCCGTGCGGCACCGCCCCGTCCCGTACCGCCCCGGCTCGCCGCGCGGCGGCCGCCGAGCCCCCGGACCGTGGCCGGAACCGCCCCGTCGACCCGGCCGGCACCCGCTGTCATCACCCGGGGACGGGTTCCGGCCATCCGCCGAAGACGTCGCGCGGGGGCTACCCCGAGTACCGCGCGGCCAGGCCAACGTTGCCGGGAAGTGAAATCTCGCCACAGCGGCCGGGCCCGGGCAAACCGGGCCCCGCTACCACTGGACGCCGCGGCGAGCCCGGAGTTACCTGGCATACGGGGGGAGTGCGAGCGCACTGCACGGGGGCCACGGAATCGGGCACAACGGCAAACACTCGTCGATTGGGGCGCTTTCCTATGACACCTACGCTCGTGCGGCAGCACCCGTCCCACGCGGGGCACGTGCCTCGTGTGGACCCGCGTGCACGCGCGCGTGACTGGTCCGAGATACAGGAGCGGATGCTCGTACCGCTCTACGAGGCCGTCTACGAGCGACTGGACGTGGGCGGCGGCACACGCGTGCTGGGACTGGGCTGCGGTTCCGGACTGGCCCTGCTGATGGCCGCCTCGCGGGGTGCGGCGGTCACCGGTGTCGACTCCCGCTTCCCCGAACGCCTGGAGCTGGCGCGGCGACGGCTGCACGCCGAGACCGCCGGGCCGCCCGGGGACGGGGCGCGGGAGGGGCGGGACCGGCCCGCACGTACGGGCGACGGGGTGCGGGTGGTCGAGGGCGCGCCCCGGGACGCGGCGGACCCGTCGGAGCCGCCGTTCACGCTGGTGACCGCCTTCGAGCCCATCGGGTGCCTCGCGGGCGACGCGGACGGGCTCGCCGAGCTGCTCGCGCGGGCGACACCGCTCGCCGCGCGCGGGGCGGCCGTCGTGCTGGCCGGCTGGGGGCCGCCGGAGCGGTGTGCCACGACGTCGGTGCTGCGGGTGGCCACCAAGCTCGCGGACCCGCTGCGCAGCGCGGGCAGCTGGCGCCCCGCCCTGCGCGACGACCTGGAGGAGGTCGCCCAGCGGGCCGGGCTCAGGCCGGACGGCTCGGGACGGGTGGCGTGCCCCTTCGGCTACGCCGACACCGGCAGCGCGGTGCGCGGACTGCTGTCGACCGGCCTCTTCGACGCCGCGATCGCGGCCACGGACGACGAGCAGGTCGACAAGGAGCTGACGGAGGCGCTGCACCCGCACCAGCGGGCCGACGGGACGGTGTGGATGCCGAACGTCTTCCGTTACCTGATCGCCCGGACTCCCTGACGACCGGTTCCGACCGGGCGGGTGCGGCACCTGAACGGCTTCTTCCCACATGGGTGCGGTGCGGGTGTGAAGGGTGTGAAGATGCCGGTCGGTGCCGCCTCCCGAACCTCCAGGTGGATCCCGGGCCTCTAGTCTGATCCACCGTTCGGGGGAAAGACACATCTGCATACAGGAGCCTGTAGTGCCGCACCACAAGACCGCGCTGCGTCTCGCCGCGCCCGTCGCCGTCCTCGCGCTGGCCCTCACCGCGTGCGGGGGCTCGGACGACACCGACGCCGACGCGAAGAACCCGGCGAGCCCGGAGGCGTCGGCCTCTCCCTCCCGGGCGGCCTCGGGCGGGGACCTGGGCACGGGCGAGAGCGCGACGGGCAAGGTCGCGGAGGACCCGGGCGAGGTCACCTACGAGGTCGTGGCGCAGAAGGTGGAGGTCGGTACCGAGGCGGAGGCCGCCGAGGCGGTGGCGGACGCCGCGGACGCCAAGGGCAAGGTGCTGGCCACCGCGCACGTGAAGTACACGCACAAGGGCGGCCCGGCCCTCACCGACGGCTCCAGCGTGCACGACGGCACCACGGTCTTCGCCGACGGACAGCGCGGCGGCATCCTCATCGGCGCCTCCGAGGACGGCCCGGGCTGCGAGGACCCCTACGACGTGGACAGCTGGAAGCAGGGCGAGAGCCACGTCTTCTGCGAGACCTACGTGATCCCCGCGGGCGCCACGAGCGTCGAGGTCCACTGGGAGGAAGAGGACGGCGAGCCCTACGTCTGGAAGTTCCCGCAGAAGTAGGGACCCGCGCCAAGGCGCTCCCCGGAGACGGGCCTCCGCGCGCAGGCGCACCGGGAGGGGCCGGAGGCGATCAGACCTCCGGCCCCTCCTTCGTCAGCCGGGTGATCCCCGCGATCCGGTAGGCGTCCGCCTCGTCCAGCGTCTCGCTGGCGAGCAGCGCCTCGGCGAGGGCGTCGAGCCGCCCCCGGTGTTCGCGCAGCTTGTGCACGGCCTCCGCGTAGCACTCGTCGACGACCCGCCGCATCTCGCCGTCGATGGCGTCCAGCGTCGCCGGGGCGGCGGCGAGCCCGTACGCCTGCTGGGCGTCGCCGGGCAGCGCGGAGAGCCGGCCCACCTGCCGGCTCATCCCCCAGCGGCCGACCATGCCGCGCGCGATCCGGGTGACCTGTTCGAGGTCGCTCTCCGAGCCGGTGGTGATCACGTCGTACACCACCTGCTCGGCGGCCATCCCGCCGAGCGCGCCGATGATCCGCCCGCGCAGGTACTCCTCGGTGTACGCGTACTTGTCCGCGTCCGGCGTCGACAGCGTCACGCCCAGCGCCCGGCCGCGCGGCACGATGGTGATCTTGCGGACGGGGTCGGCGCCCGGCTGCAGCATCCCCAGCAGGGCGTGACCGCTCTCGTGGTAGGCGGTGCGCCTCCGCTCCTCCTCCGGCATCACCAGGGGCCGTTCGGCGCCGAGCTGGACCTTCTCCAGGGCCTCGGAGAGGTTGGCCTGCGTCACCCGGTCCTGCTTCCGCTTGACGGCGATCAGCGCGGCCTCGTTGGCGAGGTTGGCGAGTTCCGCGCCGGTCATGCCCGGGGTCGTGCGGGCCACCTGGGCGAGGTCGACGTCGGGGGCGAGCGGGATCTCCCGGGTGTGGATCTCCAGGATCGCCCTCCGGCCGCCCCGGTCCGGCGGCGAGACGCTGACCACCCGGTCGAAGCGGCCGGGGCGGGTCAGGGCGGGGTCGAGGATGTCGGCGCGGTTGGTGGCGGCGATGACGATCACGCCCTCGGCGCCGGAGAAGCCGTCCATCTCCGTGAGGATCTGGTTCAGGGTCTGCTCGCGCTCGTCGTGGCCGCCCATGCCGGACCCGCCGCCGCGCGCGCGGCCGATGGTGTCGATCTCGTCGATGAAGATGATCGACGGCGCCACCTTGCGGGCCTCGGCGAACAGCTCCCGCACCCGGGAGGCGCCCACGCCCACGATCATCTCGATGAACTCGGACGCGGACGCGGAGAAGAACGGCACGCCGGCCTCGCCGGCCACCGCGCGCGCCAGCAGCGTCTTGCCGGTGCCGGGCGGACCGGACAGCAGGACGCCCCGGGGCATCTTGGCGCCCATGCGACGGTAGGCGGCGGGGTTCTTCAGGAAGTCGACGACGTCACTCAGCTCGCCTTCCACCTCGTCGATCCCGGCTACGTCCGCGAAGGTGGTGCGCTGCTTGCCCGGCTCCAGTTCGACCGGCTTGGGCGGCGCCTTGCGGCCGAGCATGCCGCCCGCCCCGCCGCCGAGGGCGCCGCGCATCCGCCGGGCGATGAAGACCCACAGCACCACCAGGAGCAGCATCGGCGCCAGCGCGATCAGCAGGTTGACCAGGAAACTGCGCTGCTGGACGACGGGCTCGGCGGTGACGGTGACGTTGTGCTCGGTCAGCTCGTCCCAGAGCCGGTCGTCCGCGAAGGTCGGCCGCTCGGTCGTGAACTTGGTGTACGTCCCGTCGCCCTCCGGGTTGTCCCGCGCCTTCCTCAGCTGACCCTGGATGGCGTCGCCCTTGGCGTAGATCTTGCTGACGTTGCCCTCGTCGACCTGCTTGCTGAACTCCGTGTAGGAGATGGTCGGCTCGTCGCCCTCGTTGAAGAAGGAGAGCACGAGGTTGGCGATGAAGTAGACGACCAGCGCGGCCAGGACCAGGTTCCACCAGCCGCCGCGCATCCTCCTGCCACCGGACGGCGGCTTGTCGGGCTCGTCGGGCGTGCCCTCGGTGCGCCAGGGAGGCTCGGGTGCCTTGCGCGGCGGGGACGGGTTGGTCATACCGGGACGTTACGACAGGAAAGCCGCGCGGGCATGCGGGTGTACGACGCCGGGGGCGCCCCCTCCGAGGAAGGGGCGCCCCCAGTGACGTACGGACCGGCGCGTCAGCCCATGAACTTCTTGAACTCCTCCGGGAGCTCGAAGTCCTTGCCGCCCTGCTGCGGCAGGCCGAGGGCGCCCCCGCCCTGAGCGGCGGCGGCGCGGCGGGCGGCCTCCTCCTGCTCCTGCTGCTTGCGCTTCATCGGGTTGCCGGAGCGCTGCTTGCCCTTGGCCTTCTTCTGCTGCTTCTTCTGCCGGCCGGGACCGCCACCCATGCCGGGCATCCCCGGCATCCCGGGCATGCCGCCGCCCTGGGCCATGCGGGACATCATCTTGCGGGCCTCGAAGAACCGCTCGACCAGGTTCTTCACGGCGCTGACCTCGACACCGGAACCCTTGGCGATACGGGCGCGGCGCGAGCCGTTGATGATCGTCGGCTCCTGGCGCTCGGCCGGGGTCATCGACTTGATGATGGCGGCCGTGCGGTCGACGTCGCGCTCGTCGAGGTTGTTGATCTGGTCCTTCATCTGGCCCATGCCGGGCAGCATGCCGAGCAGCTTGCTGATGCTGCCCATCTTCCTGACCTGCTCCATCTGGGCCAGGAAGTCGTCCAGGGTGAAGTCCTGGCCCTTCTTGGACGCCAGCTTGGAGGCCATCTTCTCGGCCTCTTCCTGGCTGAACGTCTTCTCCGCCTGCTCGATCAGGGTGAGCAGGTCACCCATGTCGAGGATGCGGGAGGCCATCCGGTCAGGGTGGAAGGCGTCGAAGTCCTCGAGCTTCTCGCCGTTCGACGCGAACATGATCGGCTTGCCGGTCACCGAGGCGATCGACAGGGCCGCACCACCGCGGGCGTCGCCGTCGAGCTTGGAGAGCACCACGCCGTCGAAGCCGACGCCGTCGCGGAAGGCCTCGGCGGTGTTGACCGCGTCCTGACCGATCATCGCGTCGACGACGAACAGGATCTCGTCGGGGCTGACGGCGTCGCGGATGTCCGCGGCCTGCTGCATCAGCTCCTGGTCGATGCCGAGGCGGCCGGCGGTGTCGACGATGACCAGGTCGTGGACCTTGGCCTTGGCGAACTCGATGGAGTCCTTGGCGACCTTGACCGGGTCGCCCACGCCGTTGCCCGGCTCGGGCGCGTAGACCGCGACGCCGGCGCGCTCGGCGACGACGCTGAGCTGGTTGACGGCGTTGGGGCGCTGGAGGTCACAGGCCACCAGCAGCGGCGAGTGCCCCTGCTCCTTGAGCCAGCGGCCCAGCTTGCCCGCGAGGGTGGTCTTACCGGCACCCTGCAGACCGGCCAGCATGATCACGGTCGGCGGCTGCTTGGCGAAGCGCAGGCGGCGGGTCTCGCCACCGAGGATGGCGACCAGTTCCTCGTTGACGATCTTGAGGACCTGCTGGGCCGGGTTGAGCGCCTTGGAGACCTCGGCGCCGAGGGAGCGTTCCTTGACGCGCTTGATGAACGCGCGCACCACGGGCAGGGCCACGTCGGCTTCGAGGAGCGCGATGCGGATCTCGCGGGCCGTGGCGTCGATGTCCGCCTCGGACAACCGGCCCTTGCCGCGGAGATTTTTGAAAGTCGCGCTAAGGCGGTCGGAGAGGGTATCGAACACGGTGGCGTCGGTCCTCGGAGTCGGGGGCGTCTGAGCGTCTTCCAGGGTATCCGGCTCCGCGGGACATTCGTCCCCGCCCGCCGCATCCGGCCTCCCGCCCGCCGCTTCCGGCGGACGGGACCGTCCCCGAGGTCACCCCCGCAGTGCCTCCTCCAGCGCTCTCGCCACGTCGCCCGCCTCCTCCCCCGGCAGTCGCGCGCCCTCCGGGCCGGTGACGTAGAAGGCGTCCACGGCGTTGGAGCCCAGGGTCGAGGCGTGTGCGCTGCGCACCCGTACCCCCGCCGCCTCCAGCGCCCGCCCCAGCCGGTACAGCAGCCCGGGTGCGTCCTGCGCCCGGACCTCGATCACGGTGGCCAGCCGGGACGCGGCCGGCGCCACCGTCACCCGGGGCGGGGGCGGCGCCACGCCCCGGCGCCGGGGGTAGGCGGCGTCGCGCTCGGCGAGTCGCGCGGCGATGTCCAGGGTGCCGTCCAGGGCCCGGACGAGGTCGGCGCGGAGGCGGGCGGCCTGCGGCAGCGAGCCGTACTCGGCGGCGACCCGCCAGTCCAGCAGCAGCACGGTGCCGTCCACCCCGTCCGGCAGCGGCAGGGACCGCAGCTCCGCGGTGCGGACCGTCAGCCGGTGCATGGCCAGGACCCCGGCGACCGCGGGGAGCACGCCCGGCTGGTCGGGCACGGCGATCAGCAGCTCCACGCCGAGCGGTTCCGGGGCGGCGGGCGGCGCGGCGCCGCCCGTCGGCGCCGGATCGCCGGTCTGCGCCGGAGCGGCCGGCGGTTCGGTCTGGGCGCGCAGGGCGAGCACCGGCCCGCCGGTGCGGAACGCCTCGACGGCGAGCCGTTCCTGCTCGGCGGTGGGCGCGCCCGCCTCGGGTTCCGCGGGCGGGTCCCCGGCCAGGACCGCCGACACCCGCTTGACCAGGTCGGCGACGAGGGAGCCGCGCCAGGAGGACCAGGCCGCCGGTCCGGTGGCCAGCGCGTCCGCCTCGGTCAGGGCGTGCAGCAGCTCCAGGGTTCCCTCCGTGCCGACCGCCTCGGCGACCGTGCGGACGGTGACCGGATCGTCGAGGTCGCGCCGGGTGGCCGTCTCGACGAGCAGCAGATGGTGCCGTACGAGGGTGGCGAGAACCGCGGTGTCGGCCCGGTCGAAACCGATGCGGGCCGCCACGTCCCGGACGATGGTCTCCCCGGCCACCGAGTGGTCGCCGGGCCAGCCCTTGCCGATGTCGTGCAGCAGCGCGGCGACCAGGAGCAGGTCGGGCCGGTGGACCCGGCGGGCGAAGCCGGCGGCGCGGACGGCGGTCTCGATGAGGTGGCGGTCGACCGTCCACACGTGCACGGCGTTGCGCTGCGGGCGGCAGCGCACCCGCTCCCAGTCGGGCAGCAGCCGGGTGACCAGCCCTTCGGCCTCCAGCGCCTCCCAGACCTGCACCGTGGGCCGGCCCGACCCCAGCAGGGTCACCAGCTGTTCCCGTGCTTCGGCGGGCCAGGGCGTGGGCAGCGGGCCCGCGCCGGCCGCGAGGCGGCGTACGGCGTACCGGGAGAGCGGGAGGCCGGCCTGGGCGGCGGCGGCAGCGGCCCGCAGCGGCAGGACCGGATCGCGTTCGGGGCGCGCGGTGCGGGCGAGCACCACCTCGCCGTCCTGCTCCACGACGCCCTCGGCGAGCGGAGAGCGTTCGGGGGCGGGCTTGCCGCCGCCCAGCAGGGCGCGCAGCCTGGGCCGCACGGAGCGCGCCCGCAGCACGCGCCCCACCTCGCGCCAGGTGACGTCCCCGGCGTAGGAGATGACGCGGGCCGCCTCGTACACCTGCCGCAGCAGCGTGTCGGCGTCGAGCAGGCCCAGCTCGGCGGCCACCTGGTCCTGCTCCTGCAAGGCCAGCCGGTCGGTGGCCCGTCCCGTCGCCAGGTGCAGGGCGTCGCGTACGTCGAGCAGGCGGCGCCGGGCGTCGGCGAGGCCCTCGCGCGGGGCGTCGGCCAGCCAGGAGGCGGCGACGGCGCGCAGCGCGGTGGCGTCCCGCAGGCCGCCGCGTGCCTCCTTGAGGTCGGGTTCCAGCAGGAACTGCAGCTCGCCCTGGCGTTCGGCGCGCTCGGCGCACAGCTCGCGCAGCTCGGGCAGGCGTCTGGGGGCCTGGTTGCGCCAGTCGGCGAGGACGGCGGTACGCAGGGAGGCGGTCAGTCCGAGGTCGCCGGCGAGGTGGCGGGCGTCCAGGAGGCCGAGGTGGACCTTGAGGTCCTCACCGGCCGTCTTCCGGGCCTCGCCGGGGGTGCGCACGGAGTGGTCGAGGGCCAGTCCGAGGTCCCACACCGGGTACCAGAGGCGGTCGGCGAGGGCGGCGACCGCCTTGTCGTCGCCTCCGTCGTGCAGCAGGAGCAGGTCCAGGTCGCTGCGCGGGGACAGCTCGCCGCGGCCGTAGCCGCCGACGGCGACCAGGGAGACGCCCCGCAGCGCTCCGGCACCGGCGGTGAAGAGGCCGGCCAGCCAGTCGTCGGTCAGTGCGGCGAGGGCGGCACGGCGCGGCGGCCCGGACCGCGCCCCCTCGGTGAGGAGGCGCAGCCGGGCCGCCGCGTAGCCGCCGGGTCCGGAGTCCTCTGCTTCGTTCGTCACGTCCGTACTCGTCACCCGGCGACTCCTGTCCTGTTCGTCCCGCCTCAGAGGGCGTCCGGGCCGCGCTCGCCGGTCCGCACCCGTACGGCCGTGTCGACCGGGACGGACCAGACCTTTCCGTCACCGATCTTGCCGGTGCGGGCCGCCTTGACGACGACTTCGATGAGCTGTTCGGCGTCGTCGTCCTCGACCAGCACCTCGATGCGGATCTTGGGCACCAGGTCGACGGTGTACTCGGCACCGCGGTAGACCTCGGTGTGGCCGCGCTGGCGGCCGTAGCCGCTGGCCTCGGTCACGGTCAGTCCGTGGACCCCGAAGGCCTGGAGCGCCTCCTTGATCTCGTCGAGCCGGTGCGGCTTGACCACGGCGGTGATGAGCTTCATGCGTCCACCTTCTTGCTCTCGGCCTGGGCGGCGGTCGCGGGGGCGGCCGCCGGAGCGGTCGTCCGGGCGGCACCGCCGCCGGCGCCGCTGAAGTCGTACGCGGTCTCGGCGTGCTCGGCCTGGTCGATGCCGGCCACCTCGTCGTCCTCCGGGACCCGCATGCCGATCGTCCTGTGCAGGATCAGGGCGAGGATGGCGGAGACGACCAGGGAGTAGGCGAAGACGCCGAAGACACCGGCGCACTGCTTCCAGAACTGGTCGAGACCGCCGCCGTAGAACAGGCCCTCGACCTCGGACTGGCCCTTGCCGGTGGCGAAGAGGCCGACGAGGAGGGAGCCGAGGATGCCGCCGACGAGGTGGACGCCGACCACGTCGAGGGAGTCGTCGTAGCCGAACTTGTACTTCAGCCCGACCGCCATGGCGCACAGCACGCCGGCGACGACGCCGATGGCGATGGCGCCGAGCGGGGAGACCGCGCCGCCCGCCGGGGTGATGGCGACCAGGCCGGAGACGGCGCCGGAGGCCGCGCCCAGCGTGGTGAAGGCGCCGTGCCGGATCTTCTCGTAGGCGAGCCAGCCGAGGACGGCCGCGCCCGTGGCGACCTGGGTGTTGACGAACATCAGCGCGCCGACGCCGTCGTCGTTGCCGAGCCAGGAGCCGGCGTTGAAGCCGAACCAGCCGAACCAGAGCAGGCCGGCGCCGAGCATGACCAGCGGCAGGCTGTGCGGGCGCATCGGGTCCTTCTTGAAGCCGACCCGCTTGCCGATGACCAGGATCACGCCGAGCGCGGCGGCACCGGCGTTGATGTGCACGGCCGTACCGCCGGCGAAGTCGATGACACCCAGCTCGAAGGCCCAGCCGCCGGCGCCCCACACCCAGTGGGCGACGGGGAAGTAGACGATCGTGGCCCACAGGGCGACGAAGAGCGCCCAGGCCGTGAACTTCACCCGGTCCGCGAGGGCGCCGCTGATCAGGGCGGGGGTGAGGACGGCGAACATCAGCTGGAAGACCAGGAAGACGAAGACGGGGATGGTGTAGCCGTCCCACAGCTCGGTCAGGCCGATGTTGCTCAGGCCCACCCAGTCGGAGTTCCAGCCGATGAGGCTCCCCGAGTCCGTGCCGAACGCCATGGAGAAGCCGTAGAGCACCCACAGGACGGTGACGATGCCGAGGCTGATGAAGCTCATCATCAGCATGTTCAGGGTGCTTTTGACGCGGACCATGCCTCCGTAGAAGAAGGCCAGGGCCGGGGTCATGAGCATCACCAGGGCGGAGCAGATGAGCATGAAGCCCGTGTTGGCGGCAGAGAGCTCCGTCTCTGCAGCGAGCGTGATGGCTGGAGCCATCGGCGTCTCCTCGTCGTTGGTACGGCCCCGTGCGGGCGAAGCCTGGGCGGGCAGTGAGGGGTGGGCCGGTTATGCGCCAAGAGATTGGCGCAGCGCGGTTTCGGTGGACGCCCCTCGTTGTTTCGCCGCCGTGACGAAGGCGCTGTGCGTGTTACGCGTCGGTGAACTGCCGGATGCGGGGCCGGGCGCTCGTGGGCGTGGCGGGATGCCCCGGCCGGGGACGCGAGCCGGCCGCGACGGCCTCCGAATGACCTGGCATGGGGGAGCCGAGTCGGGCAGTTCGGGAGGGCCGGCCGCGGCCGGGGCTGGTGGGGGTCAGACCGCTTCGGCGGTCTCCGGGAGTTCCTGCGCGAGCCGTTCGGTCAGGTCGATGACCTCGCCGAGGTCGCCGAAATCGCGTACGGCCGTGTCGACGGTCTTGCGGATGCGGGTGTTGACGCGTTCGGAGCGGACCTTCTTGGCGATGCCCATGGCCTCGACGGCCAGTCCGGTGGCGCGCTCGGGCTCGCGGCGCAGCAGGTGCACGGTGGCCATGCCGATGAGGTTCAGCGCGTAGGAGCGCTGGTGTTCCTCGTCCTCGGCGAACAGCTCCACCGCGCGGCGCATCAGCGGCTCGGCCAGGGAGGCGTAGGTGGGGCTGCGGCCCGCGACGTAGGCGAGGTCGCGGAAGGAGTGGCTGTTCTCCCCGTACAGCTCGGCCTCGGAGAAGAAGCGGATCCAGTCGGGGTCGGGCTCGTCCCACTCGTCGGCCTCGGCGAAGGTGTCCTCGGCCATCCGCACCGCGCGCTTGCAGCGGCCGGGCTGTCCCATGTTGGCGTAGGCGCGGGCCTCCATGGCGTACAGCATCGACTGGGTGCGGGGGCTGGCGCAGTCCCGGCTGCCGTACTGCGCGAGGTGGATCAGCTCCAGGGCGTCGTCGGGCCGGCCGAGGTGGATCATCTGCCGGCTCATGCTGGAGAGGATGTACGAGCCGAGCGGCCGGTCACCGGCCTCCTTGGCGGCGTGCAGGGCGAGGACGAAGTACTTCTGCGCGGTGGGCTGGAGCCCCACGTCGTACGACATCCAGCCGGCCAGCTCGGCCAGCTCGGCGGCGACCTTGAACAGCTTGGCGCGGGTGGCTTCGCCCTGGGGCTCCTGGAGCAGGTCGGTCACCTCGTGGAGCTGGCCGACGACCGCCTTGCGGCGCAGGCCGCCGCCGCACTGGGCGTCCCAGCGGCGGAACATCACCGCGGTGGACTCCAGCAGCTCCAGCTCCGGCCTGGACAGGCGCCCGCGCGCGCGTGAGCCCGGCGCGGCCTCGCGTCCGGCGCCGGTGGCCGGGGGCGAGGGGACGAGCCAGCGCTGCATGGGCTCGATGAGGGACGGGCCCGCGGAGAGGGCCAGCGAGCTCCCGAGGAAGCCGCGCCGCGCCAGCATCAGGTCGCTGCGCGAGAACTCGCTGAGCAGGGCCACGGTCTGCGGGCCCGTCCAGGGCAGGTCGACGCCGGTGGCGGAGGGGGTCGGGC
>MUMD01000321.1 GCA_002155895.1 Streptomyces rochei
GGGACTCGTGAGGACTGCCCGCCCGGAACCTCCCGCCGACCGCGAGACGTTCTCCCGGTGCGCCAGGTACGGTCGGGCAGTCCTCACGAGTCCCGCGTCCGCCGAAGAGCCCAGGGAGCCCCATGACCACCGCCCACCTCCGCCGGGGCGACCGGCGGATCAGTCCCGTCTTCCTCGGGATCGCCGCCGTCACCGCGGTCACGGGCTGGGCCACCTGGACCGGGTTCGCCGAGCAGCCGGGCGTGGCCGTGTTCCTGTTCGTGACGGGCGCCTGGATCGTCTCCCTGTGCCTGCACGAGTACGCGCACGCGCGCACCGCCCTGCACGGCGGGGACATCTCGGTCGGCGCGAAGGGCTACCTCACGCTGAACCCGCTGAAGTACACGCACGCCCTGCTGAGCATCGTGCTCCCGGTACTGTTCGTGATCATGGGCGGGATCGGCCTGCCCGGCGGCGCCGTCTTCATCGAGCGCGGGCGCATCCGCGGACGGTGGCGGCACAGTCTGATCTCGGCCGCGGGTCCGCTGACGAACGTGCTGTTCGCGGTCGTCTGCACGGCGCCGTTCTGGCTGGACGCGCTGGACGGGGTGCCGCGCGACTTCCGGCTGGCGCTGGCCTTCCTGGCACTGCTCCAGGTGACGGCCGCGATCCTGAACTTCCTGCCGGTGCCGGGCCTGGACGGCTACGGGGTGATCGAGCCGTGGCTGTCGTACAACGTGCGGCGGCAGGTGGAGCCGCTGGCGCCGTTCGGGCTGCTGATCGTGTTCGCGCTGCTGTGGATCCCGGCGGTCAACGGCGTCTTCTTCGACGCGATCGACGCGATCCTGCGGTCCCTCGGGATCGGCGAGATCGACACCTACTGCGGCTTCGAGCTGTACCGCTTCTGGCAGACGGACGAGCTGTGCACGGTCAGCCCGTGACGGACGCGGAGCGCCGGGCGTCGCGGTCCCGCTTGACGTAGTACCAGCACATGTTGGACGACACGCCGGACAGCAGCACCCACACGACGCCGATCACGACGCTGCCCTGCACGAAGGAGACGACGGCGGCGGCCACCGCGAGGAGGCAGACGACCAGGGCGTAGAGGGCGAGGCGGGGCATGGGGCGGGCTCCTGTCGGGGGACACGTGCGGGTACTGCGCCGGCGCCGCCGGCACCCACCAGTGTCCCCCATCGCCTCACACGTCGGTGACGCGGAGCCCGGCGTGTGCCTTGTAGCGGCGGTTGACGGAGATCAGGTTGGCGACCAGCGACTCGACCTGGTGGGCGTTGCGCAGCCGGCCGGCGAAGACGCCGCGCATGCCGGGGATGCGGCTCGCGAGGGCCTGCACGATCTCCACGTCGGCGCGCTCCTCGCCGAGCACCATCACATCGGTGTCGATCTCGTCGATGGCGGGGTCCTGGAGGAGGACCGCCGACAGGTGGTGGAAGGCGGCGGCGACCCGGCTGTCCGGCAGCAGCGCGGCGGCCTGCTCGGCGGCGCTGCCCTCCTCGGGCTTGAGCGCGTAGGCGCCCTTCTTGTCGAAGCCGAGCGGGTTGACGCAGTCGACGACGAGCTTGCCGGCCAGCTCCGCGCGCAGGGACTCCAGCGTCTTCCCGTGGCCGTCCCACGGCACGGCGACGATCACGATGTCGCTGCGGCGGGCGGTCTCGGCGTTGTCGGCGCCCTCGACGCCGTGCCCGATCTCCTCGGCGGCGGCCTCGGCGCGCTCGGCGGCGCGCGAGCCGACGATCACCTTCTGGCCGGCCTTGGCGAGGCGGTAGGCGAGGCCCTTGCCCTGGGGGCCGGTGCCGCCGAGCACGCCGACGACCAGCCCGGAGACGTCGGGCAGGTCCCAGGGGTCCTTGGCGGGGGCCTTCTGTGCAGCACTGTCGGTAGAGGTCATGGGCCGACCCTACGTCCGCCCCCGCCCGGCCGACGGGCCGAGGTCCCGCCCCGCGCCGGACGTCACCGGACCGCCGTCGGGCCGTCCCCGGACCGGGGGAATCCGGGGCGAACGCCGGGTCGCGCGGTGCCGGTTGCGGCAGGATGCGGACGCATGGACGCCGTACGGGTCGCGCTGCTGCGGGAAGTGCTCGCCGGGACCGAGTGGCTGGGGGCCACCCGGAGGTTCGCGGGGGCGCTCAGGGGGTCGGTGGTGCCGCACGGGGGCGGACTGCTGCTGGTGGGCACCGCCGGGTACGAGCCCTGGCACCTGGCGGCACACCTGGTGGACGAGGCGGCCTGGTCGGGGACGCCGGAGCTGGCCCCCACCCTCGTACGGCACGGGGCGCGTCCCTCGGACCCGGCGCACCTGGCCGTCGGCCTGGGCCGGCTGGCGGCGGCCCGGCGCGGGGAGACGCTGCTCGTGGTCGCACCCGACGATCCCGGCGCCCCGCTCCTGGAGCGGGTGCACGACGCCCGCCGGGCCGGCGCCACGGTGCTGGCGCTGGGCAGCGGCGAGCGGGAGCTGACGACCATGGCCCACGAGACGCTGACCGTGCCGGAGGGCGCCGAGCTGGACCTGGACACGGTGCAGCACCTGGTCAGCGCCGCGGCCGGCGAGAACGCGGTACCGCCCCCGAGGGGTCCGCGCCGCTTCCGCGACCGCCTGTCCCGTCTGGCCGACCACCTGACGGCCCCGCCTCCGTCGCGCTGGTGACGGAGGCCGCCGGGTGCCCGCCGCGGCTCGGGGTCAGTCCTCGTCGGCGCGGCCGGCGGGGGCGTCGTGCCACTTCGGGTCGTTCTCCCACTCGAGGTTGCGCTCGTGGGCCGTCCGCATCGCGTTCTCCGCCTCGGTGCGGGTGGCGTACGGGCCGAAGCGGTCCTTGGCGGGGCACTCCGGGCCCTCCTCGACCTTCTTGTGCTCCAGGCAGTAGTACCACTCGCCCGGTTTTCCGACCGTGCGCTTCTTGAACAGGGCCATGACCGGCTCCTTTCGCCAGGGACATGGTCTCGTATGCCCGCTGGTTAGACTCGCTGTCATGTCTTCTGGCCAGTCGCTGCTCGTACCTGGGGAGCTGTCTCCCACCCGTTCCGTACCCGGAAACATCCGGCGGCCCGAGTACGTCGGCAAACCCGCGCCGGCGCCGTACACCGGGCCGGAGGTCCAGACGCCCGAGACCATCGAGGCGATGCGGGTCGCCGGGCGGATCGCGGCGCGAGCGATGGAGGAGGCCGCGAAGCTCATCGCGCCCGGCGTGACGACGGACGAGCTGGACCGGGTGGCGCACGAGTACATGTGCGACCACGGCGCCTACCCGTCGACGCTCGGCTACCGCGGTTTCCCGAAGTCCCTGTGCAGCTCGGTCAACGAGGTCATCTGCCACGGCATCCCGGACTCCACGGTGCTGCGCGACGGCGACATCGTGAACCTGGACGTGACGGCCTACATCGGCGGCGTGCACGGCGACAACAACGCGACCTACCTGGTCGGCGACGTGGACGAGGAGAGCCGACTGCTGGTCGAGCGGACCCGGGAGTCGCTGGCCCGCGCGATCAAGGCGGTCAAGCCGGGCCGGCAGATCAACATCATCGGCCGGGTCATCGAGTCGTACGCCAAGCGCTTCGGGTACGGCGTGGTGCGGGACTTCACGGGGCACGGGATCAACTCGTCGTTCCACTCCGGTCTGATCGTCCCGCACTACGACAGCCCGCACGCGACGACCGTCATCCAGCCCGGGATGACCTTCACCATCGAGCCGATGCTCACGCTCGGCACGCACGAGTACGACATGTGGGACGACGGCTGGACGGTCGTGACCAAGGACCGCAAGCGGACGGCCCAGTTCGAGCACACGCTGGTGGTCACCGACTCCGGGGCCGAGATCCTGACTCTGCCCTGACCCCGGCACCCCGCCGCGACGGCCCGCTCTCCATCGGAGGGCGGGCCGTTCCGCGTCCGGGTACGCTTTACCGACAGCCCGTCGGCAAGCTATTGACTTAGGTAAGCCTAACCATAGAAAATCACGCCATGGACTCCTTCTCGACGCTCATCCGCACCGCCTCCCACGAGCAGCACGTGGAGGCGGAGACCTCGACGTTCATGAGCGACCTGCTGGGCGGGCGGCTCGGCGTCGACGCCTACGCGCGCTACACCGAGCAGCTGTGGTTCGTCTACGAGGCCCTGGAGGCGGACGCCGGGCGGTTGGCGTCGGACCCGGTGGCCGGGCCGTTCGTCCGGCCCGAGCTGATGCGGCTGGCGTCCCTGGAGCGCGACCTCGCCCACCTGCGCGGCCCCGACTGGCGCACGGGGCTGACCGCCCTGCCCGCCACCGAGGAGTACGCGGCCCGGGTGCGCGAGTGCGCCGAGCGCTGGCCGGCCGGGTACGTCGCCCACCACTACACCCGCTACCTCGGCGACCTGTCCGGCGGCCAGATCATCCGGGACAAGGCGGAGCGCACGTGGGGCTTCGCCAGGAAGGGCGACGGGGTCCGGTTCTACGTCTTCGAGGAGATCGCCAACCCGGCCGCCTTCAAGCGCGCGTACCGGGAGCTGCTGGACGGCATCCGCGCGGACGACCTGGACAAGCAGCGGGTCGTCGCCGAGTGCAAGCGGGCCTTCGCCCTGAACACGGCGGTCTTCCGGGCGCTCGGCGAGGAGTTCCCGCTCTCCGCGTGAACGACGGCGGTCCCCCTCGGCCGCCTGGCCGAAGGGGACCGGTCGCGAACGGGCCGACCCGACTCAGTTGTCGATGTCGTAGTCGTCGCTGCGGCAGTTGATGCCGCCGAAGTACAGGTCGCCGGTGCTGTCCGTGGTGATGGCGCCGAAGTACGGGCTGCAGGTGGCGTCCTTGTCACCGTGCAGCGGGCCGTCGAAGGCGGTGGCCGTCGCGGCGCCGCCGGCGGTCATGGCGGCGGTGAGCAGGACGGTGGCGAGCGCGGAGCGGATGCGCATGGATTTCCTCTCCTATGAGGGAACGGTCACGCGAGAGGTAACCCCTCCGGTCCGCGCGCACACGCTGTTCCACCCGTACGGCGGCGGCCGTCACCGCTCCAGACGCACCCGGCCGCCGATCTCCACCCACCCCTCGGGCTGCGGCGCCGTCAGGATCTGCGAGCCGGCGCCCTGGGTGATGTTCAGGGCCCGGCCCAGCCGTTCGGTCAGCAGCAGCGCCGCCGCACCGGTCGCCTCGTCCTCCTCGATGCCGTCGCCGCGCCCCGGGAAGGCCCGGGCCCGCACCCGGCCGGCCGACTCGTCCTCCCAGGCCCAGGCGTACACCCACTCCCCCGGCGGCGGCACCGCCAGGCCGTCGACCTCGGCGGCGGAGGCGTACTGGCGCAGGGTGCGCGGCGGCGCCCACTCGGGGCGGGCCTCGATCCAGCTGAACTCGCCGTCCAGCCGGGTGCCCACCACCCCGGCCGGGGTGACGAGTTCGGGCACGTCGAGCAGCCAGGCGACGCCGACGCAGGGGTGCCCGGCGAAGGGCAGACGCAGGGTGGGGGTGTAGATGTCGACGACACCGCGCTCGGGGTCGTCGACGAACACGGTCTCGCTGAAGCCGAGTTTCGCGGCCAGCTCCTGGCGTGCCGCGGTCTCCGGCAGCACGGAGCCGTCCCGGACCACGCCCAGTTCGTTGCCGTAGCCGCCGTTGGGCGCGCAGAAGACGCGCAGTACGTCGTAGTCGGTCACCGGGGCATTCAAGCATCGCCCGCGGGCCGCACCCGTCGGGGCCCGCCCCGCGCGCGACGGGGCGGGCCGGACCCCCTGCTCCTGCTACTCCTGCGGGCGCCGCCCGCGGGCCGCGTACACCGCGCCCGCGCCGATCGCCACGGCCACGCCGGCCGCCCCGGCGAGGGCCGGGCCCGGGATGCCGGAACCGGTGGAGGCGAGGCTGCCGCCGCCGATGGTCGAGCCGCCGGCGGTGGTGCCGGTGCCACCGACGGTCGAGCCGGTGCCCACCGCGGTGCCGGAGCCGCCGGTACCGGCCGAGCCCCCGGCACCGCCCGTGCCGCCGCCCTCCGGCAGGCGCGCGTCCTCGCTCAGCGCCACCGACAGGTCGACGGCGTCGAGGGCCGTGCCGGCGGTGTAGAAGTCGCCGAAGGCCTTCGCGCCGGCCTCGGTGAGCGTGGCGGCGACGCCGTCGACCGTGATGACGTCGTTCCGGGCGGTCAGGTCGGCGGACTTCGCCTCGAGGTCGGCCAGGACGACGCCCTCGGTCCGGGTGCCGAGGCTGTTCACGTCGGCGGTCAGCTTGCCGGTGCCCCCGTCGAGGGTGGCCTTCAGGTTGCTCAGGGTCAGGTCCAGGCCGTACGCGCCGTTCGTCCGGTGGCCCTTGAAGTTGACGGCGCCCCGGAAGGCGGCGGTGAGCTTGTCGGCGTCGGTGTCGTAGGTGCCGGTGGCGTCCTTGAAGGTGAAGGCGCCGTTGCCGGCCGCCTGGACGGCGCCGTCCGCGGTGGTGAAGGTGCCGAACATGCCGACGTAGGTGCGGTACGACTGCTTGACGCCCCAGGTCAGTTCGTAGCCCTCGAGGGGCATCTCGGCCGCCGAGGCGGTGGTGGTGCCCACCGTGGCGAGGGCGGTGGCGCCGAGTGCGGCGGCCGTGGCCACGGCGGCGGCGAGTGCGGTGGAGCGGCGTCGTCTGACGGGCATGCTCGGATCTCCTTGGGTGGCGGGCCGCCGGTGGGCGGCCGGTGTCGTGGGTCAGCCCCGGTGCGCGTCCGAGGGGGAGGCGGCGGGCCGGGCGCGGCGCCTGCGGACGGCGACGGCCGTCAGGGCCGCGGCCACCGGCAGCAGGGCGCCGACCGCCAGGAAGACGGGGAGTGCGGGGAAGCCGCCGTCGTCGTCGGCGCTCGCGACGGGTTCGGCCGAGGTCTCGGGCCCGGTGCTCCCGCGCGGCTGCGGGCTCGCGCTCGCCGTGGGGGCGCTGCCCAGGTCGGGCAGGGCGGGCAGGGTCGCGTCGGCGGTCAGGGCGACGGCCAGGGAGACCGGGTCCATCACGGTGCCCGCCCGGTACAGGCCGCCGAAGGCCTCGGCGCCGCGCGCGGTGAGCTTCGCGGGGGCCTCGGTGACCTTCACCAGCCCGTCGGCGGGCTTCAGTTCGCCGGCGGAGAAGGTGACCAGGGGCACCTTCTCGCCCTTCAGGTCCGGGCTGCTCACATCGGCGTAGAGCGTGCCCTCGCCGTCCCGGACCTCGGCCCGTACGCCGCTCAGGCTCAGGTCGAGGCCGTGCGCGCCGGTGAAGCGCACCGCGCCGTCGAAGGCCGCGGTGAGGTCGCCGTCCTCGTACGTCCCCTCGCCGCCGGGGAAGCGGAAGAGGGCGCCGCCGTCCTGGGCGCCGGCGGTCAAGGTCCACTCGCCGTCGGCGATGTCGCCGGTGACGTACTCGCGGAAGGTGCGGCGCACCCCCCAGTCGACGGCGCCGTCCTCGACGGCGCCGTCCTCGACGGCGCCGCCCGGCTTCCCCTCGCTCTTCGGCGACGTGTCGGGCGTCGGTGCGGCGGACGGCTGCTCCCGCTGCCGCGGCGCCGCGTCCACGTCGGTGGACAGGCTCACCGGGTCGAGCGCGGTGCCCGCGGTGTAGTACCCGGCGAAGGACCGGGCGCCCTCGGCGGTGAGGGTGGCGGGCAGGTTGTTCAGGGCCACGGCGCTGCCGCCGCCGCGCATGTCGATCCCGCCCAGGGAGAGGGAGGCGAAGGGCACCTGACGGGACGTCGTGACCGCCCCGGTGTCCTTCGCCTTGCTGACGACGTCCACGTAGAGCGTGCCGGTGGAGCCGGAGACGCTCACGGTGGGACGACTGATGGTGAGGTCGAGCTGGTGGGCGCCCGAGCCGGTGCGGTGGCCGAGGAAGCGCACGCCGCCCGAGAAGGCGGCGCGGAAGGCGCCCGTGTCGGCGTCGTAGGTGCCGGTCGCCGAGTGGAAGCGGAAGGTGCTGCCGCCGACGGTGGCCGCTCCCCCGGTCAGCGAGTAACCGCCCTTGGCGACGGGCCCGGTGACATAGCTCTGGAACGACGACTTGATGCCCCAGTCGAGCCGTCCGCCCCGCACGGTCCGGTTCTCGGCGTGTGCGGCGGACGCGGGGAGCAGGACCACGAGGACCGCCGCGCACAACACGGTGACCAGGGCGCGTGGACGGGCGGGCATGCGAAGTCCTCCGGATCGGGGGGCCGGTAGCGAACGAAGGTAAGGCTAACCTAAGCTTTCTCCGGCCGACACCGAGGCCGAGGAAAGGAACGGACACGACCGTGCGACGCTTGCGGAACCGACTGGCGGGAGCACTGCTGTCCGTGCTCGCCCTCACCCTCACCGCGACCGGATGTCAGGGCTCGGACGAGCCGTCGTCCGGCGCCCGGGCCGACTCGGGGGCCGCCTCGGCCCGACCCGTGGCGAACCGGGTGGAACCGCTCGCGAAGAGACCCGTGCCCGATCTCCCCGTCACCGTCCGCTCCGCCGACGGCGAGCAGGTGGAGGTCGAGCGGGCCGAGCGGGTCGTCCCGCTCTCCGGCAGCCTCAGCGAGATCGTCTTCACCCTCGGGCTCGGCGACCGCGTCGTCGCCCGCGACGTCACCGCCACCTTCGAGCAGGCGGCGAAGCTGCCCGTGGTCACCCGGGGCCACGACGTCTCCGCCGAGAGCGTGCTGTCCCTGAAGCCCGATCTGGTGATCGCCGAGACCACCACGGGACCCGAGGAGGCCGTGGACCAGATCCGCGCCGCCGGCGTCCCGGTGCTGTTCGTCGAGGCGGCACGGGGCCTGGACGACGTGGGCACGCGCATCCGGGCGGTCGCCGGCGCGCTCAGTGTCCCGGCGGCCGGCGAGGAGCTGACCCGGCGTTCGGAGCAGCGGATCGCGGCCGTGCGCGCGGACGTTCCGCGGCAGGAGCGGCCCCGGGTCGCCTTCCTGTACCTGCGCGGCTCGGCCTCCGTCTACCTGATCGGCGGTGAGGACTCCGGTGCCGGCTCGCTGATCGAGGCGGCCGGCGCGGTGGACGCCGGGGCGGCCTCGGGCCTGGAGAAGGACTTCACCGCCCTCACCAGCGAGGCGCTGGTGAAGGCCGCGCCCGACGCGATCCTGGTGATGAGCAAGGGTCTGGAGTCCGTCGGCGGCGTCGACGGGCTGGTGAAGATCCCCGGGGTCGCCCAGACCCCGGCCGGCCTGGACCGCCGGATCGTCTCCGTCGAGGACGGCGTCCTCCTCAACTACGGCCCGCGCACCGACCAGGTGCTGAAGTCGGTCGTGGCCCAGCTGTACGGCGTAGGCGACGCCCGATGACCGTACTGGACAAGCCGGTCCGCCCCGAGGCTCCCGCCGGACCGCCCCCGCCCCGCGCCCGGCGCACCACCGCCTGGCTGCTGACCGGCGCCCTGACCGCCGGCCTCCTGGTGCTGATCCCGGTGGCGGCCGGCACCGGCGCCTATCCGATCCCGGTCGGCGACGTGCTGGGCTCGGTGGTGCAGCGGACCGGTCTCGGCGGCACGGAGCTGGACCGGGTCGCGGAGTCGGTGCTGTGGAACGTGCGGTTCCCGAGGATCGTGCTGGCGCTGCTCGTCGGCGCCTCGCTGGGCTGTGCGGGCGCCCTGATGCAGGGCGTGTTCGGCAATCCGCTCGCCGAGCCCGGGGTCATCGGCGTCTCGTCGGGCGCGGCGGTCGGCGCGGTCGCCGCCATCGCGTTCGGCCTGAACTTCCTCGGTACCTGGACGGTGTCCGTCTTCGCCTTCGTCTCCGGGCTGATCACCGTGCTGGTGGTGTACGCGATGTCCCGCTCGGGCGGCCGTACGGAGGTCGTGACGCTGATCCTGACCGGTATCGCGGTGAACGCCTTCGCGGGCGCGCTGATCGGGCTGTTCCTGTTCTTCGCGGACACGGCGGCGGTCAACCAGATCACCTTCTGGCAGCTGGGTTCGCTGGCCCAGGCGACCTGGCCGAAGGTGCTGGCGGTGCTGCCGTGCGCCGCGCTCGGGCTCGGTGTCGCCCCGCTGTACGCCCGCCGCCTCGACCTCCTGGCCCTCGGTGAACGCCCGGCCCGGCACCTGGGCGTGGACGTGGAGCGGCTGCGGATCGTGCTGGTCCTGGTGATCGCGCTGCTGACCGCGGCGGCGGTGAGCGTGGCCGGGGTCATCGGCTTCGTCGGCCTGGTCGTCCCACACCTGCTGCGGATGGCCGCCGGTCCGGGGCACCGGTTCCTGATCCCGGGCAGCGCGCTGCTCGGCGCGCTGGTCCTGCTCGCCGCCGACCTGGCGGCCCGCACGGTCGCCGAGCCCGCCGAACTGCCGCTCGGGGTGCTGACGGCGCTGCTGGGCAGCCCGTTCTTCTTCTGGCTGCTGCGCCGCACCAGGCGCAGGCAAGGGGGTTGGGCATGAGAGACAGCCTGGGCACGGGGGGCGCGAAGGGCACGGGGACCGCGCGGGCCAGGGGGTTGCTGCGCCTGGTCCCGTCCC
>MUMD01000322.1 GCA_002155895.1 Streptomyces rochei
TGGTGCAGCCCGCCGGCGGGCCGGGTGTTGACGTCCATCAGGACGGGCCGGTCCCCGTACATCCGGAACTGCACATTGGACAGGTGGTGCAGCCCGAACGTCTCGGCGATGCGCCGGGCGGGACCCAGCCACCGCTCGTGGAGGGTGAAGCCGCGACGGCGGCCGTTCTTGGTGCGGCCCACGGCCATCCGTACCCGGCCGTCCGGACCGGTGAGCAGGTCCACCGACACCTCCGGCTCCTCCAGCCGCGGCATCACCAGCCAGTCGACGGGTTCCTCCGCCGCCCGCAGCGCCTCCACGACCAGGGGCAACGGGACGTACGGGCTCGGGAAACCGTTGAGGTGGGTGAGGGAGAAGGGGTCCCGGGTGACCATCCGGAAGCCCACGCCGCCCGCGCCGGACGCCGGTTTGAAGCACGCCCGGTGGCCGTGTGCCTCCAGTTCCTCGACGGCGGCCTCCAGTTCGTCGGCCGTGCGCACCCGCCACCAGGGCGGCACCGGCACACCGATCGCGCGGACCGCCTCGTAGGCGATCACCTTGTCCTGGAAGACGGCCACCGCCTCGGGCGGCGGCGCCAGCAGGGCCGTGCCCGCCGCCTCGAACTCCGCGCGGTGGGCGACGATCGCCGTCTGGTGCAGCCGGGGGACGAAGACGTCGATGCCGCGCCGCGCGCACTGGTCCAGCGCGAACTCCACGTAACCCGCAGCGGACAGGCCCTCCGGCTCCAGGTCGGCGGTGTCGGCGGCGGCCAGCACCGGGGAGTCCGGGTCGCCGTGCGTGGCGTGGATCTCGACCGCCCGGTCGGCGGGATTTCGCCTCAGCTGATCCATGAAGAAGACGTTCTCCGCGTACGTGCGGTTGAGCCAGACGCGTACCGGAGAAACCATGCAGACCGCCTTTCACGGTTCGCGGGCACGGCGGAGCGGGCCGTGCCCGGCCAGGGGGTTGGAGGGACACCGGGGCGCCCTGGCGCGAACGGTGGGTCGGGGCGGCGGTGTTGGGGCGATCATAGGGGCACGCCCGCCCGCGAACGCAAAGTGCGCCGCGCGGACGCACCGGCTCCCCGAGCGGGGCGCCGAAAGGTCCCGCCGGGCCCGGCGGGCCGCTCTTGTGACCGGGCCCGCGATGTGATCTCGTGGCGTCGAACGTGGGTCCGGAAGGGGTGGGTATGACGTCGGCGACCGATGGCCCGGGACAGTTGTGGGCCATCAGCGACCTGCACATCGGGCATCCGGAGAACCGTGCGCTGGTGGAGGCGATGCGCCCGGCCTCCGACGACGACTGGCTCCTGGTGGCCGGCGACGTGGCGGAGACCGTCTCCGACATCCGCTGGGCCCTCGGCACCCTCGCGGACCGCTTCCGCCGGGTCGTCTGGGCCCCCGGCAACCACGAACTGTGGACCCACCCCAAGGACCCCGTCACCCTGCGCGGCGCCGCCCGCTACGCGCACCTCGTCGAGGTCTGCCGCGAGCTGGGCGTGACCACGCCCGAGGACCCGTACCCCGTGTGGGAGGGCGCCGGCGGCCCGGTGGCCGTCGCGCCGCTGTTCCTGCTCTACGACTACTCGTTCCTGCCCGCCGGGTGCGCCACCAAGGAGCAGGGACTGGCCTACGCCCACGGCACCGGGGTCGTGTGCAACGACGAGTACCTGCTGCACCCCGACCCGTACCCGAGCCGCGAGGCGTGGTGCCGGGCGCGCGTCGCCGAGACCGAACGCAGGCTCGCCGAGGTGCCGGACGGCCTGCCCACCGTCCTGGTCAACCACTACCCGCTGGACCGGCACCCCACCGACGTCCTGTGGTACCCCGAGTTCGCCATGTGGTGCGGCACCCGCCTGACCGCCGACTGGCACCGCAGGTTCCGGGTCGACACCATGGTCTACGGTCATCTGCACATCCCCCGGACCACCTGGCACGAGGGAGTGCGCTTCGAGGAGGTGTCGGTGGGCTATCCGCGTGAATGGCGCAAGCGGAGCGGGCCGCCGGGCCGACTGCGCCGCATCCTGCCCGCGCCCGCACGCCGGGAACAGGAGGCGGCGGCCCGATGATCGAGGAACTGCTGCCCGACACGGTCGTCACCGTGGAGGCCCACGGCAACGACGACGCCGGTCACCTGCCCCTCCACCCCGAGGAGGAGCCGCTGGTGGCGCGTGCGGTGGCCAAACGCCGCCGCGAGTTCACCGTGGTGCGCTCCTGCGCCCGCCGGGCCATGGAGAAGCTGGGCGTGCCCGCGCAGCCCGTGCTGAACGGCGAGCGCGGCGCGCCGATCTGGCCCGAGGGGCTGACCGGCAGCATGACCCACTGCGACGGTTACTGCGCCGCCGCCCTGGTCCGCGCCACCGACCTGGCCTCCCTCGGTATCGACGCCGAGCCCGACGGGCCGCTCCCCGACGGGGTGCTGCCCAGTGTCTCCCTGCCCGCCGAGGCGGAGCGGCTGCGCCGGCTGGGCAGGGAGCACCCCGGTGTCCACTGGGAACGGCTGCTGTTCAGCGCCAAGGAGTCCGTGTACAAGGCGTGGTTCCCCCTCACCGGGCGGTGGCTGGACTTCACCGAGGCCGACATCGAGATCATGGTGGACCCCGACGATCCGCGCCGCGGCACCCTGCGCGCCGAACTGCTGGTGCCGGGGCCGACCGTCTCGGGCCGGCGCCTGCACCGGTTCGACGGGCGCTGGGTCGCCCGGCACGGCCTGGTCGCCAGTGCCGTCACCGTCCCGTACACCTGACTCGTCGGACGCCCGCGGGCCGATCGGTCAGGTGCCGGGGCACCAGCTTCTCAGCAGCCGGAAGAACGCCTCCTCGTTCCCCGCGAGTCCCGCCTCCCGCAGCGCCTGGTCGGCCTCGGCGAGCACCGAGGGCGGGACCACGGCGGGGCGGGGGGCACCCGCCGGTCCCGGCGCGGAGTCGAACTCGGCCCGTACCGTGTGCAGAAGCCGCAGATACGCCTGGACGGCCGTGCGCTCGTGATCGGTCAGTACGGCGGTGGTCATCGGTCGGCTCTCCCCACAACGACGTCAGCGGTCACGCGCCCCCGCACGGCGGCGGCACACCACCAGCTTGCCGCCCACCACTGACAATGGCCGTCGCCCACGCCCGCCCGGCTCAGGAATCCGGGCGCTTGACACTCTCCAGGAGCATGTCCAGCCACTCGGCGACCTTGTCGCGGTGCTGGTCGGTGGGGAGTTGGGCGGCCCGCCAGGCGATCCCGCGCACCCCGTGGTCTTGGAGCAGCCGCTCCAGCGGGTCGTCGGCGGCGGCCGCCGCCCGCTCCCGGTCGGCGAGCTGCTGCAGCAGCTCCTGCTCGGTGTGCTGCAGGGCGACCGCCAGCGCCTCCGGGTCCTCGGCGGTCAGGAACCCGGCGTGCACCCTGAAGAACCGCTGGATGGCGTCGCAGTGCTCCATGGTGGGCCGCCGGTCGCCGTTGATGAGGGCGCCCGCCTGCTGCCGGGACATGCCCGCGCCGTCGGCTATCTCCTGCTGCGTGTACCTGCGGCCGTTGGGCTTGAGCCGGGTGCGCCGCAGCAGGTCCAGACGCTGGACGAACCGGGCCTGCACATCGGGCTCGCCGGCCGGCCGGCCGCTCAGCAGGGCGGCCACCACGGGCTCGGGAACGCCGGAGGCGGTGGACAGGCGGCCGAGGTCGAAGACCTCCGCGGCGGGCACGCCCAGCCGGTCCGCGAGAGCGGAGACACGGGCGACGACGGCGGACAGCACGGCCGTCGGCGGGGTACCCGGAGCCTCGAAGCCACCCGTCACCGACAGCTCTCCCACGTCTCTCACAGGCCTCACAGGCTTCTCACAAGCGGTTGCCGTGAACTTCCCGGAGAGTAGCCTGCCGCTCGAACTCACATCCAGGTCTCGCCACAACTGTGGCCTATTTCAGCCGTCAACAGGCGCGGAATGCCACGATAGTTGACATGCCTTGCGTCGGGGCAGCAGGATCGGGACGCCGCGAGAAGGCCGCATAGGCAAGAGGGGTGACCTCCCGATGGCACATCAGGCAGGAGGGCAGCGGCCGGCGCCGCGGCCCGCTCCCGCGACCCCCGAGGTCCAGGCGTATCTCGAGGACTACACGGCGTTCCTGGAGGCCGTCCCCTTCCCCTCCCTCGTCGTCGACCACCGCTGGGACGTGGTGCTGACCAACGGCGTCTTCCGGACACTCTTCCGGGGCGTCGGACCGCACCCGACGGCCATGCCGGCCGACAACTTCCTCAGGTTCGTGCTGTTCCACCCGGACGCGTCCGCGGTCCTCGGGGAGCACGAGTCGAGCTGGTGCCTGCCGATGCTGGCGCACTTCGCGGCCACCCTGGAGCGCCACGGGCGGGACCCGGTCCTCCAGGCCGTGCGCCGCGACATCGCCCAGGATCCGATCATGGAGGCCGCCTACCGTCAGGGCCTGCCGCACTGGATCCGCGCGGTCGGCGCGGAGGCCGTCGAACACGACGGAGCCGTACGGCCGCTGCACCACCCCGACCCGCGCTGGGGCACCACCGAGTGCCGGATCGTGGTCGAGACCCCCAAGTCACTCGCGGAGCTGGGCTTCACCCGGTGGACGCTGGTCCTGCGCGAGCCGCGCCGGACACCCCTCCGCCCCGCCCGCCCCCGCCGCGCGGCGGGGG
>MUMD01000323.1 GCA_002155895.1 Streptomyces rochei
ACCCTCCGCCACCCCCCGTTTGCATCCGGCAAGCCTCCGGCCCCCGTCCGCGCCCCCTTGCTCACGGGCGGATAACAAGAAGGACAGAAGGGGTTTTCAGGCAGGTCTACGCGCGTTAATCTGCGGCGAAGCCAGCGCCGTAGCCGAACCGTCCCCGGCGCTTGTACGACAGGAGCACCAGACATGCGCCGGATTTCCCGGATCACGGTCGCAGGCGCAGCGACCGCCTCCCTGGCCCTCGCCCTCTCCGCCTGCGGCGGCACCTCGACCTCCTCCGGGTCGGAGTCCAAGGGCGACAAGGGTCTCGCCATCGCCTACGACGTCGGCGGCAAGGGCGACCAGTCCTTCAACGACGCCGCGTACGCGGGCCTGGAGCAGGCGAAGAAGGAGTTCGGCTACGAGACCGCCGACGTCGAGCCCACCGACGGCGAGACCGACGCCGACAAGGAGCAGCGCCTGGTCTCGCTGGCCAAGCAGGGCTACAACCCGGTCGTCGGCGTCGGCTACGCGTACGCCGCCGCGCTGAAGAGCGCCGCCGAGAAGTACCCGGACACCACCTTCGGCATCGTGGACGACGCCACGATCGAGGCGAAGAACGTGGCCGACCTCGTCTTCAACGAGGAGCAGGCCTCCTACCTCGCCGGTGTCGCCGCGGCCAAGAGCACCAAGACCAACACGGTCGGCTTCGTGGGCGGCGTGGACATCCCGCTGATCCACAAGTTCCAGGCCGGTTACGAGCAGGGCGTCAAGGACACCAACCCCAAGGTCAAGGTCGTCTCGCAGTACCTGACGCAGACCGCGGAGGAGGGCGGCTTCTCCAGCCCCGACAAGGGCAAGACCGCCGCCGAGGGCCAGATCGAGAAGAAGGCCGACGTCGTCTACGCGGCCGCCGGTCTCTCCGGTCAGGGCGTCATCGAGGCCGCCGCCGCCAACAAGGTGTGGGCGATCGGCGTCGACTCCGACCAGTACAAGCAGGAAGCCCTCGCGAAGTACAAGGACTGGATCCTGACTTCGGCCACCAAGGACGTCGCCAAGGCGGTCTACAACCTGGCGAAGTCGGTCGAGGACGGCAAGCCCGAGACCGGTATCGTTCGGGGCGATCTGAAGTCCGGCGAGGTCGGCCTCTCGAACTCCAACCCGAAGTTCGCGGACAACGCCGAACTCCAGGAAGCCATCAAGACGGCCAAGGAGAAGATCGTCAGCGGCGAGATCAAGGTCAAGAGCAGCTGATCACCAGCAGTACCTCGAACAGCGTGTAACCGCGGTGGTCGCACCGCTCGACGGGGTACGGGGAGGGCGCCCCCAGGCCCCTCCCCGTACCCCGTCGTGTCGATGTGCCGCCGCCGCTTTTAGATGCCGTAGGGGCGCTACGCGCGTAGACGGCCCCCGTCCCCAGGAGAGTGCGCCATCAACGCGTCCAGCAGCCCTCCGGCCAAAGCGGCGGTCAACGAATCGGTGACCGCCGTCGAGCTCGCCGGGATCACCAAGCGGTTCCCCGGTGTCGTGGCCAACCACGACATCCACCTCACCGTCCGCAAGGGCACCGTCCACGCCCTCGTCGGCGAGAACGGCGCCGGCAAGTCGACCCTGATGAAGATCCTCTACGGCATGCAGAAGCCGGACGAGGGCACCATCACGATCGACGGCGAGGAGGTGAGCTTCTCCTCGCCCGCCGACGCCATCGTGCGCGGCATCGGCATGGTCCACCAGCACTTCATGCTCGCCGACAACCTCACGGTCCTGGAGAACGTGGTCCTCGGCAGCGAGAAGCTGTACGGCATCGGCGCCAAGGCCCGCCGCCGGATCAAGGAGATCTCCGAGCGCTACGGCCTCGGCGTCGAGCCCGACCGCCTGGTCGAGGAGCTGGGCGTCGCCGCCCGCCAGCGCGTGGAGATCCTCAAGGTCCTCTACCGCGGCGCCCGTACGCTGATCCTCGACGAGCCCACCGCCGTCCTGGTCCCGCAGGAGGTCGACGCCCTCTTCGACAACCTGCGCGAGCTGAAGGCCGAGGGCCTGTCCGTCATCTTCATCTCCCACAAGCTGGGCGAGGTCCTCTCCGTCGCCGACGACATCACCGTCATCCGGCGCGGCACCACGGTCGGCACCGCCGTCCCGTCCGAGACCACCCCGCGCCAGCTCGCCGAGCTGATGGTCGGCAGCGAGCTGCCCACCCCGGAGACCGCCGAGTCCACGGTCACCGACCGCGCGGTCCTCTCCGTCGACAAGCTGCGGCTGGCGGCCCCCGGCGGCAAGGCGCTCCTCGACGACATCTCCTTCACCATCCACGCCGGCGAGGTGCTGGGCATCGCCGGCGTCGAGGGCAACGGCCAGACCGAGCTGGTCGACGCGCTCATCGGCCTGCGCCACGCCGACTCCGGCACCATCCGCTTCCTCGACGAGGACATCACCGCGCTGCCCACCCGCAAGCGCCGCGAGCAGGGTGTCGGCTACATCCCCGAGGACCGCCACCGCCACGGACTGCTCCTGGAGGCACCCCTCTGGGAGAACCGCATCCTCGGCCACGTCACCGAGAAGCCCAACAGCAAGGGCGTCTGGCTGGACCCGAAGGGCTCCCAGGAGGACACCCGCCGCATCGTCGAGACGTACGACGTCCGCACCCCCGGCATCGACGTCACCGCCGCCTCCCTGTCCGGCGGCAACCAGCAGAAGCTGATCGTCGGCCGCGAGATGAGCCACAAGCCGCGCTTCCTCATCGCCGCCCACCCCACCCGCGGTGTGGACGTCGGCGCGCAGGCCGCGATCTGGGACCACATCCGCGAGGCCCGCCGCGAGGGCCTGGCCGTCCTCCTGATCTCCGCCGACCTGGACGAGCTGATCGGCCTGTCCGACACCCTCCGCGTGATCTACGACGGCAAGCTGGTCGCGGACGCCGACCCGGCCACCATCACCCCCGAGGAGCTGGGCTCGGCGATGACCGGCGCCGCCTCCGGACACCTCGAACACGAAGAGACCCCGGCCGACGGCGGCCCGGGCGCGGAAGACGAGGCCCGCTGATGAAGAAGTTCGACAAGGAGCGCGTGCTCCTCGCGGTGGCCGGACCGGTCATCGCGCTCGCCGTGGCCTTCGTGCTCAGCGCGATCGTCCTGATCGCCTCGGGCAAGAACCCGGTCGAACCGTTCGCCCTGATGTTCGAGCAGGCCGGGTTCTCCGACATCCAGGTCCTGATCATCAACCAGGCGTCGATGTACTACATCGCGGCCCTGGCGGTGGCCATCGGCTTCCGGATGAACCTGTTCAACATCGGCGTCGACGGCCAGTACCAGCTCGCCGCCATGATGGCCGCGATCGTCGGCGCCCACGCGAACCTCCCCGCCTTCCTCCAGATCCCGCTGCTCCTGCTGACCGCCGTCCTCACCGGCGCCTTCTGGTCCGGCATCGCCGGCGTCCTCAAGGTCACCCGGGGCGTCAGCGAGGTCGTCGCGACGATCATGCTGAACGCCATCGCGACCTCCGTCATCGGCTACCTGTGGCTGCCCGACGTCTTCGGCGTCAAGATCGGCAACAACAACACCACCGGCGAGATGCACGAGTCCGGCTGGATCCCCGGCATCGACATGGGCGCCGCCGGCGAGATCTACGGACTGGTCATCCTCGCCGTCCTCCTCGGCATCGGCTACTGGGTCGTCCTCAACCGCACCCGCTTCGGCTTCGACCTGCGCGCCTCCGGCGCCTCCGAGTCGGCCGCCGCGGCCAGCGGTGTCGACCCCAAGCGCATGGTCCTGACCGCCATGCTGATCTCCGGCGGCCTCGCCGGTCTCGCGGGCCTGCCGATCCTCCTCGGCGACACCCACACCTACAGCCTCAACTTCCCCACCGGCATCGGCTTCCTCGGCATCGGCATCGCCCTGCTCGGCCGCAACAGCCCCGTCGGCATCGCCTTCGCCGCCCTGCTGTGGGCCTGGCTCGACAAGGCCAGCCCCGAGCTGGACTTCCACGGCTACGACAAGGAGATCGCGGTCATCATGCAGGGCCTGATCGTCCTCTCGGTCGTCGTCTCCTACGAGGCCGTCCGCGAGTGGGGCCTGCGCCGCCAGCAGCGCCGCGTCGGCGCGGAGCTGGCCGCCGGTCACGTCCTCGGCGCCACCGACAACACCAAGAAGGAGGTGGCTGGCCGATGACCACCGCAACCGACCTCAACCAGCCCACGCTGGAGCACGGGGCCCCGGCCGGCCGCCGGATCTCGCTGCCCGTCCTGCTGCTGATCATCGCCGGTGCCCTGGCACTGACCTCCATCGTCCGCCTGATCACCGGCGCCAACGGCATCACCAACGTCAGCCAGATGTCCACGGCGCTCCAGCTCGCCGTGCCGATCGGCCTCGCCGGTCTCGGCGGTCTGTGGGCCGAGCGCGCGGGCGTCGTCAACATCGGCCTCGAGGGCATGATGATCCTCGGCACCTGGTTCGGTGCCTGGGCCGGCTTCCAGTGGGGCCCGTGGACCGGCGTCCTGGTCGGCATCGTCGGCGGCTGCCTCGGCGGCCTGCTGCACGCCATCGTGACGATCACCTTCAACGTCAACCACATCGTCTCCGGCGTGGCCATCAACATCCTCGCCCTCGGCGCCACCCGCTACCTGGCCCCGCTCGCCTTCGAGGGTCACCAGGGCGGCTCCGCCAAGCAGTCCCCGCCGGTCGACTCGCTGGGCCACTTCTCGGTGCCGGGCCTCTCCGACGGCCTGAAGAGCCTCAACGACCAGCACTGGTTCTTCGTCTCCGACATCGCCGGCCTGCTCGGCGGCCTGGTCACCCACGTGTCCTGGCTGACCCTGATCGCCGTCGCGCTGATCCCGGCCAGCTGGTACATCCTGTGGCGCACCCCGTTCGGCCTCCGCCTGCGCTCCTGCGGCGAGAACCCGGTCGCCGCCGAGTCCCTCGGCGTCAACGTCTACAAGTACAAGTACCTCGCCGTGATCATCTCCGGCGGCCTGGCCGGCCTCGGCGGCGTCTTCCTCTCCATCGTGGCCAACCCCTTCTACCTGGAGGGCCAGACCAGCGGCCGCGGCTACATCGGCCTCGCGGCCATGATCTTCGGCAACTGGATGCCGGGCGGCCTCGCCGTCGGCGCCGGCCTCTTCGGCTACACCGACAGCCTCAACCTGCGCGGCGGCTCCGCCAACGTGCACGCCCTGCTGCTGCTCGGCGCGCTCCTGCTGATCGCCGGGGCCATCTGGCTGGCGATCCGCAAGAAGTACGTCAAGGCCGCGATCACGGCCCTCGTCGGCGCCCTGGTCTTCGCCTGGTACGCCGGCACCGACGACGTCCCCAACCAGGTCGTCTCCGCCACGCCGTACGTCGTCACCCTCGTCGTCCTCGCGCTCTCCGCCCAGCGGTTGCGGATGCCGAAGGCGAATGGCATGCAGTACCGGAAGGGACAGGGCAAGTGACGGACGTCGACTGGGGCGCGCTGCGCACCGCGGCCCGCGAGGCGATGGCCCGGGCCTACGCCCCGTACTCCGGGTACGCCGTCGGCGCCGCCGCCCTGGTCGACGACGGCCGCACCGTCACCGGCTGCAACGTCGAGAACGCCAGCTACGGCATCGGCCTGTGCGCCGAGTGCGGGCTCGTCTCCCAGCTCCAGCTCACCGGCGGCGGCCGGCTGACGCACTTCGTCTGCGTCGACGGCCACGGGGCGGTCCTCGTCCCGTGCGGCCGCTGCCGGCAGCTGCTGTACGAGTTCGGCGGCCCGGAGCTGCTGCTGGAGACGCCGGAGGGGATCCTCCCGTTGTCCCGGATGCTCCCGCAGGCCTTCGGCCCCGACCACCTCACCAAGTAACCCCCCGCACTCCGTAAGGAAAGCCAGGTATGGCCATGGACGTCATCTCCGTCATCCGCACCAAGCGTGACCGCGGCGAACTCAGCGACGAGCAGATCGACTGGGTCATCGACGCCTACACGCGCGGCGCGGTGGCCGACGAGCAGATGTCCTCGCTCGCGATGGCGATCCTGCTCAACGGCATGAACCGCGGCGAGATCGCCCGCTGGACCGCCGCGATGATCGCCTCCGGCGAGCGCATGGACTTCTCGTCCCTGTCCCGCCCGACCGCCGACAAGCACTCCACGGGTGGCGTCGGCGACAAGATCACCCTGCCGCTGGCGCCCCTGGTGGCGGCGTGCGGCGCGGCCGTCCCGCAGCTCTCCGGCCGCGGCCTCGGCCACACCGGCGGCACCCTGGACAAGCTGGAGTCGATCCCCGGCTGGCGCGCCCTCCTCTCCAACGAGGAGATGCTGAACGTCCTGGACGGGGTGGGCGCGGTGATCTGCGCGGCCGGTGACGGCCTGGCCCCCGCCGACAAGAAGCTGTACGCCCTGCGCGACGTCACCGGCACGGTCGAGGCGATCCCGCTGATCGCCTCCTCCATCATGTCCAAGAAGATCGCGGAGGGCACCGGCTCCCTGGTGCTGGACGTGAAGGTGGGCTCGGGCGCCTTCATGAAGACCATCGAGGACGCCCGCGAGCTGGCCTCCACGATGGTCGGCCTCGGCACCGACCACGGCGTGAAGACGGTCGCGCTCCTCACGGACATGTCCACCCCCCTGGGTCTCACCGCGGGCAACGCCCTGGAGGTCCGCGAGTCGGTCGAGGTCCTGGCCGGCGGCGGCCCGTCCGACGTGGTCGAGCTGACCCTGGCCCTGGCCCGGGAGATGCTGGACGCGGCGGGCCTGCCCGACGCCGACCCGGCCAAGGCCCTCGCCGACGGCTCCGCGATGGACGTCTGGCGCCGCATGATCGCGGCCCAGGGCGGCGACCCGGACGCCCCGCTGCCCACGTCGAAGGAACAGCACGTCGTCAAGGCGGGCGCCTCCGGCGTCCTGACCCGCCTCGACGCCTACGACATCGGCGTCGCCGCCTGGCGCCTGGGCGCGGGCCGCGCCCGCAAGGAGGACCCGGTGCAGGCCGCCGCGGGCGTCGAACTCCACGCCAAGCCCGGCGACACGGTCACGGAGGGCCAGCCCCTCCTGACCCTCCACACCGACACCCCGGACCGCTTCGCGTACGCGCTCGCGGCGGTGGAGGGTTCCTACGACGTGGCTCCGGCGGGCACGGACTTCACCGCCTCGCCGGTGGTGCGGGAACGTATCGCCTGACCAGGGGTTTCCTCGATCGGGTGAACGGGACCGGTGGACCTCCACCGGTCCCGTTCGGCATGTTCACTGTCCGGATGCGGGAATTCGAGGGTGACTACGTCCTGGCCGACAACGTGTGGGACGAGACCGTCTGGGTCTGGCGTCAGACAGAGGCCCCCAGGGGCTGCAAGGTGGAGATCGTCGAAGGCCTCATCACTGTCGCACCCCTCTCATCCGTCGCGCACAACGGCGTTGCCGGACGCGTCCAACGGCGCCTTCACGACGTCGTCCCGGAGGAGTGGGGCGTCTACCAGCGTCTCCCGCTCGCCGTGCCCGGTCGACTCGGTCTCTTCGAGTCGGACCTGGCTGTGGTGCCGGAGGCGTTGCTGCGCGCGGGAGACGAGCAGCTGATCCTCGCATCCAAGGCCGAACTCGTCGGGGAAATCGTCTCCGCGGCCACGGCGACCAACGACCGGATCCACAAGCTCGCGGGCTACGCCCAGGCAGGCGTCCCGTTGTACCTCCTGATCGACAGCCTGGCGCCGGGCGGCCCGACGGTCACGCTCTACGGCGAACCGAAGGGCGACGTCTACCGGGTGCTGAGCGCCGCCGAGTTCGGGGACCCCCTCAGGCTGCCCGCCCCCTTCGACCTCACGATCGACACCAGCGAGTTCCCTGAGTCCTGACTCACCCCAACACCGCCGCCACCCCCACCAGCACCGGCACCGAGACCACCGTCGACACGAGGATCGCGTCCCGGGCCAGCCGCTCGCCCACCCCGTACGTCGACGCGTACGTGTACAGGTTCTGCGCCGCAGGCAGTGCCGACGTCACCACCACGTCGAGGAGTTGGGCGCCCCGCAGTCCGAAGACCCCCGCCGCCAGCGCCCAGGCCACCGCCGGCTGCCCCACCGTCTTCAGTGCCACCGCCAGCAGCACGGGCCGCCGTTCCACGCCCCGCAGCGGCATCGTGGAGCCGCACAGGCCGATGCCGAAGGCCAGCAGGACCGCCGGGACCGACATGTTGCCGATCAGGGTCAACGGGTCCATCACCGGCGCCGGCACGCGCAGCCCGCTCGCCGCCACCGCGACGCCCGCCAGCGAGCCGACGGCTATCGGATTGCGCACCGGCGTCAGCAGCCGCCGCCACAGCGGGCCCTTCCCGCCCCCTCCCGACAGGTCCAGGATCGTCACCGCCACCGGTGTGACCAGCACCAGCTGGAACAGCAGCACCGGCGCCACCAGCGAGGCGTCCCCCAGGACGTACACGGCGATCGGGATGCCGAGGTTGCCGGAGTTGACGTAGCCGGAGCAGAGCGCGCCGATCGTGGTGCGGCCCGCGCCCCAGCGCCGTGCGACACCCACCGCGACGAAGCCCCCGGCCACCGCCGCCGTGGACAGTGCCGTGACCAGCAGACGGCTGGAGAAGACCACCGACAGGTCGGCCGTCGCCAGGGTGGTGAACAGCAGGGCGGGGGAGGCCACGTGGAAGGCGAGCTTGGTCAGGACCTCGCGTCCCTGGGGGCCCAGGTGCCCCCGCACCCCCAGCACGTACCCCACGGCGATGACGACCGCGATCACCGCGAAGCCGGTCAGCACCCCCTGCACGGCACCTCCCCGCCGAGCGGACGGAGCGGGGACGGCGCGGCGCGGGGAGAGGATGCGTGGGGCATACAGCAAACCCTCCGGGGGAGGGAGTGCGCACGTCAATGTGATCTCTGATGGCGGGCACCGATGAATTCCCGGACCGCCCCGGGTCTACCGCACGTGGACGCCGTGACACCCGCCGTACTCGTGCTGCCGGGGCCCGTCTCCCGAGGGGAGACACCCCGGCTCTGCGACGAGGTGCGCGCGCTGATGGAAAGCACCCGGGCCGGGGTGGTCGTCTGCGACGTCGGCGGGCTGGGACCGCCGGGGCTCGCCGTCGTCGACCTGCTGGCCCGCCTGCAGCTCACCGCCCGGCGGGCCGGGGGCCGCATCCGGCTGCGCGACCCCGACCCCGCGCTACACGCCCTTCTCGACCTCGTCGGTCTCCGCTTCGAGACGGAGCGGCAGGTCGAACAGCGGGAACCACCGCTTGGTGTCGAGGAAGCAGTGGAACCCGGTGATGCGGCCGTCTGAGATCTCCAGCACCTGCACGGCCCACGGCGCGTAACCGCCCGCCTCCGGGTCCGGCTTGTAGTGCGCGAAGGCCGGCAGCCCGTTGGCGTTGACCGGCACCAGCCGGGAGTTCGCGCACGCGGCGCCGAGGGTCGTCATGAAGCCGGTGATGTCCGACGGGCCGGCCAGCCACAGGTCGAACGGCGGCATCGTCATGATGGCGTCCTCGTGCAGCAGCGCCGTCAGCGCCGTCATGTCGTAGCCCTCGAAGGCCGCGACATAGCGCTCCAGGAGCTTCTGCTGCTCCTCGTCCAACGGGTCCGAGACCGCCGCCTCGTCCCCCCGCTCCGCCCGCTCGGCGAGGGTAGCGCGGGCGCGCTGCAGGGCGCTGTTGACCGAGGCGACCGTGGTGCCGAGCAGCTCGGCGACCTCGCTCGCCCGCCACGCCAGCACCTCGCGCAGGATCAGCACCGCCCGCTGCTTGGGCGGCAGCTGCTGGAGCGCGGCCATGAAGGCGAGCCGCACCGACTCCTTGGCGACCGCGGCCTCGGCCGGGTCGGCGGTCGAGGGCAGCACACGGGCGTCCGGCATGGGCTCCAGCCAGGTGTGGTCCGGGCGGGGGGACAGGGCGGCCTGGGCCAGCGGTGTGGCCTCCGTCAGGTCCATCGGGCGGGCCCGCTTGTTGCCCGCCGTCAGCATGTCCAGGCAGACATTGGTCGCGATGCGGTAGAGCCAGGAGCGGAGGCTGGAGCGGCCCTCGAACTTCTCGTAGCTCCGCCAGGCGCGGACCAGGGTGTCCTGCACCGCGTCCTCCGCCTCGAAGGAGGAGCCGAGCATCCGGTAGCAGTACCCCGTCAGCTCGACCCGGTGCTTCTCCAGCGCGGCATCCAGCTCCGTCGTCATGGTGCCGTTGGTCATCGTCCACCCACCCCTGTGGCCGTCCCGTCGTGCGCGTCTTCGCGCCTCGCACTTCGGAAGCTACCGCAGGGGACTGACAATGGCCTGTGGAGTCGGGAAACGCGCAGGTCGAAGAGGTGTGCCGGTCGGCGTTCCCAGTGCCCTCAGGCCCGCGCCGGCACGCCCCCGCCCGTGCGCCGCGCCGCCAGCGAGCCGGCCACCGTGATCGCCACGACGCCCACCACCGCCAGCAGCCCCACGCCGACCGTCCCGGCCCAGCCGCCCGAGTGGAAGGCCACCGCGCCGACCGTGCTGCCCGCGCTGGAGCCGATGTAGTAGGCCGACTGGTACAGCGCGGAAGCCTGCGCCCGGCCGCGCGTGGCCGTCCGGCTCACCGCCGAGGAGGCCACCGCGTGCCCGGCGAAGAAGCCCGCCGTGATCAGCACCAGACCCAGCAGGACCAGCGGCAGGGACGGGGCCAGCGACAGCAGCAGGCCCGCCGCCGTGGTGCCGCCGCCCAGGTACAGCGCCCCGCGCCGGCCGAGGCGGCCCACCAGACGGCCCGCGGTGGACGCCGAGACCGTGCCCACCAGGTAGACCAGGAAGATCGAGCCGATGACGCCCTGCGGCAGCGAGAACGGCGCCTCCGTCAGCCGGTAGCCGATCACCGTGTAGACGCCGCCGAACACCGTCATGAACAGCGCGCCGATCGCGTACAGGCGGCGCAGCAGCGGGTCGGCGAGGTGGTCGCGGACCGTGCGGGCCAGCACCGCCGGGCGCAGCGAGCCCGGAGTGAAGTGCCTCGGCGCCGGCAGCAGAGCATCCGGAAGGCGACCGCGCACGCCACCGCCACCACGCCGATCACGCCGACGGCGACCCGCCAGCCCCACTCCTGGGCGACCCAGCCGGTGATCACCCGGCCGCTCATCCCGCCGACGCTGTTGCCCGCGACGAACAGACCGATCGCCGTGACCAGCGCCCGCGGTGTCACCTCCTCCGCGAGGTAGGCCTGCGCCGAGGCGGGCAGCCCCGCCAGCGCCGCGCCCTGCACCGCGCGCAGCGCGACCAGCGCCGGCAGCGACGGGGCGAAGGGGACCAGCAGCCCGACGGTCACCGCGACCGCGAGCGAGGCCGTCATGACCGTACGCCGTCCGAACCGCTCCGACAGCGCGCTCATCGGCAGCACGAACACCGCCAGGCCACCGGTCGCGGCGGCCACCGTCCAGCTCGCGTCGCTCGCCGTGACGCCCAGGTCGCCGGAGATCAGCGGCAGCAGCGCCTGGGTGGAGTAGAGCAGCGCGAAGGTCGCGACGCCCGCGAGGAAGAGGGCGAGACTCATCCGGCGGTAGCCGGGGCCGCCCGGGGCCATGCGCGAGTCGGGGACGTCGGGTGCGGAGACGGAAACGGCGGCGCCCACGGTGGTGGACGCCCCGGTATCGGCGGGAGTCATACCGTGACCGTAGGGAGCCCGCGACTCATCCGTCCAATGCATGGAATGGTCATAATCGTTCCCATGGTGCATCAGCAAAGCTCACAGGGGCGTCTGTCACCGTCCGGTGACACGGAAGACATCGTCACGCTGCTCGCGCCCCGCCTCGCGCACTTCGCGGGCGTGGCCCGGACCGAGCACGTCACCCGGGCCGCGCAGGAGATGAACGTCCCCCAGTCGACGCTCTCCCGGGCCCTGGTCCGGCTCGAAGCGGACCTGGGCGTCGACCTGTTCGTCCGCCGCGGCCGCACCCTCGCGCTCACCGTCGCCGGGCGCACCTTCCTCGGCTCCGTGGAACGCGCCCTCGCCGAGGTCGAGCGGGCTGCCGAGGAGGTCCGCGCGGACGCCGACCCGGCCACCGGCAAGGTGGCCTTCGGCTTTCTGCACACCATGGGCGCCGAGACCGTCCCCGGCCTGCTGCACGCCTTCCGCGCCGACCACCCCCGGGTCCGCTTCAGCCTCGTCCAGAACTACGGCGAGGCCATGCTGGAGCGCCTGCGCGCCGGCGAACTCGACCTCTGCCTGACCTCGCCGGTCCCGGACGCCCCCGACCTGGTCGCCCGCCGCCTGGACGAGCAGAAGCTGCGCCTGGTCGTCCCCGCCGACCATCCGCTGGCCGGCCGGCGGCGCATCCGCCTCGCCGAGGCCGCCGACGAGAACTTCGTGACCCTGGAGCCGGGCTACGGACTGCGCCGCATCACCGACGCCCTGTGCAAGGAGGCCGGTTTCCGCCCCCGGGTGGCCTTCGAGGGGGAGGAGGCCGAGACCCTGCGGGGCCTGGTCGCCGCCGGTCTCGGCGTCGCCCTCCTGCCGCCGCCCGCTGTGCCCCGCCCCGGCGTGGTGGAACTGACGGTGACGGCGCCGCGCGCGGCCCGGGAGATCGGCGTGGCCTGGCTCGCGGGGCGCACGGACACCCCGCCGGTGGCGGCGTTCAAAAGGTTCCTGCTGTCCAGGAGGGGCCACCTGCTGCCGGACTGACCGCGGTGGCTAGCGCCGTAACGACTTCCCGAAGCCCACCGCGAGCGGCATCCGCAGACCCAGCGGCGGGGGAGCGGCCAGGGCGTCCTCCACCGGCCGCGAGAAGTGCCGGCCGAACAGGGCGCCCATCACGAAGTCCTCGGCCAGCGCCGCGACTTCCTCCCGGTAGTGGCGCAGTCCGTGCCCGTCGGAGTGCACCTCGAACCGGCACACCGCGCGGTTCGCCTTCTTCGCCCGGGAGGCCAGCCGGAACGACAGCTCGGGGTCGCTGCGTTCGTCGTTGGTGCCGTGCACGATCAGCACCTGCCGCCCGGCGAGCTGCTTCACCGGTTCGGGCGGCGCGGCCACGTCCTCGTCGGGCAGCCAGGGGGCGATCGCCAGCACCGAGTTGACGGCGTCGTGCCCGCCCGCGCGCAGCGCCGCCCGGCCGCCCATGCCGATGCCGGCCAGGCACACGGGCACGTCGCCGTAGCGGCGTACGGCCTCGTCGGCGGCCCAGTCGGCGTCGCGGGCGAGATGGGCCTCCGCGCCGTTCCAGCCCCGGTAGCGGTAGTGCACGACGTGGGCGGCCAGGCCCTCCTCCCGTCCCGCGCGCGCGAGCCGGCGCCCGAGCGCCCGCACGGAGGCCGCCGCCAGCAGCGCGGACGGTCTGCGGCTGGACACCTCGTCACCGGCGGGGAGCAGCAGCACCACGCCGCTCACCGCCGTCCCCTCCGGACCGAGCGTTCGCCCCAGCCGGGCCCGACGGACCGGCGTCGCTTGCTGTGCCATGGCAGAACATTCTCAGAAGACCGGGTGTACGCCACCCGTCATCGCAGTCACCGTTACATATCGGCCGGTCCGTAAAGCGCGGCCCCCGCGGCGCGTTCACCGCGGCCGGCCGTTCACCCGGTGCTCTACGCGCGTAGGAGTTAGAGTGCGGAAATGACGAGCCAGAGCACCGCGAAGACCAGCGCGAGGACGCCGACGCCGGACCACATCCGCCGGGCGCCGAAGGTTCTGCTGCACGATCACCTCGACGGCGGGCTGCGCCCCGGCACGGTCGTCGAACTCGCCCGAGCCACGGGCTACTCGAAGCTCCCGGAGACCGACCCGGACCGGCTCGGCACCTGGTTCCGCCAGGCCGCCGACTCCGGTTCGCTGGAGCGGTACCTCGAGACCTTCTCCCACACCGTCGGCGTCATGCAGACCCGCGACGCCCTGGTCCGGGTCGCCGCCGAGTGCGCCGAGGACCTCGCCGAGGACGGCGTCGTCTACGCCGAGGTGCGCTACGCCCCCGAGCAGCACCTGGAGGGCGGGCTCACCCTCGAAGAGGTCGTCGAGGCCGTCAACGAGGGATTCCGGGAAGGCGAACGGCGGGCCCGGGCCGCCGGTCACCGCATCCGCGTCGGCGCCCTGCTCACCGCCATGCGGCACGCGGCCCGCGCCCTGGAGATCGCCGAACTCGCCAACCGCTACCGCGACCTCGGCGTGGTCGGCTTCGACATCGCGGGCGCCGAGGCCGGTTACCCGCCCACCCGGCACCTGGACGCCTTCGAGTACCTCAAGCGCGAGAACAACCATTTCACCATCCACGCCGGCGAGGCGTTCGGCCTGCCGTCCATCTGGCAGGCGCTCCAGTGGTGCGGCGCCGACCGGCTGGGGCACGGCGTGCGGATCATCGACGACATCCAGGTGCACGAGGACGGCTCGGTCGAGCTGGGCCGGCTCGCCTCGTACGTCCGGGACAAGCGCATCCCCCTGGAGCTGTGCCCCAGTTCCAACCTCCAGACCGGGGCGGCCGACTCGTACGCCGAGCACCCGATCGGCCTGCTGCGCCGACTGCACTTCCGTGCCACGGTGAACACGGACAACCGGCTGATGTCCCACACCAGCATGAGCCGGGAATTCGAGCACCTGGTCGACGCGTTCGGTTACACGCTCGACGACATGCAGTGGTTCTCCGTCAATGCGATGAAATCAGCGTTCATTCCTTTCGATGAACGACTGGCCATGATCAATGACGTCATCAAGCCCGGATATGCCGAGTTGAAGTCCGAATGGCTGTTCAAGCAGACGGCTTCCACCAGCGGTTTTTCCGGTGGTCTGGGCTGATCGGAAGGAGACGGTAATGCGGATGCGGGGGTCGGCGTTCACAATCCGTCCGCATTTCGATGTTTGCCGCGGAGGGTGATGCGTGTTTACGGTCAAGGACCGCTCAGATCCCCGTCATCCCATTCGAGGACGCATTTCATGAAGCAGTCTGCTGCCAAGACCCTCGGCGTCGCCGCCCTCGGCGCCGCCTTCGCCGCCGCCGGTGCGGGCGCGGCCACCGCGGCCCCGGCGCTCCCGGACACCGCCCAGACGGTGGACTCCGTCGCCCGGACGCTGCCCGCGGAGACCGTCTCCCAGGTGGCGCCCGGCGCCGGGAACCTGGTGGAGCAGGGCCGGCACGTCTCCACCACGGGTCTGACCGCCGCTCAGCCGGTCGTCGAGCAGGTGCTCAACGAGCAGATCTCCGAGGGCCCGACCAAGCCGGTCGCCGGACTGCTCGGCGGTCTGCCGGCGAAGGGCCTGCCCACCCAGGGCCTGCCGGTCAACGGCCTCCCGATCGGCGGCTGACCTCCTCCCCAGACGCGCCGGAAGGGGCGCACCCGGTGTCGCCGGGTGCGCCCCTTCGGCGTGCCGGAGGGCGGTGCGTCCCTCGGACGCATCGCCGCCCGGCACCGGTCACCAGGCCGTCCGCGCGGCCTTCTCCTCGGACGGCAGCAGCATCCACAGCGCCAGGTACAGCAGGAACTGCGGGCCGGGCAGCAGGCAGGAGACCAGGAAGATCACCCGCATCGTGGTGGTGGAGGTGCCGAAGCGCCGGGCCAGCGCGGCGCACACTCCGCCGATCATGCGGCCGTGGGTGGGGCGGGCGAGGCGGGACATCGCGGCTCCTTCGTCAGCGTGTGGCGGGGACTGTCCGGGTCGGATTCCCCTTCATCTGCCCTCCACGCTACGGAGACGAACGGAACAAAGCGTCGCTCTACGGGGCGATACCGACCCTGGGAATCGTCGGGGTCCGACCCTGAGCGGGCTCCTCCTGGGGGACGTCCCGCCGCCGCCCCCGCTCGGACCCGCGGCGGAGCCGGGCGCGGCCCGCGGGGACCACGGCGAGGTGCGCGAGGGCCACGCCCGCGGTGTTCAGCAGCAGGGAGTCGACGTCCACCACCTGGCCGGGCACGCCGGTCTGGAGCAGTTCGATGCCCAGCGACAGCAGCGCCCCGGCGGCCGTGGTGCGCAGCAGCGAGCCGAGCGGGGAGACGGCCAGCCGTCCGCCCGCCGCGGGGAGCAGGACGCCCAGCGGTGCCAGCAGCGCCAGCGACCCGCCGATGGCCCGGCCCGCCGCCGGCCAGCCCAGCGCCAGATCGGCGCGGATGCCGTCGAACGGCTGGAGATTGGGCGGCAGCACCCAGGGGACATCCAGCGGTCGCAGCGTGTACCAGGCGACGAACGCGAGATGTGCGACCAGGAGGACACTTCCTGTCACACGGATGCGGAGCGCGGCGCTGCCGCCGAGGAACCCATGACGCTGCACGCCCCCCTAGACGCGGCCGCCGCCGCGCTCGGTTCCGGCCCCTCCCACGCAAGGGTGAGGCTTGCGCCACACGGCCCACACCGCGCCGCCCGTGCCGCCACACCGCGCCGCCCGTGCCGCACGGTCCACGCCGGGCCGCCGTCAGCCGTCGGTGACCTCGGTGGACGGCGGCTCGTTGCTGCCCGGCCGGGCCCGGACCTCGTCCGTGCACGAGTAGCGGCGGGCGGGCCCGTCGGAGGGACCGGCCAGCACCACGGAACCGTCGCCCTCGGCGGCCGCCGAGTCGGAGAAGGTGCACACGACCTGGGCGAGCGCGTACGAGGTGAGGTCGTCGGGGGCGGTGCCCAGGCGCAGCGTGTCCTCGGGGTCGCCCGGCCGCGGGCCGCTCACGGTGATCCCGTCGCGCACGTCCGTGGTGTACCCGGCCTGCTTCTCCGCGGCCGACGGCTGCTCGGTCAGTTCGTCGAGCAGCCCCTGGGCGACCAGCACCCGGCGCCCGGAGTCCGCAGCGGCCTCCGGCACCCGCACCGTCCGGTCCACGGCCACCAGCGACGACCCGCACAGCAGGAACACCCGGACCGGCACACCGGGCGCCGACCGCTGCGCCGCGTCCGGTTCGGAGAGCGAGCAGCGTACCCGCGAGGGCGCCGGACCGAAGTCCGTGGGCACCTCCGTGGCGCGGATGCCGCACCCGGTGAGCAGCAGGGCCAGCACGGCCGGCACGGCCCACCCGGCCGTCCCGCGGAGTGCCGGCAGCCGGCGTACGGTCATCAGACCTGTCCCTTCGCGTCCTCGCCCTTGCCCTCGTCCCGCGCCGAGCCGTCGGAGCCGGCGCCGTCGCCGCCGTCGTCCGCCGCGTCCCCGTCCGCCGGGGGCGACGGGTCCTGCGGCAGCCGCAGGACGAACACCGCGCCCCCCTCGGGGTGGTTCTCGGCGGTGATCTCCCCGCCGTGGATGTGCGCGTTCTCCAGGGCGATGGACAGGCCCAGCCCGCTGCCCTCGGAGCGCGGCCGGGACGCGCTCGCCTTGTAGAAGCGGTCGAAGACGTGCGGCAGGACGTCCTCGGGGATGCCCGGTCCGTGGTCCCGGACCCGGATGACGACCTCGTCGTCCGCCCGCGCCACCGACACCCGCACCGGCGATCCGCCGTGCTTGAGCGCGTTGCCGATGAGGTTCGCCAGGATGACGTCCAGCCGCCGCGGGTCGAGCCGCGCGTGGATGCCGCGCTCGGCGTCCAGGTCGACGGCGTCCAGCCAGGCGCGGGCGTCGATGCAGGCGGTGATCTGGTCGGCGACGTCGACGTCGTCCAGGACCAGCCGGGCGGTGCCCGCGTCGAAGCGGGTGACCTCCATCAGGTTCTCCACGAGGTCGTTGAGCCGCCGCGTCTCGCTGACCACCAGCCGGACCGCGGGCTCGATCATCGGGTCGAACCCGCCGCCCTCGCCCTCGAACTCCAGCTCCTCCTCCAGCACCTCCGTCACGGCCGTGATCGCCGTCAGCGGCGTACGCAGCTCATGGCTCATGTCCGCCACGAAGCGCCGCGACGCCTGCTCCCGGCCCGCCATGTCCGCGACCCGCTTCTCCAGGTTCTCGGCGGCGCTGTTGAACGTGCGGGACAGATCGGCCAGTTCGTCCGTGCCGGAGACCCGCAGCCGGGTGTCCAGCTTGCCCTCGCCCAGACGCCGCGCGGCGACCCCCAGCCGGTGCACCGGCTTGAGCACGGTCGTCGCCAGCGCCTGGGCGAGCAGCGCGGAGCCGAGCAGGGCGAGGCCGGTCGCGATCCCCAGCGACCAGGCCAGCGAGTTGAGGTCCTTGGCCTCCGGCTCCAGCGACTTGAGCATGTAACCGGTCGGCCCGCCGCCGATCACCCTCGTCCCCGCCACGAGGTACGGGGTGTCGTCCTCGGTGATCCGCTGCCAGTACAGGTGGTACGGGTGCTTGTTGGCCGAGGTGACCTCCTGCTCCTCGTTCACCGCGGTGCGCAGCGACTCGGGCACGTCGGCCAGCGAGAAACCGCCCAGCCCGCCGGAACTGGCGTACACGGTCTTCCCGTCGGAGTTCTCGGCGACCAGCAGCACGCTGAACTGCTGGCTGCTGGCCGCCATCTGTCCCGCCGTGTGCTGCAACTCGTCCTGCGAGGGGTGCTCCGGCAGCGCGCCCGCGCGGTTCTGCATCTCCTGCTCGAAGCCCCGCAGCACGGCGTCCTGGGCGCGGGTGAGCACCGCCTCCCGGTTCAGCCAGTAGGCGATGCCGGAGGCGGAGACGGCCGCGGTGAGCGCGACCAGACCGAAGACGAGGACGAGCCGGAGCCGCAGGCTGGTGAAGCGCAGCCCGGACCAGACTCCCTTGCGAGCCGCGGCGAAGCCGCGTGAACCCCCCTGGTGTTCCCGTGTCACTGAGGCGGATCCAGCCGGTAGCCGACACCGCGCACGGTACGGATCAGGGTCGGGGACGACGGCACGTCCTCGACCTTGGCGCGCAGCCGCTGCACGCAGGCGTCCACCAGCCGGGAGTCACCGAGGTAGTCGTGCTCCCACACCAGCCGCAGCAACTGCTGGCGGGACAGCGCCTGCCCCGGCCGCCGGCTCAGCTCGAGCAGGAGCCGCAGCTCGGTCGGCGTGAGCTGGAGGTCCTCCCCGTTCTTCGTCACGGTCATCGCGGAGCGGTCGATGACCAGGCTGCCGAAGCTCGCCGAGTCGCTGGACTCCCGTTCCCCGCGCCGCAGCACGGCTCGGATACGGGCGTCCAGCACCCGGCCCTGGACGGGTTTGACGACGTAGTCGTCGGCGCCCGACTCGAGACCGACGACCACGTCGATGTCGTCGTTGCGCGCGGTCAGCAGGATGATCGGCAGCTGGTCGGTGCGCCGGATGCGCCGGCACACCTCGAACCCGTCGATGCCGGGCAGCATCACGTCCAGCACGATCAGGTCCGGCCGCTGCTCGCGCAACAGCTTCAGACCGTCCTCACCGCTGGCAGCGGTGGCCACCCGGTGACCCTGGCGCGTCAGTGAGAGCTCCAGGGCCGTGCGGATGGCGTCGTCGTCCTCGATCAGCAACAGGGAAGGCACGGGCTCATTCTGGCCCATGGAGGGGCCGCGGTTCGACCTGTGGGTCCACAACGGCCCCCACCCTGCCGCCGGACCCTGTGAAGGAACCGTGCGGCACCCGTGACGGACCCCTGTGACAGGTCTGTGACAGTCGACGGACACGGCCATGAAGTCGCCGCGGCAAGCTTTTCGGCACAGGCAACACAGCAGGACGCACGACGCAGTACCGAAGTCGAACACCGGAAGTCCACGACGGGGGGCGCGAGATGAACACGCTGCACGGCACCAGCACCAGCGCAGTGGTCACGCGTCTGCACGACGTGCACACACACCGGTCCACGGAGAAGTCCGGTGTCGTGAGCGGGCGGGGGTGCGCTCGCGGCACCGGGCGGCAGCACACCACCTACATGACGGTGGTGGACGCCGCCA
>MUMD01000324.1 GCA_002155895.1 Streptomyces rochei
CTGGCCGAGGACCTGCCCACCGAGGAGTGGTTCAACGACGTCGTGTGGCCCGTCGAGTCCAACCTCACCGAACGGGAGGTGGAGCTGGGCGCGCGGCTGGCGTGCGCCGAGATGATCCGGGCGGGCGTGACGGCCTTCGCCGACCACTACTTCGCCATGGACGCCGTCGCCACCGTGGTCGCCGAGTGCGGGATGCGGGCGCTGCTGGGACAGGCGTACTTCTCCACGCAGGGCCCCGAGGGACGGGAGCGGTCCCTGGAGTTCGCGCTGCGGCACCGGGGCGCGGCCGACGGCCGGATCACCACCGCCCTGGCCCCGCACGCCCCCTACACCGTGACCGACGCCGACCTCGCCGCCACCGCCGACCTGGCCCGCGCGCACGGACTGCCCGTGCACCTGCACGCCGCCGAGAACCGCGACCAGACCGCCACCAGCCTCGCCCGGCACGGCGCCACCCCGATCGGCGTCCTGGAGCGCACCGGCATCCTCGACACCGACGTACTCATCGCCCACGGCACCGGCATCACCGAGGACGACCTGCCGCTCCTCGCGGACGCGAGCGGCCGCACGGCCGTGGCCACCGCGCCCCGCGGCTATCTGAAGTTCGCCTGGCCCACCACCACACCCGTACGCGCCCTGCGCGACATCGGCGTCCCGGTCGGACTCGCCACCGACGGCGCCGCCTCGAACAACTCCCTGGACGTGTGGGAGTCGATGGCGCTGACGTCCCTGGTCCAGAAGGCGACGGAGGGCGATCCGCGCTGGCTGACCTCGCGCCAGGCCCTCCACCACGCCTCGCTGCAGAGCGCCCGCGCGGTCGGGCTCGGTGACACCGTCGGCCGCATCGCACCGGGACGGCGGGCGGACCTCGTCCTCGTCGACCTCACCGGCCCGCACACCCAGCCCGTGCACGACCTCGCCGCCACCCTGGTGCACAGCGCGCGCTCCGCCGACGTGCGCACCACGATCGTCGACGGACGCGTGCTCATGCGGGACCGCGAACTGCTGACCCTGGACGTGCCCTCGGTGGTGCGCGAGCTGGCGGAGCGGCTGCCCGCGCTGACCGAGCGCGGCCACGGCCGGCGCGTCCAGGAGTACGACACCTGAGGCCGGCGGCGCGCGGGAACCGCCCCGGAAAAAACTTCGCCGGACCGCGATGAGTTCCGCTCCGCCCGACGGTCACCACCCCCGACGGACCGTCGTATGCCGTACAGGAGGAGCTGGAGCCCATGTCGCTGCCCGAGATCGTCAGCCGCGCGGAGTGGCGCGCGGCGCGCGCGGCCCTACTGGCGAAGGAGAAGGCGGCCACCCGCGCGCGCGACGCGCTCAACGCCGAGCGGCGCGGGCTGCCCATGGTGGAGGTCGACAAGGAGTACGTGTTCGAGGGAGGCGACGGCAAGGCCACCCTGCTCGACCTCTTCGAGGGCCGCGACCAGCTCGTCGTCTACCACTTCATGTTCGCGCCGGAGTGGGACGCCGGCTGCCGCAGCTGCTCGGCCTTCCTGGACCAGATCGGCCACCTCGCGCACCTGCGGGCCCGCGGCACCTCGTTCGCCGCGGTCTCCCGGGCGCCGTACCCGAGGATCCTGCCGTTCAAGGCGCGGATGGGCTGGACGCTGCCCTGGTACTCGTCGTACGTCAGCGACTTCAACACCGACTTCGAGGTGACCCTGGAGCACGAGGGCGAACTCGTCGAGCGGCCGGGGCTCAGCTGCTTCCTGCGGGACCGCGAGCGGGTCTTCCACACCTACTCGACGTACGAGCGTGGCCTCGACGGGCTCGGCTCCACCACGAGCCTGCTCGACCTGACGGCGCTCGGACGGCGGGAGCCCTGGGAGAAAACGGAGGGGCGCGCGTCGGCTCTCGGGGCCCCCGCGGGAAGCGAGAGAGTCCGCTACCACGACGAGTACGAGGACTGACACGCACCGTAGCCGTCCGGGTCAAACGGCTGAGGTCTCGCTCACACTTTGCGGTGAACGGGTGTCAACTACGTCTCAGTACCATCACCACGCGAGGCTTTCGCTCCATGGTTGGCGTTTGACTCTACGAGTACAGCGCTGCATGGAGGTGCAGGATGGTGAACGGGCGAACGGTGCTCGAACGCTTTCCCGCCGGTGGACCGCGGGGATCGTGGCCGGCGGAGGAATTCGCGCAGGCGCGGCGACTGGAGGGTCTCCCCGCCGAGGTCGTCATGGACCTCGCCACGGACATGTTCCTGGTCGTCGTGCGCGCCGGCGACGCCGCGGGTGACGCGGCCGCCTGACACCCGGCCGCCCGGCGGCCGACGCCCCTCGGCGCCCCGGACCCCAAAGACGCGCGGCGACCGGAAGTGCGCGGTGGCCGGCGGTGGCGCTAGGCGCTCACCGGACGCGACCAGGTCGGCGTCGTGTTCGTCAGCCGGCACAGCGCCAGATAGAGCGGAATGGGCGGAGTGTACGGCACCGTGCCGTCCGGGCGGTGGATGAGGCCGGGCACGTCGGGAGCGTCGGGGACGACCGCGCCGGCGGCGTACCGGGCGGGGGCGGGCCACTCCAAGGCGTAGTCGGAGTCCGACGGGACGATCCACCACCAGTGCGCCTCGTCGGCGTAGACGCACCCCACGCGGGGCAGCCGGGGCATCACCAGGGGTCCGAAGCGGGCGGGCACCGCCACCGCGTCGCAGCCCAGCGGGGCCGTCATCCCGTCCGGTACGAGCAGCCGCCGGGTCGTCCCGGGGGCGTGCATCCGTCGCTGGAGGCCGACCAGTGTGTCGAGGCCGAGCGGTCGAATGCCGGACGCAGCCCTCACAGCCATGCGGTCCCCGTTCCGCGGCGCGCCTCGAGTCGGCGTCCCTCCGCCTCGCCGTCCTCACCCGGGCCGTCGGCCGGGCCGGGCTTGGGGCGGGTGCCCCAGCCCAGGTCGTTGTGGGGCTCCGCCGGGTCGCGCGGGCCGTCGGCCTTGCGCGGCAGCTCCGCCCAGACCAGGAGTCCGGGCCCGTGCTCGTGGGCTCCCCACGCGTCGCACAGGGCGTCCACCAGCAGCAGCCCTCTGCCGTGCTCGTCATCGGGCCGCTGAGCGGTCTGCGGGTGGGGCTGGCCCGGGGCGCAGCCCTCGTCGCGCACGGCTATGCGGACCAGGTCGGCGCCGTCGTGCAGCTCGCAGACTATGTGCCGGCTCGCGGTGTGCACGATCGCGTTGGTCACCAGCTCGGAGACGACCAGTGCCGCGGTGTCACAGGTGTCCTCGCACACCGACCAGCCGTTCAGCCGGGCGCGGGTCAGGCGTCTGGCCTGCGCCGGCGAGCCCGGATGTGCGGCCAGCTCGAAACGGAACCGGCGGTCGGCGGCGGCCCCGGAGGAACCGGCTCCCACGGCGGCGGCGAGGCCGAGGGAACTCGCGGTGGCCTCTGTTCCTAAAGGCGCGGACGGAATCACGCTTGCCACTATCGCCCCGTCGTGAACACTTGGCAAGTGTCACTCTGAAAAATGCAGAGTGCGGTGTGACGGTCTGGAAGGCCGTGGCACACTGCTCGCAACAGCACGTCGAGCGGCGCCACTTCGGAGCACCGAAGGTCTGCACGGGCTTTCGAAAAGATTTTCGAATGGCGCCGTCGGGCTGTGCGCATGTCGCGGTGCGTGCACGTTGATTCGGACTTCTCGTGGAGGTGGGCGGTGAGCGAGCCGCGGTCGGCGCCGACGGTCGGCCAGGTCGTCCTCGGCCGGCGCCTGTCGGACCTGCGTGAACGCGCGGGCCTCAAGCGCGAGGAAGCCGCCCGCATCCTGCGCGTCGCCCCCGCCACGGTACGCCGGATGGAGACGGCCGAGGTCGCCCTCAAGATCCCGTACCTCCAGCTCCTGCTGAAGGCCTACGGCGTCGGCGACGAGGAGGCCGACTCCTTCGTCAGGCTGGCCGAGGACGCCAACCGACCCGGATGGTGGCAGCGCTTCCACGACATCCTGCCGGGCTGGTTCTCGATGTACGTCAGCCTGGAGGGCGCGGCCTCCCTGATCCGTTCCTACGAGCCCCACTTCGTGCCCGGTCTGCTGCAGACCGAGGACTACGCGCGCGGGGTGCTCCGCTCCGGAGCGATCGGGCAGACCCGGCCGGACGACATCGAACGCCACGTCGACCTGCGCATGCGGCGCCAGGAACTGCTCACCCGCGAGGACGCACCCAGGCTGTGGGTGGTGATGGACGAGACCGCCCTGCGCCGTCCCGTCGGCGGGCCGGAGGTGATGCGGGCCCAGCTCGACCGGCTGCTCGAGGCCACGGAGCTGTCCAACGTGACGCTGCAGGTCGCACCGTTCTCCAACGGGCCGCACCCGGGCACCTACGGGCCCTTCGTCCTGTTCCGTTTCGCCATGCCGGAACTGCCGGACATGGTCTACAGCGAGTACCTGACCGGCGCCGTCTACCTCGACGCGCGCGCGGAGGTGGCGACCCACCTCGAGGTCATGGACCGCATGGCGGCCCAGGCCGCCACGGCACACCGCACGAAGGAGATCCTCCGGGATCTCCGCAAGGAGCTGTGAATGAGTCACATCGCACCCCAGCGCTCGCCGCGCAGCCGCGGCGAGCGCATCTACAACGGCATGCCCGCCCGGGAGCTGGGCAGCGAGGGCTGGCACAAACCGTGGAGCGGCGGCAACGGAGGGAACTGTCTGGAGGCCATGAAGCTCGCCGACGGCCGGATCGCGGTACGGCAGTCCACCGACCCCGACGGGCCCGCACTGATCTACACCTCCGCCGAGATGACGGCCTTCATCGAGGGAGCGAAGGCGGGAGAGGCGGACTTCCTGCTGTCCTGAACCCGCACGGCGTTGATGCTTCCTTTTTAAACTGTTCAGCTGATTGTTTCTGACGTTCGACAAGGGATCGATCGCCGTCCGAGAGGAGGACGGCGGGTGGGGGGGGAGGGGGAGGAGGCCGTCGTCGGCCGGGAGCACACGGTCAGGCCGTCATCGGCCGGTCGTACGGCCCGACCGGCGCCGGCAGGCGAGTGCTGCCACCCGACAGATGACGGTCGACGGCCGCCGCCACCGAGCGCCCCTCCGCGATGGCCCACACGACGAGTGACTGCCCGCGCGCCGCGTCCCCGGCGGCGAACACCCCCGGCACATTGGTCGCGAAGGCGCCGTCCCGGGCGATCGTGCCCCCGGGCCCCAGCTCCAGTCCCAGCCCGTCGACGAGCCCGTCCGCCGGGTCCGGTCCCGAGAAACCGAGGGCCAGGAGGACCAGATCGGCGGGGAGCGAGCGGACGGTGCCGGGAAGCGGCCGGCGAGCGGCGTCCACGGCCACCAGGCGCACCGATCGCACCCGGCCCTCCGCGTCCCCGGTGAAACGGAGCGTGGACGCCGCGAACAGCCGCGCGTCCGCGTCCGCCGCCGGCGCGGAGCGCAGGTCGCGCGCCTCCTCGTGAGCGGCCGACAGCCGGTACAGCCGCGGATACGTCGGCCACGGCTCGGTCTCCTCGTCGCGCTCCGCGCCCGGCCGCGCGTAGATGTCCAGTTGGGTCACGGACGCCGCGCCCTCCCGCACCGCGGTGCCGAGGCAGTCAGCGCCGGTGTCGCCGCCGCCGACGATCACGACGTGCTTCCCGGCGGCGGAGAGCGGGGAGCGCTCCAGGTCGCCCGCGCACACCCGGTTGGCCAGCGGCAGGTACTCCATCGCCTGATGGACACCGGCCAGCTCCCGGCCGGGAACGGCCAGTTCGCGCCACGCGGTCGCCCCGGTGGCGATCACCACCGCGTCGTAACGGGCCCGCAGCCCGGCGGCGTCCACGTCCCGCCCGACCGCCGTCGACGTACGGAACCTCGTCCCCTCCTCCCGCATCTGCCCGATCCGCCGCTCCAGGTGCCGCTTCTCCATCTTGAACTCGGGGATGCCGTACCGCAGCAGCCCGCCCACGCGGTCGTCCCGCTCGTACACGGCGACCGTGTGCCCGGCCCTCGTCAGCTGCTGCGCCGCCGCCAGCCCGGTGGGCCCCGACCCGATCACCGCCACCGTCCTGCCCGACAGCCGGTCCGGCGGGCGCGGCGGGACGAGACCCTCCTCCCACGCCCGGTCGGCGATCGCGCACTCGACGTTCTTGATCGTGACGGCGGGCTGGTTGATGGCGAGCACACAACCCGCCTCGCACGGCGCCGGGCAGAGCCGGCCGGTGAACTCGGGGAAGTTGTTCGTGGCGTGCAGCCGGTCGCTCGCCGCGTGCCAGTCCGAACGGGCCACCAGATCGTTCCACTCGGGGATCAGGTTCCCGAGCGGACAGGCCTCGTGACAGAAGGGGACCCCGCAGTCCATGCAGCGGTCCGCCTGCGGGCCGACGATCGGGAGCAGCGCACCGGGCACGTACACCTCGTCCCAGTCCCGGACCCGTTCGCCGACCGGCCTTCGGGGCCACTCCTCGCGGGGCGTGGTGAGGAATCCCTTGGGGTCGGCCATGACCGTCTCCCTTGCCCGCGGGGCCGACCGTGCGCGGGGCGGTTCGCCCGCGCCCTCGGGGCCCTCGCGCTCCTGCGGCCACGATACGGCCCGCCGCCGGCGCCCGCAGAGCGCGTGGAGGCCCTGTTCGGTGGCGCCCGCTCCCTCAGGACAGGGCCAGCACGTACGCCACCGCCGCGGCGGCCGACGCGACGGTACGGACGTGGTTCCACGCCGTCCACTCGCGCACGTACGACCGCCACCGACCGGCCGCCTCCGCGGCACCCGGCTCCAGCCGGAGCAGCGCGGTGTTGCGCGGCACATTGGCCACCGCGGTCACCCCGAACGATCCGCAGAGGTACAGGGCGCTGCCCAGCAGCAACTCCACCGCCGCCCCGTCCGGCCACAGCACGAACGTCATCACGGCGATCACCGCGGTGAGCGCCGCCGTCCCGAGGAAGACGGCCATGAAGGCGGGCCGCACCGCCGCCGTGTTGATCGCGTTCATCGCGGCGATCCCCTGCGCGGGCGGCAGCGCGGCGAGCCCCCGCATCACGAACGTGGAGAAGGCGCAGAAGGCACCGGCCGTCAGACCGGTGCCGAGCACGCCCAGCACCGTCAGCACGAAGTACGGTCCGTCGATCATGATCTGTCGGCTTCCCCTCGTCGAGTCCCCGGCCGCACGGCACCGTCCGCCGTCGACCACCCCGAGTCAACCTCCGCGCGGGCCCGCCGGCCATGGCCCGTCGGCGCGGGCGCATGTGCGAGCGTCCACGCGGGCGCACCACCGGACAGCGCATCATGGGCGGGTGCGACTGGAAGCGATCACCTGGGACAGACTCGGCGACCTGCTCGCCGAGCGTCTGCTCGACCTCGAACCCGCCGACGGCGGCGACCGGCTCCGCGTCGCCTTCGACGGCGCCCCGGCCGCCCGCCCCGGCGAACTCGCCCGACGGGTCGGTGAAGCGCTGCGCGTCCGCGGCCGCCCCTCCCTCGTCATCGGCACGGAGGGCTATCTGCGCCCCGCCTCGCTCCGCCTGGAGTACGGCCACCGGGACGCGGAGTCCTACTACAGCGGCTGGTACGACACCGGCGCCCTGTGGCGGGAGGTCTTCGACCCCCTCGCGCCCGGAGGCGACGGCCGTGTACTGCCCGACCTGTGGGACCCCGTCACCGACCGCGCCACCCGCAGCCCCTACGTCCACCTCCCGCCCGGCGGCGTACTGCTGCTGCACGGGCCCTTCCTGCTGCGCCACTGGTTCCCCCTCGATCTCAGCGTCCACCTCGTCCTCACCCCCGGCGCCCTGCGCCGCCGCACCCCCGACTCCGAGCACTGGACCCTCCCCGCCTTCGAGCGCTACGAGGAGGAGGCCGATCCGTCGGCCACCGCCGACGTGCTGGTGCGCGCCGACGACCCACGGCACCCCGCGTGGAACGGCTGAGCCGCCGAAGCGGGCTCAGAGCCAGCCGTTGCGCCGGAAGCCCCGGTGCAGCGCCACACAGGCGACGGCTATGACGCCGATGACGAGGGCGTAGCCGTAGCGCCAGCGCAGCTCCGGCATGTGGTCGAAGTTCATGCCGTACACCCCGCAGACCATGGTGGGGACGGCGATGATCGCGGCCCAGGCGGTGATCTTCCGCATGTCCTCGTTCTGCGCGACCGTCACCCGGGCGAGGTGCGCCTGGAGGATGGAGTTGAGCAGCTCGTCGAAGGCGGCGATCTGCTCCGTGGCCCGCAGGAGGTGGTCGGCGACGTCCCGGAAGTACGCCTGTATCTCCGGCTCGACCACCCGGGCCGGCCGAGTGGCCAGCTCCTCCAGCGGCCGGCCGAGCGGCACCACGGCCCGCCGCAGTTCCAGCAGTTCTCGTTTGAGCTGGTAGATCCGGCCCGGGTCGACCCGGGCGCCGTGCTCCGCGAACACCTCCGTCTCGACGTGGTCGATGTCCGCCTGGAACGCCTCGATGACACCGAGGAAGTCGTCGACGACATGGTCCGCGATCGCGTGGAGCACCGCCGACGGCCCCTTCGCGAGCTGCACGGGGTCGGTCTCCAGCCCCTCCCGCAGCGGGCCCAGCGAGCCGTGGCGCCCGTGCCGCACGGTGATCACGAAGTCCTGGCCGACGAACACCATGATCTCCCCGGTGCTCACCACCTCGCTCGTGGCGGTCAGCTGCTCGTGCTCCACGTAGCAGACCGTCTTGAACACGGCGAAGAGCGTCTCCCCGTACCGCTCCACCTTCGGGCGCTGATGGGCCTCGATCGCGTCCTCGACCGCCAGCGGATGCAGGTCGAACAGCTCCGCCACACCCGCGAACTCCTGGTCCGTCGGCTCGTGCAGGCCCAGCCAGACGAAGCCGCCCCGCCCCCTGCGCATCCGCTCCACGATCTGCACCGGATCGCCGACCTCGGGGGTGCGGACTCCGTCCCGGTAGGTCACGCAGTTCACCACCGAGGAGCCCAGCGGGGAGCGGGCGGGGTGGCTCAGATCCACCCGCGGGCGCCTGCGGGCCAGCCGCGCCACCCTGCGCAGTCCACCGGTCCTGCCCAGGCCCGTGACCTTCCGCAGATTCCCTGCCATCGTCATCCGTGTCTCCTCGCGTGGGTCCCCTCGCGCCGTGCTTCCCGCGCCCTGGCGGGACAGTCTGCCAGGGCGGCGCGGGTGGCGGACCGGCCTGTGGAAACGGAGCGTTCCGCTTGGTCCCCGGCTGTGGACGGAGCCTTCGGAGCCGTGCCGTTCCGGTGCGTCGACCGCTTCGGGCAAGCGGGACAACTGGGATGATCGCCGCATGACGCGAACCGACGGATACCTCCTCGACAACCGGCAGACCGAGGCGGCGGAGCGTTTCGACGCCTTCGCGACCCTCTTCGATCCCACGACGTTCCGGCATCTGACGGCCCTGGGCGTGGGGCCCGGCTGGCGCTGCTGGGAGGTCGGCGCCGGAGGCACCTCCGTGGTCTCCTGGCTCGCCAAGCGGGTGGGGCCCACCGGCAGGGTCCTGGCGACCGACATCGACACCTCGCGGGTCGCCCCGGCCGGCCGTCACCCCGTGGAGGTGCGCGTGCACGACGTGGGCGCGGAGGAACCTCCGGGCGAGGGCTTCGACCTGGTGCACGCCCGACTCGTCCTCGTCCATGTCCCGGACCGCGAGCGGGCGCTGCGTTCCATGGTCGCCGCCCTGCGTCCCGGGGGCCGCCTCCTGGTCGAGGACGCCGACCCCGCCCTGCAGCCCCTGCTCTGCCCCGACGAGCACGGTCCCGAGCAGCAGCTGGCGAACCGGCTGCGGCACGGCTTCCGCCAGCTCCTGGCCCGACGCGGCGCCGACCTCTCCTACGGCCGGCGGCTCCCGCGCCTGCTCCGGGAGGCGGGGCTGCACCGCGTGGAGGCCGACGCCTACTTCCCGGTCGCCTCGCCCGCGTGCGCCGCCCTGGAGTCGGCGACGGTCCGTCAGGTCCGCGACCAGCTGGTCGCCGCGGGCGCGGCCACCCACGACGACATCGACCGCCACCTCGCGAACGTGGCCGCCGGCGGCATGGACCTCGCCACGGCGCCGATGATCTCCGCATGGGGACGCAAGGCCGTCCAGAGGTGACGGGGCCCCGGCCGCCGCCCCGGCGCCGACCGCCCTCCGCCGCTCAGCCGCCCCTCCGCGGAGGTCTCGCACCCACCCGCTCGACCGACCTGGCCCCCGCCCGGCACCCCGCGGCGGCCGCCTCCTCGTCGGTCGCGCCCGCGAGCAGCGCGGCGAGGAACGCCCCCGTGAAGGCGTCACCGGCACCGGTACTGTCCCGCGGTGTCGCGGGCACGGCCGGGACCCGCGCGCTCACCGCACCGGACCGGGCCACCAGGGCCCCCTCGGCACCCTGCTTGACGACCACCAACGGAACTTGCCGGCTCAGTTTCGCCGCGGCGTCCGCCGGATCCGGAAGCCCGGTGAGCAGGCACGCCTCGTCGCGGCTGGGCAGCAGGACGTCCACCCCCTCCACCAGGTCCAGGAAGCGGTCGACACCGAGCCCGGTGAGGAAACCGGCCGACGCCGGGTCCACACTCACCGACACCCCGCGCCCGCGTGCCGCTGCCAGGGCGACCGGCACCAGAGCGCGCCCCGGTTCCGAGAACAGCAGGTAGCCCGACAGGTGCAGCCGGGCGACCCCGTCGAGCAGCGCGTCCGACCAGTCACCGGGCTCCAGCCGCAGCGAGGCCCCGCTGTCCGTCAGGAAGGTCCGCTCGGCCGAGGCGTCCGTGTCGACCAGGCAGATCACCGTCCCCGTCGGCGCGCTCGCGTCGACGACCAGATGGGCGCGGACCCCGAGCGCCGTCAGCTCCCGCCGGTGCCAGTCCGCGGCGTCCGAGCCGACCCGTCCCAGCAGCCGGACGTCCCGGCACCCGCCGTGCGCGGCCCAGCAGGCCACGTTGGCACCCGCCCCGCCGGGCAGCCGGCGGATCGAGGCGCTGGTGTCCGTGCCGACGGCCAGCGGGCCCCGGTGCCGGGCGACGACGTCCGTCACGACGTCACCGACGACCAGCAGAGCCCCGCCCGGCCCTGCGGTCATGCCCCGGTCCAGGCCGCCGCGATGCGCGCCGCCAGCCGTACGTTCCCGCGCACCGCAGCCAGATTCGCCTCCAGCGAGGCGCCGTCGGTGTGCCGTACCAGGTGCGACAGGAGGAAGGGGGTGACCGCCTGGCCCGTGACCCCCTCCGCCTCGCAGGCACGCAGCGCGTCGGCCAGCACCCGCGCGTGCAGCGCGGGATCGAGCTGCTCCTCCTCGGGGACCGGGTTGGCGACCACGAGCGCGGACCGGGGGCCGCGCAGCGCGTCCTGGGCCCGCATGACGGCCGCCACCTGCTCCGGCGTCTCCAGCGTCCAGTCCACCGGATGACCCGAGTCGGCCAGGTAGAAGCCGGGGAAGCGGTCCGTGCCGTATCCGGCCACCGCGACGCCCAGCGTCTCCAGCCGCTGCAGGGTCGCCGGCACGTCCAGGATGGACTTCACGCCGGCGCAGACCACCGTGATCCGGGTGCGGGCCAGCAGGCCCAGGTCGGCGGACTCGTCCTGCGTGGCCGTCCACTCCCGGTGCACACCGCCGAGGCCGCCGGTCGCGAACACCCGCACCCCCGCCAGCTCCGCCAGCAGAGCGGTCGCCGACACGGTGGTCGCCCCGTCGGCACCGGTGGCCACCGCGAGCGGCAGGTCCCGGTGGCCCAGCTTGCGTATGCCGTCCTCGTTGGCGACCCGCTCCAACTGCTGCTTGTCCAGGCCGACGTGCGGCCGTCCGTCCAGCACGGCGATCGTGGCCGGTACGGCGCCCTCCCGCCGGACCGCCTCCTCCAGCTCCCGTGCCACCTGCAGATTGCGCGGGCGGGGCAGCCCGTGCGCGATGATCGTGGACTCCAGGGCCACCACCGGACGGCGCTCGCCGATCGCCGCCCGTACCTCTTCCGACACCACCAGGGTCACGCGTCCGCCTCCTGTCGTCGGTCCTTCCTCATCTCTGGCGGGCGCGGGAGCGGGCCAAACCCGTCCGGCCCGACCAGGCACCCTTGCGGCTCCCGGCGGAGCCCGCGAGCCTGGGGGCATGACGGACGGAACGGCACGCCTCGACCATGTCGTCCTGTGGGTGCGCGACCCGGTCGCCGCCGCCGGGTTCTACGAGAGGACGCTGGGAGCGCAGCCTTTGCGGGTCACCGAGTACGCCGCCGGGACCGTGAGCTTCCCCTCGGTGCGCCTCAACGAGGAGACCATCCTCGACCTCGCGCCCCACACCATGGCGGAGCGCATGCGCATGATCCCCGGCGCCGACGCGAGCGCGGGACACCCGGTCAACCACCTCTGCGTGTCACTGCCACCGGACGACTTCGACGCGCTCCGCGCCCGCTTGGCGGAGCAGGCCGTCGCGGTCTCCGAGCTGTCGCACGGCGCCTTCGGCGCGCGGGGGCAGGCGAAGCGCAGCTTCTACTTCGGCGATCCGGACGGCAACATCATCGAAGCCCGCCACTACGAGTAGTCCCGCCGCGGCCGCAGTGGTCGCCGGGGGAGGGGGCTCAGAACAGCGGCTCGGGCAGCACGCCCTCCAGCGCGAGCAACCGGCGCTTGGTCTCCACGCCGCCGCCGAACCCGCCGATGCCGCCGTCACTCCCGACGACCCGGTGGCACGGCACCACGACCGGCAGCGGATTGGCCCCCATGGCCGTGCCCACCGCCTGGGCGGCCCCCGGCTGGCCGACCCGGCCGGCCAGGTCGCCGTAACCGACGACCGATCCGAACGGGACACCGGCCGCCAGCGCGCGCAGCACCTCCCGGTTGAAGCCCGATATCAGCGACCAGTCCAGCGGCAGCTCGAAGTCGCGCCGGCGGCCCGCGAAGTACGCCTCCACCTGCCGTACCGCCTCGGCCAGCAGCGGGGAGGCGGGCGCCTCCACGGGCTCCGTGCCCAGCCGGGCCGCCAGTCTCTCGAGGGCCCGGTCGCGGGCGGCCCCGGTGGCGTGGAACACGACGTTGACCAGGCCGTCACGGGTGGCGGCCAGCAGCAGCGGACCGATGCCGGTGCCGACGACGGCCCACACCACCCGCTGCTCGTACTGCCCATCGCTGTCCATGCGCCTACGGTACGGCCGGCCACTGACAACGGGTCACCGGCCGACGGTGAACCCGCCCCGGCTCCCGTCCGCGTCCCCGGCGTCGTCCGTGTCCTCGTCCATGGCCTCGCGCACCACGTCGGGCCGGTTGGAGATGACGCCGTCGACGTCGTACCCGGCGACCCGCCGGGCGGTGTCCGCGTCGTCGACCGTCCAGGCGAAGACCTCCATCGGACGGCCGTGCGGCCCCGTGAACGCGTGGACCGACGAGACGTAGCTCATGGAGAGCGAGCCGTGGGAGGGATTGATCTGGTCGGCGAACTCCGCGTACTCGGGAAGGTCCGACACGGGCGGGGTGCCGAGGACACCGGTCCTGACGGCCGGCTTCAGCTCGTGCACGGTACGGACGCTGTCCGCGCTGAAGCTCTGCACGACCAGCCGGTCGGCCACGTGCCACCGGTCGAGCCAGCCCTCGTTGGCGAGCACCTTGAGGGTCTGCTGCTCGATGCCCGGGTACAGCTGGGGGTTCTTCAGCTCCAGCAGCAGCTTCTGGTGGTTGTGCTCCACGCGCTCCAGGTACTGCTCCAGCGTCGGCACGCGCGCGCCCGCGTACCGCGAGCCGAACCAGCTCCCCGCGTCCAGCCTGGCGATCTCCGCCGCGGTGAAGTCCTTCACCTTCCAGGGCGAGCGGTCGGGGAAGACCTCCTCCACGTCGGTCGTACGCCGCAGGTTGTCGTCGTGGAGGACGACGAGTTCGCCGTCCCTGGTGCGCTGGACGTCGTTCTCGACCCAGCGGATGCCCAGCTCCGCGGCCTTGTCGACGGCGGCCAGCGTGTTCTCCGGCGCGTAACCGGAAGCGCCCCGGTGGGCGATGACGGCGGGCCCGTCGTCCTCGCCGCTCTGGACGGCCCGGGCGTGGGAGAGGGGAGTGAGCAGGGCCACTCCCAGGAACGCGGTGGTCATCGCGGCAACTGCGCGTGCGTGCATGCGCACTCCTCGCGTAGAGCGATCACGGACAGCAACACTGTGACACCGGAGGGTCAACGGGAGACGGGTGGCGAATGGCCACGCGTCGAACGGCGGCGCTCAACTCCGCTCACCGGGGCGGCACAAGTGGGGCAAGGCCGTGATTCTTTGCAGGAGAATCGTTCGACCATTCCGGTGGGCGTCATACTCTCTGCCTCGACCCTGGTCGTTCACGCGGCCCCGGGAGGGGGCGTACATCAGGAGATTCCGGGACGTATCCGGGCAGCAAGAACGCGGAAGGGCGGCCGCACATGCAAGGCACGGTCGACGGATTCAGTTACGGACTGGTCACACCGCTGGTGGCCTACCTCATGGCCTGCCTCGGCGGTGCCCTCGGACTGCGCTGCACCACCAGGTCCCTGCGGGTCACCCGCTCCTGGCGCCCGGGTTGGCTCGCCCTCGGTTCGGCGGCGATCGGCTCCGGGATCTGGACCATGCACTTCATCGCGATGATGGGGTTCACGATCGAACACACACCGGTCCGCTACGACTGGCTGATGACCTTCGCCAGCCTGGCCGTGGCCATCGTGATGGTCGGGGTGGGGATCTTCATCGTCGGCTACCGGGGGGCGCGGGGCACCGCCCTGTTCACCGGGGGCACCATCACCGGCCTGGGCATCGCGTCGATGCACTATCTGGGCATGGCGGGCATGCGCCTGGACGGGCAGCTGACGTACAACACCTTCACCGTGGCCCTGTCCGTCGCCATAGCCATGGCCGCCGCGACCGCCGCGCTGTGGGCGGCCGGGCAGGTCCGGGGCTTCCTGTGGAGCGTCGGCGCCAGCCTCGTCATGGGCCTGGCCGTCACCGGCATGCACTACACCGGCATGGCCGCCCTGGAGGTCCACGTCCACGGCACGTCCGACCCGGGGACCGGCGGTTCCCCCGCCGAACTGCTGGCCCCCATGCTGATCGGCCCCCTCGCCTTCCTGCTGCTCGCCGCCGTCGTGGTGATGTTCGACCCGCTGATGGTCACAGGGAAGCCCGCCGGTGTCCCCGTCGAGCGGAAGCCGGGCGTCCCCGCCCACGTCGGAGCGTCGCGCACGGTGCGCCACCCGGCGCACCAGCCCGTGCGCCGCACGCGCCGCACCCTCGTGCACCGGCGGTCCCGCGCACCGCAGAACCGCTGATCCGGACCGGTTGTCAGTGCGGGGTCGTACGGTGGAACCCATGCGGCCCGTTTCCCAGATCGAACGCACGGTGGCGCCCTTCGAGGTCGTCAGTCCCTACCAGCCCAGCGGCGACCAGCCGGCGGCCATCGCCGAGCTGGCCCGGCGTGTCGAGGCAGGCGAGAAGGACGTCGTCCTGCTCGGCGCCACCGGCACCGGCAAGTCAGCCACCACCGCGTGGATGATCGAGAAACTCCAGCGCCCCACCCTGGTCATGGCCCCCAACAAGACCCTGGCCGCCCAGCTGGCGAACGAGTTCCGCGAACTCCTGCCGAACAACGCCGTCGAGTACTTCGTCTCGTACTACGACTACTACCAGCCCGAGGCGTACGTCCCGCAGTCGGACACCTACATCGAGAAGGACTCCTCGATCAACGAGGAGGTCGAGCGCCTGCGCCACTCGGCGACCAACTCGCTGCTCACCCGCCGCGACGTCGTCGTGGTCGCCTCCGTCTCCTGCATCTACGGCCTCGGCACCCCGCAGGAGTACGTGGACCGGATGGTCCCCCTCCGGGTCGGCGAGGAGCACGACCGGGACGAGCTGCTGCGCCGCTTCGTGGACATCCAGTACACGCGCAACGACATGGCCTTCACCCGCGGCACCTTCCGGGTGCGCGGCGACACCATCGAGATCTTCCCGGTCTACGAGGAGCTCGCCGTCCGCATCGAGATGTTCGGCGACGAGATCGAGGCCCTCTCCACCCTCCACCCGGTCACCGGCGAGATCATCAGCGACGACCAGCAGCTGTACGTCTTCCCGGCCTCGCACTACGTCGCGGGACCCGAGCGCCTGGAGCGGGCCGTCAACGACATCGAGAAGGAGCTGGCCGAGCGCCTGACCGAGCTGGAGAAGCAGGGCAAGCTGCTCGAGGCGCAGCGGCTGCGGATGCGCACCACGTACGACATCGAGATGCTCCGCCAGATCGGCTCCTGCTCCGGCGTGGAGAACTACTCGATGCACTTCGACGGCCGCTCGCCCGGCTCCCCGCCCAACACCCTGCTCGACTACTTCCCGGACGACTTCCTGCTCGTCATCGACGAGTCGCACGTCACCGTGCCGCAGATCGGCGCCATGTACGAGGGTGACGCCTCCCGCAAGCGGACCCTGGTCGACCACGGCTTCCGGCTCCCCTCCGCCCTCGACAACCGCCCGCTGAAGTGGGAGGAGTTCCAGGAACGCATCGGGCAGACCGTGTACCTGTCGGCCACCCCGGGCGCCTACGAGCTGTCCCGTTCGGACGGCGCGGTCGAGCAGATCATCCGCCCCACGGGCCTCGTCGACCCGGAGGTCGTCGTCAAGCCCACCGAGGGCCAGATCGACGACCTGGTCCACGAGATCCGCACGCGGACCGAGAAGGACGAGCGCGTCCTGGTCACCACGCTCACCAAGAAGATGGCCGAGGACCTCACCGACTACTTCCTGGAGCTGGGCATCCAGGTCCGCTACCTGCACAGCGACGTCGACACCCTGCGCCGCGTGGAGCTGCTGCGGGAGCTGCGCGCCGGCGAGTACGACGTCCTGGTCGGCATCAACCTGCTCAGGGAGGGCCTCGACCTGCCGGAGGTCTCCCTGGTGGCGATCCTGGACGCCGACAAGGAGGGCTTCCTGCGCTCGGGCACCTCGCTGATCCAGACCATCGGCCGCGCGGCGCGCAATGTCTCCGGCCAGGTCCACATGTACGCCGACAAGATCACGCCGGCGATGGAGAAGGCGATCGACGAGACCAACCGCCGCCGCGAGAAGCAGATCGCGTACAACCAGGCCAACGGCATCGACCCGCAGCCCCTCCGCAAGAAGATCAACGACATCGTCGCCCAGATCGCCCGTGAGGACATCGACACCGAGCAGCTGCTCGGCTCGGGCTACCGCCAGTCCAAGGACGGCAAGGCCGCCAAGGCTCCCGTGCCCTCCCTCGGCGGCCAGGCGACAGCCGACGGCAAGGCGGCCAAGGGCAGGCGGAAGGCCAAGGAGACGGCGGTCACCGACCGTCCGGCGGCGGAGCTGGCCGCGCAGATCGAGGATCTGACCACCCGGATGCGGGCCGCCGCCGCGGACCTCCAGTTCGAGATCGCGGCCCGTCTGCGCGACGAGGTCTCCGAGATGAAGAAGGAACTGCGCCAGATGAAGGAGGCCGGTCTGGCCTGACGGCCCGCCCGGGCACGCGCTGTGTTGCAAGACCGACACAAAGTGCGGTTCGGGGTGGGGCGCCGTCAGCGCCCCTGCGTAGGGTTCTGGTCAACCGCGGGCACCGCGGCAACAGGGGACCGCTCGAGAGGGGATCAGCGCGTGACCGTCAACATGACCAAGGGTCAGGCCATCAGTCTGCAGAAGAACGACGGCGGCAGTCTGACGTCGGTGCGCATGGGTCTCGGCTGGCAGGCGGCTCCCCGGCGCGGCCTGTTCGGGTCGCGTACGCGGGAGATCGACCTGGACGCCTCCGCGGTGCTGTTCGCGGACAAGCAGCCGGTCGACGTCGTCTTCTTCCGCCACCTGGTGAGCGACGACGGCTCGGTGCGCCACACCGGGGACAACCTCGTCGGCGGTGTCGGCCAGGGCGGCGACGACGAGGCGATCCTCGTCGACCTGCAGCGCGTCCCGGTCCACATCGACCAGATCGTCTTCACCGTGAACTCCTTCACGGGCCAGACCTTCCAGGAAGTGCAGAACGCGTTCTGCCGACTCGTCGACGAGACCAACGGGGAGGAGCTGGCCCGCTACACGCTCGCCGGCGGCGGCGCCTTCACCGCCCAGATCATGGCGAAGGTGCACCGGGCGGGGCAGGGCTGGTCCATGACCGCCATCGGTTCCCCGGCCAACGGCCGCACCTTCCAGGACCTGATGCCGGCCATCCTGCCGGTCCTGTAGCGGACGCCCGCGCGGACCGGCCGCGCGAACAGGCCGTGCGGTGCCGGTCGCGCACGGTACGCGCCGATGCCGCAGGGGCGGCGGTACGCGCCACGCACGAGTGACACGGACGCACCAGTGACACAGGGGGAAAGGCGATGACGGCCGAGCTGACGCGGGGGCAGAACCACCCGCTTCCCCGGGCCCGCCTGGAGATCCGGGTCTCGGCCGGCACACCGGTCGTGGCCGGGGCCACGCTCGGCGACGAGAACGGCAAGGTCCACGGCGCCGAGCGGGTGGCCCACCCGGGCACTCCCACCGTGCCCGGACTGGAGGTCTCCCGGCAGGCCGCCGCCGACCACCGGCTCGCGGTGGACCTGGACGCCGTACCGGACGCCGTGCACCGCGTCAGCGTGCTGCTCGCCCTGCCGTCCGCGGGGCAGGGCCCGGCCCGCTTCGGCGCGGTGGCCGCCCCCTTCGTCGCCGTCACCGGCCTCGACGGCGAGGAGGTCGCCAGCTTCACGCTCACCGGCCTGGAGGCCGAGTCCGCCGTGGTCGCCCTGGAGCTGTACCGACGCCAGGGCGCCTGGAAGGTGCGCGCCGTCGGCCAGGGGTACGCGGGCGGTCTCGCCGAGCTGTTCACGGACCAGGACGTGCCCGAGGCCCGTCGGCTCGCCGGTGACATCCAGGACGCGGTGGCCCGCGGCCTGGCCCGTTCGGTGCCGGCGCCCGGGGCCCGTGCGTCCGACGGCGACCGGTCCCGGCCGGCCGCCGCCCCGGCCCACGACCCCGGCTCCACCGCTGCCCAGGCCGCCGACGCGGGCGTTCCCTCCGCGCCCCCGTACGACGGCCGGACGGCACCGGGACCGCAGACGCCCGCGGACCCGGGACAGCAGCCCGCGCGGCAGCCCTACCCGGGCCCCGCGGGGGACTCCTCCGTGGCCGCCGGCGACGGTCCCATCGACTACAGCCACCCACGACGGCAGCACGCCGCTCCGCCTGTC
>MUMD01000325.1 GCA_002155895.1 Streptomyces rochei
ACGGGTCGGCGAGCATGTCGATGAACCCGTTCGCCGACTATCACGTGGTGTATGCGGTGGTGCTGGTCGCGCTGGCCGCGGTCTCGGCCGGGAACGTCTTCGGGTTGGGCCGGCTGTGGGCGCGGCTCCCCGTCGTCCGCGACCACGCGTGGCTGCGCTGAACACGACTGGTGGGGCGGGACCACCCGAGGACCCGCCCCACCAGCACGTCCGCGGGCCTACCGGTGTGCCGCGCGGGTCGTCCCTCGTCGGGCCGGCGCGGGACGGCTACGGCGGGTCGACGCGGGTGGTCGCCGATGAGCGGACAGAACAGGTGAGTCACAGCGAGGAAGGGGCGCGTATGGACGTCAACGAGGTGCTGCTGCCCGGCGTGGGACTGCGCTACGAGTTCGTGAACCACGAGGGCCACCGGATCGGTGTCGTCGCCCAGCGCTCGGGGGAGTTCGAGTTGGTGGTCTACCCGCGGGACGACCCCGACGAGGCTCATCCGGTGCTGCGGCTCACCGGGGACGAAGCGGACGCTCTCGCCGAGATCCTCGGCGCCCCGCGCATTGCCGAGCGTTTCGCCGACTTGACGCGTGAGGTCCCCGGCTTGGACGCCGGGCGACTGGAGGTCGGCCCCGGCAGTCCGTGCGCCGGACGGCCACTGGGAGAGACCCGGGCCCGTACCCGTACCGGCGCGTCGATCGTGGCCGTGGTCCGCGGTGAGGACGTCATCGCCTCACCCGGACCTGCCCAGCGTCTGCACGTCGGAGACGTGCTGGTCGTCATCGGCACGCGCGAGGGCATCACCGGCGTACAACGCATCATCCAAGGCTGAGCCGTGCACACCCCTGTAGCCCTGCTGCTGGAACTGGGCATCATCCTGACCGCGTCGAGTCTGATCGTTGCGGGCGCCAGACGCTTCGCCCTGACGCCCGTACCGCTGTACCTGCTGGCGGGGCTCGCCTTGGGCGACGGAGGCATCGCGCCGGTCCCGGCGGCCCGCGAGTTCGTCGACACCGGCGCCGCGATCGGACTGATCCTGTTGCTGCTGACCCTCGGTCTGGATTTCACCGCCCGAGAGTTCACTGCCAGTCTGCGCCGTCATCGGTCCTCCGCTGTCGTGGACCTCGTTCTCAACGCCATCCCCGGAGCCGTGGCCGGATGGCTGTTCGGTCTCGACGCCGCAGGTGTCCTGGCCCTGGCAGGTGTGACCTACGTTTCGTCCTCCGGCATCATCGCCCGGCTTCTCGGCGATCTGCGCCGGCTCGGCAACCGTGAGACGCCCGCGGTGTTGTCGGTGCTGGTGCTGGAGGACTTCGCGATGGCCGCCTACCTCCCTCTCCTCGCGGTCGTCACCGCCGGAGGCAGCTGGTGGGAAGCGTTGTTCGCCGTACTCGCGGCCACTGCGGTGGTGGGGGCGGCGGTGGGCGCGTCGAGCCGCTGGGGACATCACGTCGGCCGAGTTCTGTCTCCGGCCGACGCCGAGCAGGTACTGCTCAGGGTGCTCGGCTTCACCCTGGTCATCGCCGCACTGGCCGAGCTGGTCCACGTCTCCGCCGCGGTCGGGGCCTTCCTGGTCGGGCTCACGCTGACCGGCGCCGCCGCCGAGCGGGCCAGGACCGTACTGGGCCCGCTGCGCGACCTGTTCGCCGCGGTGTTCTTCCTCGCTCTCGGCATGTCGGCCGATCCAGGGCATCTGCTGCCCGCGCTGCCGGCCGCAGCGGTCCTGGCCCTCATCACCGCGATCACCAAGGTGGCCACGGGGTGGTACGCCGCAGGGCGTGAGGGAGCGGGCCGCCGGGGCCGACTGAGAGCCGGGACCGCGCTCGTCGCCCGCGGGGAGTTCTCGGTCGTCGTCATCGGGTTGGCCGCCACCGCACAGGACCGCCTTGCGGCCCTGGTGACCTGCTACGTGATCCTTCTGGCAGTGTGCGGTCCCGTACTCACCCGCCTGGCACCGACCCGTGGCGTGCCCTCGCGCATGAGGGCGTCCGACCGGGCGTCGGGCATGCTCGACAAGCCCCGGCCTTCCACAGCCGCATCTGCACCGGACCCGGCGCGCAGTGAGGTCCGCTCCGGCTGACCGTTCCCGGCCGCGGGCAGGGCAACTGACGTCACCGACGGACAGGGCACATGGGCCAGTGGGCCCGTACCACGGACCGATCGCCTCTGCCCGGTACCGCCGGGCGGCGCGACGCTGGAGGTGGGCAGAGAACCGTCTTCTCCACCACGCGCCGTTGGTCCTCACGGCCCATCGTCGTGCCCCGTCGTCCCGCCCTCATGAAAGGCAGGCACTCCCATGTCCTTCCGCAGCGGGCGCCCCTCCCACGCGTCCACCTTCCTCGTCCGTGCGGCGATGACCGCGCCGTCGCTCCTGAACACCCAGCCCTGGCGCTTCGTCGCGGACGGCGACATGGAGATCGAGCTGCACGCGGACACCCGGCGCGGGCTGCCACTCGCCGACCCCCACGGACGGGAACTCGTGCTCGGTTGCGGCGCCGCCTTGTTCAACATGCGGCTGGCCATGTTGCACCTGGGCTTCCGGCCCGTGGTCCACACGTTCCCCGATCCACAGGACCCGGCACACCTCGCCACTGTCGGGTGGGGTGCCTACACCCGGCCCACTGACGAGGGACAGCGTCTGTACGCCGCTCTGGGCCGACGGCACACCGCACACGGTCCCTTCCTGCCGGAACCGTTGCCCCGAGATCTCGTCGACGACATGCGGGATCACACGCATCGGGAGGGCGCGGACCTGCACGTCCTCGATGACGTCACGGAACGGCGACTGCTGGCCGAACTGGTCCGTGTGGGCGAGGAAGCCCATCGCACCGACGCACGGCTCGCCACCGAACAGGCCGCCTGGACCTGGCGGCTCGCCCGGCCACGAGACGACGGTGTGCCGGCCGACGTCAGCGTCCTCCACCCCGACTCCACCGCCCTCGCCGGGCGGGACTACGCGGGGTTGACGGACATGTTCCCCACGCCTCCTCGACGATGGCCCGCCCGGACCGGATTGGTGGTGCTCCTCGCCACGGGCAAGGACGATCCGCTCACCTGGCTGCGGTCCGGGCAGGCACTTCAGCGGCTGCTCCTGCACGCGGCCGGGCACGGAGTCATGGCGGCCTTTCACACACAGCCTCTCGAAGTGCCTCACCTGCGCACCCGTGTCCGACAGGCGCTCACCGCGGGGCAGTTCCCGCAGGTGATCCTGCGCCTCGGACACGCACCACGCGTACGTGCTCTGCCCCGGCGCGCGCTCGCCGACGTACTCGGCTGACGCCGGTCCCGGCGGGCTGCGCGGGCTTCGGACCGGGGGCACTGCACCTCGGGGCCGTACGGCGGAGGGCCGGCCCGTTCGGCCCCTGTGCCGGAGTGGGGCGCCGCAGCAGCCTTTCGTCGAGTGAGCGGGGCCGCGCCGTCGGCCGGTCCCGTCGAGCGAGGGAGGGGAGATATCGTCATGGACGGCCCGGTCGTGATGGCGTTGGACAGCTCGCGTGAGGTTTCCGCGGTCGTGGACTGCGCGGCGCGTGAGGCGGATCGGCGAGGAGTGGCCCTGCGGTTCACTCAGGCCATCGCATGGCCCACCGGCGGAACACCGGCCGGCGTGCCGCCCTGGGACCCGGACAGGCCCGCACCGCGCGAGGGGGACGGTCTGCCACCGGCGGCGTTGCGGAGAGCTCATGTGGTCGCACCGAAGGTCGACATCACTCACGAGGTCCTCTGGGGTGATCCCGCGGCAGTGCTGGAGGCCGCCGCACGGGACGCGTCGCTCGTCGTACTCGGCCGCCACCGGCAGGGGGCCGGCGATCCACGCCGGGACAAGGTCGTGCGCAGGCTGATGCGCCGCAGTGTCTGCCCGGTGCTGGTGGTCGACGCCACGGCCGGCTCGACCGCTCCCGTTCTGGTGGCCGTCGACGCGTCGGCGTCCGCCGGAGAGGCTGTAGAGGCCATGGAGTGCGCCTTCGCCGAAGCCTCGGCCCGAGGCGTGTCTTTGCTGGTCCTGCGACGTCGGTTCCCTTGGAGTTCTCGAGCGCGCGGAGCGTCGGTCGCCGCGGAGCTTCCCGGACTCAGAAGGCGTTTCCCGGACGTCGCGGTGTGCTGTCTGTCCGCACAGGGATGGAGGAGGCGGCTATGGGGAACAACGGCTCAATTGGTCGTACTGCCCGGTCATGGCAGCGCACAGAAGGGTCCGGTCGGCCCTGTCGGGTACCCGGTGAACGGGGCAGGGTGAGACGAAAGACCTCGCAGGGCTCTCCGTCGAGCCGACCATCGATCGCAAGGGAACCCAAGATGTGCGCCCATTCGCAACAGGTGTCCAGTCCGCTCTCGGACGAGGAATTAAGGAGGCTGGACGCCCATTGGCGTGCAGCGAACTATCTGTCCGTCGGCCAGATCTACCTGATGTCCAATCCTCTGCTCACCGAGCCGCTGCGCGCCGAGCACGTCAAGCCGCGGCTGCTCGGTCACTGGGGCACTTCACCTGGCCTCAACCTCGTGTACACACACCTCAACCGACTCGTCCGCTCCCGGGGGCTGGAAGCCCTCTGCATCTGGGGGCCCGGTCACGGCGGCCCCGCCGTGGTGGCCAATTCCTGGCTGGAAGGGTCGTACACGGAGACCTACCCGGACATCACCCGGGACACCGCCGGGATGGCCCGGCTGTTCCGGCAGTTCTCGTTCCCCGGAGGCGTCCCCAGCCACGTGGCCCCGGAGACGCCCGGCTCCATCCACGAGGGCGGGGAACTCGGATACGCCCTCTCTCACGCCTACGGTGCCGCCTTCGACAACCCCGGCCTGCTGGTCACCTGTGTCATCGGTGACGGTGAGGCGGAGACGGGGCCGCTGGCCGCCTCCTGGCACTCGAACAAGTTCCTGGACCCCGTGCGGGACGGTGCCGTCCTGCCGATCCTGCACCTCAACGGCTACAAGATCGCCAATCCCACCGTGCTGTCCCGTCTTCCGGAGTCCGAACTCGACGAACTCCTCAAGGGATACGGACACGAGCCCATCCACGTCACCGGAGACGAGCCGGCCGCCGTCCACCGCGCGATGGCCCAGGCCATGGACACCGCCGCGGACCGTATCGCCGCTGTTCAGCGCGCCGCCCGCGAGGAGGGGGAGACGGAGCGGCCCCGCTGGCCGATGATCGTTCTGCGTACCCCCAAGGGCTGGACCGGCCCCGCCGAGGTCGACGGCCTTCCCGTGGAAGGGACCTGGCGAGCTCACCAGGTCCCTCTGTCAGCCGTCCGGGACAACCCCGACCACCTGCGGCAGCTCGAGGAATGGCTGCTCTCCTACCGGCCGCATGAGCTGTTCGACGAGCACGGGGCACCTCGCCCGGACGTCCTGACGTGCGTCCCCGACGGCGCACGCAGGTTGGGATCGACCCCGCACGCCAACGGCGGCCTGCTGGTGCGCGAACTCCCGCTGCCGCCTCTGGAGAGGTTCGCCGTCCCGGTGGACAAGCCTGGCGCGACCCTGCACGAACCCACTCGCGTCCTCGGCGACCTGCTGGAGTACATCATGCGCGAGACCGCCGACCGACGTGACTTCCGCGTCGTCGGCCCCGACGAGACCGCCTCCAACCGCCTCCAGGCCGTCTACGGCGCCAGCGGCAAGGCATGGCAGGCCCGCACCCTTGACGTGGACGAGCACCTGGACCGCCACGGCCGGGTGATGGAGATACTCTCCGAACACACCTGCCAGGGCTGGCTGGAGGGATACCTCCTCACCGGCCGGCACGGACTGTTCTCCTGCTACGAGGCGTTCGTCCACATCGTCGACTCCATGGTCAACCAGCACATCAAATGGCTGCGCGTGACCCGCCGCCTGCCCTGGCGTGCCCCCATCGCCTCCCTCAACTACCTGCTCACCTCCCACGTGTGGCGCCAGGACCACAACGGCTTCTCCCACCAGGACCCGGGCTTCGTCGACCACATCCTCAACAAGAGCCCCGAAGCCGTACGGGTCTACCTGCCGCCGGACGCCAACACCCTGCTCTCCGTCGCCGACCACGCCCTGCGCAGCCGCGACTACGTCAACGTGATCGTCGCCGGCAAACAGCCCTGCTTCGACTGGCTGACCCTGGAGGAAGCCCGGGTGCACTGCGCGCGTGGCGCCGGCATCTGGGACTGGGCCGGCACCGAGGACGGCACCCGGGAACCCGACGTGGTCCTCGCCTGCGCGGGCGACGTCCCCACCCAGGAGGTACTGGCCGCCGCACAGTTGCTGAGGCACCACCTGCCGGAGCTGGCCGTCCGGGTCGTGAACGTCGTCGACATCGCCCGACTGCTGCCGAGCGAGGAACATCCCCACGGCATGAGCGACTTCGAGTACGACGGCCTGTTCACCCCCGACAAGCCGGTCGTCTTCGCCTACCACGGCTACCCGTGGCTGATTCACCGACTGGCCTACCGCCGCACAGGCCACCAGCACCTGCACGTGCGCGGCTACAAGGAAATGGGCACGACCACCACACCGTTCGACATGGTGGTCCGCAACGACCTGGACCGCTACCGGCTGGTCATGGACGTCATCGACCGTGTCCCCGGCCTCGCGGTGCGCGCGGCGGCCGTGCGCCAGGGGATGGAGGACGCCCGGCTGCGCCACCACGCGTACATCCGCGAGCACGGTGTCGACCTTCCCGAGGTGGCCGACTGGACGTGGGACGGCTGACAGGAACCCCGAGGGGCCCGGACCGCGGACGTCGGATCCGCTGTCCGGGCCCTGCTGCGTCCGCTCCCTGGGCGAGTGGGTGGCGACCGCGGAGAACTGCCCGCCCGTCAGCGAGACCGGCTGAAGCCCCCTCTTGAGCGGTCGGCGAAGGCCGGCACGACGCTTCGGTACCCGCGGGGCTGGACAGCCAGGGCGTCCGTCAGCGACCTGTAGACATCGAAGGAGTCCGCCAGTCCGGTGCGGCGCATGATGTCGCGTAAGCGGTCGCTGCCGGAGACCAGACGCAGCCTGCCGTGCCGCTCACGGATCCGCGCGCGTGCCCTGCACAGCACTCCCAGCGCGGCGCAGTCCAGGAAGGGCACAGGACGGAGGTCCACGACCAGATCGGGGTGTGGGCATGCGGTGAGGGCGTCCAGCCGGGCCGTGACGATCGGTGTCACGGCGATGTCGAGGTCTCCACGCAGTTCCAGGACGGTCGTGTGGCCGACGGTGTACTCGGAGCGGATCGGGCCGGTGCGGGCGTGCTCGTGCGTCATAGGGACAGCCAAGACCAGGTGCTCGCCGGGCAGTAGGGTCCGATGGCCCATGCGCAGGGGCCCGTGCGACCCCTCGGGACGTCAGTCCCGCCGGGCATGGCGAAGCCGCCGCGCGGAAGCTGTAAGGCTCCCGCGCGGCGGCCTCCGGCACGGCCTGTTCAGCCGTGGTACGCCGTGCGCATCAGCTCCTGCATGTCGTCGAGCATCGGCATGCGCGGGTTGGCCGGCGCGCACTGGTCCTCGTAGGCGTTGAGGGCCTGTTGGGGCAGGGCGTCGAGGAAGGCGCGCTCGTCGACGCCGAGGGCCTGGAACGTCGGCTCTATGCCGACGGCGTCACGGAGCCGCTCGACGGCCGCGGCGAGTGACTCCACGCCCTCGGTAGGAGTGGCCGCGGCCAGTCCGAGGGCGCGGGCGATGTCCTGGAGGCGTTCGGGGGCACGGTAGTTCTCGTACTTGGGCCAGCCGGTCAGCTTCGTCGGGACGGTGCCGTTGTAGCGGATGACATGCGGCAGCAAGACCGCGTTGGTGCGCCCGTGCGCGATGTGGAACGTGGCGCCGAGGGTGTGCGACATGGCATGGACGATGCCCAGGAAGGCGTTGCCGAAGGCCATGCCCGCGATGGTGCCGGCGTTGTGCATCTTCTCCCGGGCCTCCGCGGCGTTGGCACGGTTGTTCACGGCCGCCTCGATGTTTCCGAAGACCAGGCGGATGGCGTGCAGGGCGAGGCCGTCGGTGAAGTCGTTGGCGTAGACGGACACGTACGCCTCGATGGCGTGGGTGAGGGCGTCGAAGCCGCTGTCGGCGGCGAGCGCCGGGGGCAACGCGGTCGTGAGGAGGGGGTCGATGATCGCGACGCTGGGGGTGAGGGCGTAGTCGGCGAGCGGGTACTTCTTGCCGGTCGCGGGGTCGGAGATGACGGCGAACGGGGTGACCTCGGCGCCGGTGCCGGAGGTGGTGGGCACGCAGACCAGGCGGGCCTGCTTGCCGAGGGTGGGGAAGCGGAAGGCGCGCTTGCGGATGTCGGAGAACTTCTGCCGCATGTCCGCGAAGTCGATGCCGGGCTGCTCGTACAGCAGCCACATGACCTTGGCGGCGTCCATGGGGGAGCCACCGCCGAGCGCGATGATCGTGTCGGGGCGGAAGTCCCGCATGAGGTCGGCGCCGTGCTGGACGGAGTCGATGCTGGGTTCGGGCTGGACGTTGTCGATGATCTGGAGGGTGACCGGCTCCCGACGCCGTTGCAGGACGCGGCTGATCCGGTCGACGAATCCGAGGCGGGTCATGGTGGCGTCGGTGACGATGGTGACGCGGTGGACGTCCGGCATGGAGGTCAGGTAGCGGATGGCCTGCGGTTCGAAGTAGATCTTCGGCGGGACTTTGAACCACTGGAGGTTGTTGCGGCGGGTGGAGACCCGCTTGACGTTGAGCAGCTGGGCGGCGGAGACGTTGTTGGACACCGACGTGCTGCCCCAGGAACCGCACCCCAGCGTGAGCGAGGGCAGCAGACCGTTGTAGATGCCGCCGATCGCGCCCTGCGAGGACGGCGAGTTGACGATGATCCGTACCGTCTTCATCCGCATGCCGTACGCCTCCGCCACGGCAGGCTCCTCGGTGTGGATGACGGCGCTGTGGCCCTGGCCGTGGAAGGCGACCATGTCGGCGGCGAGGTCGAACCCGCGGCGCTCGTCCTCGGCGCGCAGTACGGCGAGGACCGGGCAGAGCTTCTCACGGGTCAGCGGCTCGTCCGGGCCGACCCGTTCGGCCTCGACCAGGAGGACCGAGGTGTCTGCCGGCACCGAGAATCCGGCCCGCTCGGCGATCCACGCCGGGCTCTGCCCGACGGCGGCCGCGTTGACCTTGGGTTCGCAGTCGGCGCCCGAACCGCCGGTGGCGGGAAAGAGGAACGACTCCAGCTTCGCCTTCTCCTGAGGGGTGGCCAGATGGGCGTGCAGGGAGCGGAACTCGGTGATCGCGGCGTCGTAGATCTCCGTGTCCAGGATGACGGCCTGCTCGGAGGCGCAGATCATGCCGTTGTCGAACGACTTGGACAGCACGAGGTCGTTGACTGCCCGGCGCAGCTTGGCGCTGCGGTGGACGTAGGCCGGGACGTTGCCGGCACCGACCCCGAGGGCCGGCTTGCCGGCCGAGTAGGCGGCCTTGACCATGGCGTTGCCGCCGGTGGCGAGGATCAGCGAGACGCCCGGGTGATGCATGAGCGTGCGGGTGGCCTCGACGGACGGGGCCTCGATCCACTGCACGCAGTGCTCCGGCGCTCCGGCGGCAATGGCCGCGTCCCGCACGACGCGGGCCGCTTCGGAGCTGCACCGCTGGGCGGACGGGTGGAACGCGAAGATCACCGGGTTGCGGGTCTTCAGCGCCATCAGCGCCTTGAAGACCGTGGTCGAGGTCGGGTTGGTGACGGGGGTGACCGCGGCCACCACGCCCACCGGTTCGGCGATCTCCACCATGTCCTCGATGTCGTCCCGGCCGATGACCCCGACGGTCTTCGTGTGACCCATGCTGTGTGTGACGTGCTCGCACGCGAACATGTTCTTGGCGGCCTTGTCCTCGAAGACCCCGCGCCCCGTCTCCTCGACCGCCAGGCGGGCCAGGGCGGTGTGCTGGTCCAGGGCGGCGACCGACGCCTTCTTGACGATGTGGTCGACCTGTTCCTGGGAGAGGACCTCGTAGTCGGCGAGAGCCTTGAGGCCGGCCGTGACCAGACGGTCCACGGCGACCGCGGTGTCGGACGGGGCGTCGATCCCGACGCGGTCCTTGGTCCGCACGTCCTGTCGGGTCATGGTGGTGTGCCTCCGTTGTCAGGGACCGCCGTGCTCATGCGGCGGCTCGGGACGGGAGGGACACCGCGGGGGACCGGCGCCCCTCCCTGGCTCCACTCTCCGACGGGTCCCGGTGCCGTGGCAGGCGCCGAAGGGCCCCTCTCGCGTCCGTCCGGCCCGGCGGGGCAGGGACCGTCGGCCCCGGCACGGCCGGCCCGCCCGGCCCGCCGCACGTCGGCGCCGGCCGCTGAGGTCACGGGCTCCCGGTCCGGTGGGACGGGGTGGGCGACTCGCGGTCGTCGATGCGGAAGCCCAGGCCGTTCACCACGCCGACCACGCCGTCGAGCCGCCAGACGGCGTGCACGAGTTCCGGCACCTGGCTACGCGCTTCCACCCGGCCGTCGAGGGTGACGACGCCGTCGCGGACAGCGACGCGGACCGCGTCGGACGGCAGCCCCATCGCGGTCACGACGATCTCCTCGGTCACCTGGCGGCGGATGTCGTCGTCCGCGCGCAGGAAGACCCGTAGCAGGTCACGGCGGGTGGCGATGCCGATGAGGCGGTCGGCCTCGTCGACCACGGGCAGTCGCTCGACGCCGCGGCGCTCCATGAGCCGGGCGGCGTCCGGCACGGTCTGCTCGGGGTGCACGGTGATGGCGGGGCTCGACATCACATCGCCCGCCGTCACGGACGGCGGCGGAGCGGGGCCGTCCCGGTGCGCCTGGTTGCGTACGAGGTCGCTGCCGGACAGGACGCCGAGGACCTTGTCGTCGGCGTCGACCACCGGCAGTCCGCTGATCCGGTGGTGGTCGAGCAACCGGACGACCTCTTTGAACGGTGTCGTCCGGCGGGCGTGGACGACGTCCCTGGTCATTACCTCGCCGACGATGTGAGCGGTCACGGCGGATCTCCTTCACGAGCGCGGGCGGGGAGAGCCGGAGCCCGGTTCGGCTCCGGCCCCCCGCCAGGTCGGGCGGGCGCCGTGTGGCGCCTACTTCTGCGGGCCGCCGCGCCACGGGGGCGGGGCGGCCGTCCGGCGGGTGGTGTCGCTTCGGTGGGTGACGCGTTCGGCGGCGGAGCGCAGCCGGTCGTGGAGCCGGTCGGCGAGTTCGCGGGCGCTCGCCTCGCGCGCGTGGACGACGACGAGGTCGCTGCCGACCCGGATGTCGGTGCGGCCGGACCAGGGCAGTTCGACGTGGTGGGCCGATGCCCGCCGTACGCGCACCTCACCGTTCACGGGCGGCAGGCCGGGCCGGTCCAGAGCGGCGGCGACCTTCTCGTGGAGGTAGGCGAGAGATTCCTCGTCCACCTCGCCGTCGGCGCGGACCAGCACGGCGGCGGTCTCACGGGCACCGATGTCCTTGGCGGTCATGTGTTCACTCCCTGTGATCGTTCTGCGTCGCCTCAAGCCTGCTGCGCCGGTCGTTCCCGTCCCAGGGGCGACCGGCCCTGGGGGGTGGAGCGGCCGGTCCCTGGCACGAGGGCCGAGCGGCCCCGCCCCGCGGTTCACCTGCTGTCGCTCCCCTCGGTCTACTCCAGCGCCGCCCGCCCCGCCTCCAGCCGCGCCACCGGCACCCGGAACGGCGAGCAGGAGACGTAGTCCAGTCCGGCGGTGTGGAAGAAGTGCACCGAGTCGGGGTCGCCGCCGTGCTCACCGCACACCCCGATCTTGAGGTCCGGGCGGGTGGCGCGGCCCTCGGCGACCGCGATGTTCACCAGTCGGCCGACCCCCTCGCGGTCGAGCGCCTCGAAGGGGGAGGTGGAGAAGACGCCCTTGTCCAGGTAGGCGGAGAAGAATTCCGCCTCGACGTCGTCGCGGGAGAAGCCCCAGGTCGTCTGGGTCAGGTCATTGGTGCCGAAGGAGAAGAACTCGGCTTCCTCGGCGATCCGGCCCGCCGTCAGGGCGGCCCTGGGCAACTCGATCATGGTGCCGACCGGGCAGTCGAGGACGACTCCGGCCGCCCGTGAGATCTCGGCCAGCACCCGCTGGACCTCCGCGCGCACGAGGCGCAGTTCACGGACGTCACCGACGAGCGGGACCATGATCTCCGCCTGGGGTGCGCCACCGGCCGACAGGCGCTCGGTCACGGCCTCACCGATCGCCCGGACCTGCATGGCGACCAGGCCGGGCACGACCAGGCCCAGGCGTACGCCGCGCAGCCCGAGCATCGGGTTCTCCTCGTGCATGCGGTTCACCGCGCCGAGCAGTGCGACGTCGTGCGCGTCCGGCTCCTCGCCCCGGGCCTGAGCGGTGGCGATCCGCACCGCCAGTTCGGTGTGGTCGGGCAGAAATTCGTGCAGGGGCGGGTCCAGCAGCCGGATGGTGACCGGCAGACCGTCCATGGCCTCCAGGATGCCGACGAAGTCCCGCCGCTGCAGCGGCAGGAGGTCCGCCAGGGCCCGGTCGCGCTCGGCGTCCGTGCCGGCCAGGATCATCTGCTCGACCAGCTTGCGGCGGTCACCGAGGAACATGTGCTCGGTGCGGCACAGGCCGATGCCCTGCGCTCCGAACCGGCGGGCCCGGACGGCGTCCTCCGGGGTGTCGGCGTTGGCCCGCACCTCCAGCCGCCGCACGGTGTCGGCGCGGGCCAGCGCCCGGGCTACCGCGTCGACCACGTCCATGCCCTGCGAGCCACCGCCGCCCCGGCCGTCCTCCAGATACCGGATCACCGCCGAGTCCACCAGCGGCACCGAACCGGCGTACACCGCTCCGGCGGAGCCGTCCACCGAGACGACGGTGCCCTCCTCGACCACGGTGCCGTCCGCGGCGGTGAAGCGCCGGGCCTCGGTGTCCACGGTGAGCTCCTCGGCGCCGCACACGCAGACCTTGCCCATGCCGCGGGCGACCACGGCCGCGTGGCTGGTCTTGCCACCCCGGCTGGTGAGGACCGCCTGAGCGGCGATCATGCCGGGCAGGTCGTCCGGGGTGGTCTCCTGACGGACCAGGACCACCTTCTCGCCGGCCGCGGCGCGGCGCACCGCCTGGGCGGAGTCGAAGACCACGGTCCCGACCGCCGCGCCGGGAGAGGCAGGGACGCCGTGGGCGAGTGCGGTACCGGTCGCGGAGGCGTCGAAGCGCGGGAACATCAGCCGGGCCAGGCCCTCGCCGCTCACCCGGGCCAGCGCCTCGTCCGGGGTGATGAGTCCTTCGTCGGCCAGCTCGGCGGCGAGAACGAAGGCGGCCTCGGCGGTGCGCTTGCCGACCCGGGTCTGGAGCATCCACAGGGTGCCGCGTTCGATGGTGAACTCGATGTCGCACAGATCCCGGTAGTGGCGTTCCAGGGTGCGCATGTGCGTGCGCAGCCCGTCGTAGGACCTGGCGTCCAGGCGCTTCAGCTCGGCCAGCGGCACGGTGTTGCGGATGCCGGCGACGACGTCCTCGCCCTGCGCGTCGGGCAGGTAGTCGCCGTACAGGCCGGAGCGGCCGGTGGCCGGGTCGCGGGTGAAGGCGACGCCACTGCCGGAGTCGGCCCCGAGGTTGCCGAAGACCATGCGCTGGACGTTGACGGCGGTACCCAGATCGTCGGCGATGTGCTCGCGGCGCCGGTACAGGCGGGCGCGTTCGCCGTTCCAGGACTCGAATACGGCCAGGATCGCCCGGCGCAGCTGCTCGGCGGGGGACTGGGGGAAGTGGTCACCTGTCTCCAGGTGGATCAGGTTCTTGTACGTCTCGACCAGCTCGGCCAGGTCGGATGCCGTCAGGTGCACATCGTCCTGGACGCCGCGCAGGTCCTTGAGAAGGGCGAGGGACCGCTCGAAGCGGGAGGAGTCGACGCCCATGACCGTGCTGCCGAACATCTGGACGAGGCGGCGGTAGGAGTCCCAGGCGAAGCGTTCGTTGCCGGAGACCTTGGCAAGCCCGAGGACGGAGTCGTCGTTGAGGCCGATGTCGAGGATCGTCTCCATCATGCCGGGCATGGAGAACTTCGCGCCGGAGCGGACGGACAGCAGCAGCGGGTCGTCCGGTTGCCCCAGCGAACGGCCGGCGGAGGCTTCGAGGCCCGCCAGGTGCGCGGAGACCTCCTCCCACAGGCCCGCGGGTTCGCTGCCCGTCTCCAGGAAGGCGCGGCACGCCTCGGTGGTGACGGTGAATCCCGGCGGTACGGGGAGCCCGAGCCGGGTCATCTCCGCCAGGTTCGATCCCTTGCCGCCGAGGAGATCGGCCATGTCACGGCCGCCCTCGGTGAAGTCGTACACGTAACGGACCATGACGCTGCGCTCCTCAAGCGTTGGGGCGTGATGACTCCAGCGTCGGACGGGGGCGGGCCCGACGCGAGGTGCCGGCCGTCCCGCGTGAGGGACCGGTCGGCCCCCGATGAGCCCTTGCCATGCAGGAAGGACCATCGGCGCCCTGCCGGGGCTGTACGGCCCGTGGACCACCGGCACGGCCGGGCCGAGGCTCGAAGCCATCGGATTTCGACGACCGGGGAGGGGACACGTCATGCCGCACGACATCGTGGTGGGGATCGACGGATCGACCGAAGGACTGGCCGCCGCACACTGGGCGGCACAGGAGGCTCAGCGGCGAGGAACCGGACTCGGCGTGATCCACGTCTGGCACCGCCACGCCCGACCCGCGCCGTATGTCCCCATGGACAGCACCGAGCGCGAGTGGGCCGAGCAGCTCCTGGGCGAGGCCGTACGCAGTGTCCGGGCCGCCCACCCAGGGCTACGGATCACCGGCCGACTCGTGTGCGACGCCACGGTGGCCGGCCTGCTCGAGGCCGCGGCCGACACCGACCTGCTGGTCCTCGGTTCCCGCGGCCTCGGGCCTGTGGGCGGCTTCCTCACGGGCTCCGTGTCCCAGCGAGTCGTCGGCCGGTCCGCCCGCCCGGTCGTCCTGGTCCGCGCGGGACGGTCCGCCGCCGACGAGCACCTGCCGGCCACCGACGGCGTCGCCCCCGAGGAGATACCACAGACGCCCTACCGCCAGGTGGTCCTGGGGCTGCAGACGGACCGTCCTTGCGACGAACTGATCGAGTTCGCCTTCGACGCCGCCCGCCGGCGTGGCACCGGCCTGTCCGTGGTCCACGCTTTCCGGACCGCCTTCCGGCCCGCCCCCGTTCCGTCCGTGCCCCTGGTGTCCGCGGCCCCGGAGGGCCCGGCTCCCGTTCCGTGGCCGCAGGCTCAGGCGCTGGCGGACCAGGAGCGCACCGTGGCGGCGGTACTGCGTCCCTGGCGGGAGAAGTACCCGGCCGTCCCCGTGACCGAGACGGTCACCGAGGGGCGCGCCGCGGTGGTTCTGGTGCGGGCCGCTCAGGACGCGGGCCTCCTGGTGGTGGGCCGCCGCGGGCTCGATCACCAGGTAGGTGTCTTCACGGGGCCGGTCACGCACGCCGTCCTGCACCACGTCGGTTGTCCCGTCGCCGTGGTTCCGCACGACTGACACACGGGGCCGGTCGGGGCCGAAGGTCCCGGCCGGTCGGGGCCGCACGGGACCACCCGGTGCCCTGTCCGGCACTCCTCGCCGCGGACCCGCACGACGAGCATCGACAGTGACAAGACCGTACGACGAGAGGACCTGTGATGACCGCGACGGTGACAGCCGGCCCCCGGACCGCCGACGCCTGGCGGCAGTTCGCCGGGAGCGGGTGGCGTGAGCGCATCGACGTGCGCGACTTCATCCAGGCCAACTACACGCCCTACGAGGGCGACGCCTCCTTCCTGGCCGGCCCCACGGACCGCACCCGAGCGGTCTGGGAGAAGGTCAGCGCGCTGTTCCCGGAGGAGCGGCGCAGGGGCGTGCTCGACGTGGACGCCGCCACCCCCTCCACCATCACCTCGCACGCCCCCGGCTACATCGACCGCGACCGCGAGCTGATCGTCGGCCTGCAGACGGACGCCCCGCTGAAGCGGGCGATCATGCCCAACGGCGGCCTGCGCATGGTGGAGAACGGGCTGAAGGCGTACGGCTACGAGCCCGACCCGTTCGTCACGAAGGTGTTCGACACCTACCGCAAGACCCACAACGCGGGCGTCTTCGACGCCTACACCCCCGCCATGCGCGCCGCCCGCAAGGTCGGCATCATCACCGGCCTGCCCGACGCCTACGGCCGCGGCCGGATCATCGGTGACTACCGCCGCGTCGCCCTGTACGGCACCGACCGGCTCACCGAGGCCAAGCGTGCCGAGCGGGCCCTGCTGGACGCCCGGCCGTCCACCGCCGAGGTCGTCCGCGACCGCGAGGAACTCGCGGAGCAGATCCGGGCACTGGGAGAGCTGGCCGAGATGGCCGCGTCCTACGGCTGTGACGTCACCCGGCCCGCGGCCACCGCGCACGAGGCCGTTCAGTGGCTCTACCTCGGCTTCCTCGCCGCGGTGAAGGAGCAGAACGGCGCGGCCATGTCGCTGGGCCGTACCTCCACCTTCCTGGACGTCTACCTCCAGCGCGACCTCGACGAGGGGCTCCTCGACGAGAGGCGTGCCCAGGAGCTGATCGACGACTTCGTCATCAAGCTGCGCATCGTGCGCTTCCTGCGCACCCCCGAGTACGACGCCCTGTTCTCCGGCGATCCGACCTGGGTGACGGAGTCCATCGGCGGCATCGGCGCGGACGGCCGCCCGCTGGTCACCCGCACCTCCTTCCGCTTCCTGCGGACCCTCTACAACCTCGGCCCCGCACCGGAACCGAACCTGACCGTCCTGTGGTCGCCCCGCCTGCCGGCCGGCTTCAAGGAGTTCTGCGCCCAGGTGTCCGTCGACACCAGCGCCGTCCAGTACGAGTCCGACGACCTGATGCGCCCGCGCACCGGCGACGACACCGCCATCGCCTGCTGCGTCTCCGCGATGGCGGTCGGCAAGCAGATGCAGTTCTTCGGAGCCCGCGTCAACCTCGCCAAGGCGCTGCTGTACGCCGTCAACGGCGGCCGGGACGAGATGACCGGCGACCAGATCACCCCGGAGATGCCCCCACTGACCGGCGAGTACCTGGACTACGACCAGCTGTCGGCCGCCTATGACCGCGTACTGGACTGGCTGGCCCAGACCTACGTCGACGCACTCAACGTCATCCACTACATGCACGACAAGTACGCCTACGAGCGCATCGAGATGGCCCTGCACGACCACCCGGTGCACCGCTTCATGGCCTGCGGCATCGCCGGCCTGTCCGTCGCCGTGGACAGCCTCTCCGCCGTCAAACACGCCCGGGTCAAGGTCATCCGTGACGCGACCGGACTGGCCGTGGACTTCCACACCGAGGGCGACTTCCCGGCGTACGGCAACAACGACGACCGGGCCGACGCCCTCGCCGTCACCCTCGTGGAGTCGTTCATGGCGAAGGTGCGCGAGCACCCCACCTACCGCGACGCCGAACACACGCAGTCGGTGCTGACCATCACCTCCAACGTCGTGTACGGCCACCACACCGGCAACACCCCCGACGGTCGCCGCGCCGGACAGCCCTTCGCGCCCGGTGCCAACCCGATGAACGGCCGCGACCAGCACGGCGTGGCCGCCTCCGCCCTCTCGGTGGCCAAGCTGCCCTACGAGGCGGCACGCGACGGCATCTCCCTGACCACCACGATCACCCCGGAAGGGCTGGGCCACGTCCCCGAGGAGCGGGCCGGTCACCTGGTCGGCATCCTCGACGCCTACATGTCCGCGGGCGGCTTCCACATGAACGTCAACGTGCTGGACCGCGCCGTGCTGGAGGACGCGATGGAACACCCGGAGAAGTACCCCGAGCTGACGATCAGGGTCTCCGGCTACGCGGTGAACTTCGTCCGCCTGACCCGCGAGCAGCAGCTCGACGTGATCAGCCGCACCTTCCACGGATCGCTGTGAGCACGATGCCCCCGACCGTGGCAGCGGGATCGGTCACCGGCCGCGTCCACTCCTGGGACCTGTCCACCGGCGTGGACGGTCCCGGGACCCGGTTCGTCCTCTTCACCAGCGGCTGCCCCCTGCGCTGCCTCTACTGCGCCAACCCCGACACCTGGCACATGCGAGACGGCCGGGAGGCCACCGTCGACGAGGTGATGGCGGAGATCGACAAGTACCGGGACTTCCTCGTCACGGCCGGCGGGGGAGTGACCCTCACCGGCGGCGAACCCCTGCTCCAGCCGGCCTTCACCGCGGCGGTCCTGCGCCGCTGCAAGGAGGCCGGCCTGCACACCGCCCTCGACACCTCCGGCTTCCTCGGCGCCCGCGCCACGGACACGCTCCTGGCCGACACCGACCTGGTGCTGCTGGACATCAAGTCGTTCGACGTCCCGACGTACCGGAAGCTGACGGGCGGCGCCCTCGCCCCCACCCTGAACTTCGCCACCCGTCTCGACGGGCTGGGCAAGCGCGTGTGGATCAGGTACGTCCTGGTGCCCGGCTGGACCGACGACGAGGAGGCCGTCGACGGACTCGCCGGATTCCTCTCCGGCCTCGCCTGCGTGGAGCGGGTCGACATCCTGCCGTTCCACAAGCTCGGCGCCGCCAAGTACGACGCCCTGGGCATCCCCTTTCCCCTGCGGGACGCCCCGGTCCCCGATCGGGCGCTGGTGGACCGGGTGCGTGGCCAGTTCCGCGAGCGCGGCCTCATGGCCCACTGACGCAGGCGAAATCGGGGCCGACCGGCCCTGGACCTCGGCCATCCTGGGAAGAAAGGATTCCGACACAGACCGAGGCATGGCGAGGAGCATTCGATGGCGCACAGCGAGCAGGGCGACAGCACGGGAAGCCCGATCAGGGTCTTCCTCCTGGACGACCACGAAGTGGTACGACGCGGGGTGCACGACCTGCTGGACGACGAACCGGACATCACCGTGGTCGGAGAAGCCGCGACGGTGGAACAGGCGCTGGTCCGGGTCCCCGCCCTGCGCCCCGACGTGGCCGTCCTCGACGTGCGCCTGCCCGACGGAGACGGCGTGACCGTCTGCCGCGAGCTGCGGTCGCGGATGCCGGACCTGGCCTGCCTGATGCTGACCTCCTTCGACGACGAGGAGGCGCTGCTGGACTCGATCATGGCGGGGGCGGCCGGATACGTCCTCAAGCAGATCCAGGGCTCGGACCTGGTCTCGGCCGTGCGCACGGTGGCCCGCGGCCAGTCGCTGCTGGACGCCAGCGCCACGACCAAGCTGATGGCACGGCTGCGGGGCGGCGGGCAGCAGCCGGCCGAGGAGCCGGAGATGCTGCCGGGTCTCACCGACCGGGAACGCGAGATCCTCGAACTGATCGGCGAAGGGCTCACCAACCGGCAGATCGGCCAGCGGCTCTACCTGGCCGAGAAGACGGTCAAGAACCACATCTCCCGCCTGCTCGCCAAGCTCGGCGTGGAACGCCGTATCCAGGCCGCCGTCATCGCCACCCAGGCACGCGACCGGATGCGCGGCGAAGGCCAGTAACGGGCCGAGTCCCTCGCTCGGCCCCGCACCCGGTCCCGTGGGGGCCGAAGGTCCCCACGGCCCGCCCCCGCCCGGCCCATACCCGCACGGACTCCCGGGCGGCAGGCTGAGAGCGGTCCCGGAACACCGCCGGGCATCGCCGCACCAAGGGGAGGACGGAAGACATGACCGTGCGAGTGGGTATCAACGGCTTCGGCCGGATCGGCCGGAACTACCTGCGTTGCGTCCTGGAACGCACCGGCGCCGCGGCAGCGCCGCTGGAGGTGGTGGCGGTCAACGACGTCACCTCCCCGGCGGCGCTCGCGCACCTGCTGACGTACGACTCGACGTACGGCCGGCTGAACCGCCCCGTCGAGCACGACGAGACCTCGCTGACCGTGGACGGACACCGCATCGCGGTGACCGCCGAGCGCGACCCGGCCGCGCTGGACTGGGGCGGCCTCGGCGTGGACGTGGTGATCGAGTCCACCGGCCGTTTCCGCACCCGCGACCAGGCCGGCCTGCACCTGGCGGCCGGCGCGCGCAAGGTACTCCTGTCCGTGCCCGGCAAGGACGTCGACGCCACGATCGTCATGGGCGTCAACGAGGGCACGTACGACCCGGAGAACCACCACGTGATCTCCAACGCCTCGTGCACCACCAACTGCGTGGCTCCCATGGTCAAGGTCCTCGACGAGCACTTCGGCGTCGTCAAGGGACTGATGACCACGATCCACGGCTACACCAACGACCAGGTGGTCCTGGACGGCCCCCACAAGGACCTGCGCCGGGGCCGCTCTGCGGCGGTCAACATCATCCCCACCACCACCGGCGCCGCCCGCGCCGTCGGCCTGGTCCTGCCCGAGCTGGCGGGCACGCTGGACGGCAGCGCCGTGCGCGTTCCGGTCGAGGACGGCTCGCTGACCGACCTGACCGTGGTACTCGAGCGGGCGGTGAGCGCGGAGGAGATCAACGCCGCCTACCGCGAGGCCGCCGAGGGACCGCTGAAGGACGTCCTGCGGGTGTCCGACGCCCCGATCGTCTCCCGCGACGTGGTCGGCGACCCCGCCTCCTGCGTCCTGGACGCCCCCCTCACCCAGACCCACGGCGACCTGGTCAAGGTCTTCGGCTGGTACGACAACGAATGGGGTTACACCAACCGACTGCTCGACCTCACCTCGTACGTCGCGGCCCGACTGCCCCGGAGCTGACGGTTCCGGCCAGCCGGCCCTGCGGCTGCGCTGATCCCTTATCGTCTCCCTGTTCGAGCCGCTACCGTGGCAGGTGCACGGTAAGGCTGCCGACATGCGGTGAGGCGTTGGAGGAGCAGCGGTGGAGAACGCCGAGGAGGCCCACGAGGCACGGGTGCGGCTGCCCCAGCTGCGGCTGGACGAGCTGCTGGAGGAGCTGCAGGCCCGGCTGGACGCGGCGCGCGGCACCCGGGACCGGGTCCACAGCCTCCTGGAGGCCGTGCTGTCGGTCGGCCGCGAGCTCGACCTGGAGCAGGCGCTGCGCAGCATCGTCGAGGCCGCGGCGGCCCTGGTCGACGCGGAGTACGCGGCGCTCGGGGTCATCGGTCCGGACGGCAAGCGGCTGTCCGCCTTCCACACGGTGGGCGTCGACGCGGAGCAGATCGCGCGCATCGGCCCCTATCCGGAGGGTCACGGCATCCTGGGCGAGCTGATCCGACACCCCGAGCCGCTGCGCCTGGCCAAGCTCTCCGACCACCCTGCCTCCTACGGGTTCCCGGCCCACCACCCGCCGATGAACACCTTCCTCGGCGTACCGATCCGGGTGCGCGACCACATCTTCGGCAACCTGTACCTGACGGAGAAGCGCGGCGGGCAGCAGTTCGACGAGGACGACGAGTCGGTGCTGGCGACGCTGGCCGTGGCGGCCGGCGTCGCGATCGACAACGCCCGTCTCTACGAGGAGTCCCGGCTGCGCGAGCGCTGGCTCCAGGTGAACGCCGAGATCACCCACACCCTGATGTCCGGCGCGGACCAGGGCGGTGTGCTGGCGCTGATCGCCGAACGTGCCAGGGAGATCACCGCTTCCGCCCTGAGCGTGGTGGCCATGCCGGTGAGCGGAACCGACAACCTCGCCGTCGAGCTCGCCATCGGCCAGGAGGCCGACGCATGGCGCGGGATCGTACTGCCCACGGAGGGCACGCTCATCGGGCAGGCGTTCCTCCAGCGGGCATCGGTCAGCAGCTCGGACGTCTCGTGCGACTCCCGGGTCTCAGCCGGTCCGCCACGCTTCGAAGGGCTCGGGCCGGCCGTAGCCGTGCCGATCGGCACGGGCGACGAGGCCCGCGGTGTGGTGCTGCTGGTCCGGCAGTCCGGCGGCCGGGAGTTCTCCGAGAAGGAGACCGAGCCGCTCCAGGTCTTCGCCGCCCAGGCCGCCGTCGCGATGGAACTGGCGGAACGACGCGCGGACGCCGAACAGATCACCCTGCTGGAGGACCGCGACCGGATCGCCCGCGACCTGCACGACCTGGCCATCCAACGGCTTTTCGCCACCGGCATGACCCTGCAGAGCGCCGGTCGCCGCGTCCAGGACGCCATGGCCTCCGAGCGGATCCTGCGGGCCGTGGACGACCTCGACGAGACCATCAAGATCATCAGGTCGACGATCTTCGGCCTCCGCTCCCGCGACGACGACGCGGCGCCCGGCCTGCGCTCGCGCGCCGTGCGCGCGATCGGCGAGGCCGCCCCGCTCCTCGGCTTCGCTCCCAGCGTCCGCATGGAGGGCCTGCTCGACACGCACGTGCCCGCCCAGACCGCCGACCACGTCATGGCCGTCCTCACCGAATCCCTGACCAACGTCGCCCGGCACGCCGGCGCCGACCGCACCGACGTCGTGCTGGAGACGGACGGCAAGCAGGTCCGCCTGACGGTCACGGACAACGGCGTCGGCATTCCGGACGGAGGCCGCCGCAGCGGTCTGACCAACATGGCCGAGCGAGCACGGAAGCTCGGCGGCGACCTGGAGCTGGAAAGCCCCGGCGGCAAGGGGACGCGGCTGGTGTGGCACGCGCCGCTGGCGCAGTTGCCGGACGCGGCGGAGAGCGGCCGGTCCGCCCGGTGACGCACGGTGCCAGCGGGCGAGCGGCGCGTTGAGGCCCCTGCCGAACGGGGACTGGCGCACCGGGACCATCGGCACACGGCGCGCGGGTCCCCCGGCCCATGACGGCGGACCGCGACCGCGGTCACATTGAGGTGCCGAGGCGGACGACCGGGGCCGGCCCGGCCCGCCGGCCCGGCTCGGGTGGGCGGAGCAGCCGCGTCGAGCACGCTTCAGGCTCGAGGGCAAGGCACTCGGCCGGGAGACGTCATGAGGATGACCAGCCGCTGCGGACGCACCATCAACGTCACACGACTCGCGCCCCAGGATCTCCCGGCTTCCATGGGCCGCGTCGTCCTGGACACTGCCCGTGCCCCGCACGACAGCCGGGCTCCGTGGCCGTCGCTGACGGCCGAGGAGGCGCGGCGCCTGGCCGGTCTGCTGCTCTTCCAGGCCGCCGCCGTGGAGCCCGCCCCTGACGGGCCGGCCGGACGCGTCGACGTGACGCCTGTCGCCGGCGACGCCTTCGAAGTGCGGGTACGGGGACACGTCCTGACCGTCGACCAGCCACGGACCGCCGGTGGCAGGGACACGGCGCCCACGCCCGTGGAACTCTTCATCGCGTCCGTGGCCTCCTGCACCGCGCACTACGCGGGCCGGTACCTGGACCGGCATGGCCTCAGCCGGGACGGCCTCACCGTCCGGGCGGACTTCCGCATGGCCGACGACCGCCCCGCACGGGTCGCCTCCCTGTCGATGACCGTCCACGCCCCGTCCCTGCCCGCCGAGCGGCTGACCGCGCTGCGAGCGGTGGTCTCGCACTGCACGGTGAGCAACACACTGGCCGACGCTCCCGACATGCGGGTGCACGTCCGGCGCGAGCCGGACAGTGCGGAGACACCACAGGCCGTGGAACACGGGCGCGTCGACGCGGGGTGACACGCGTGGCAGACGGGCACGGAGTGCTCACGCTGACCGACTTGGAAGAGCACCGCCCGGTCGCGTCGCCGACGGGACCGGGCGGCAGGCGTGGTCACACGTCGGCTTCCACTACCTCCTCGACCGGGCGGCGCGGTGACGCGGGACCCTCGGGCCCGTACCCGAGCCGGATCACCATCTGCGTGTACAGGCGAGGACCGTCGGCCGACAGACCGTCGAGGGCCCGGCGCAGATCGGGCCACTCCATGGCCTGGTGAAGAAGCGACGCGCGCACCCCGCGTCGGGTGGCCAGCAGAAGCACGTGTTCCAGGGCCTGGCCGGCCCGCAGCCAGTCCGTCCGCCGGTCGTGTGCCGTGGACAGCAGCGCGAGCGTCGGACGCGTCTCGAAGGCACGGGCGGGCAGCACCTCCGGGTGCCGGTGGGCCCCGAAGTCCCGCATCGGCATGCGCTCCAGGGCGTCCTGCGGGCCGAGAACCGCTGCCGGGAGCCCCAGCCACGGGGAGTGCGGGCCACTGACCAGCCGACGGCTCTCCACCGCGCGGTCGGTGTCGGCCCGGTTGCGCCACTCCGCCTCCCGCGTGGCGCGCAACACCCGCTCGGTGTCGTCGCGCCCCGGGAAACGCAGGGTCGCACCCTCCAGATGGGCGGCCTCGGCCAGCTCGGCGAGCAGGTCCGACGGCAGCGGTCGCCCGGAGAAGGGGAAACGACTGCTGTGCCGGCGCCACACCGCCTCGTACAAGCCGGTCGACGGCGCACCACGCACCGCTTCGGCGAGCCGGACCGTGGCGAGCAGAGCGGGACGGTCCGGGCACGGGAGCAGCCGGGTCACCGGCGCCCAGCCGAAGTGGGCGGCGGCGACACGCAGGTTGAGGACCGCGCAGCCCACGGACACATGCACGGCGCGGCCCACCGGGTCGGTGTGGCGCAGCGCCAGGTCAGCGGCGGCGTCGATCCGTACCGTGCGGGTGTCGGTATCGAGCCGGAAGCGCCAGGGCTGGGTGTTGTGCAGGGACGGTGCGGCCACGGCCGCCGCGACCAGCCGCTCCACGGCCGGAGCGTCGAGGGTCGTCGAGCTCATCGGGACTCCTTCCCGCCCACGTCCGAGGGCGACTGGGCTGGTGGGTGAACCCTTCCCAGCCTTTGCCCCCGCCGGCGCGCGCGTAAGGGGCCGTCCGGTCACCGCCCGGCACCGTTCGGCCTTCTCGTTCCGTGGTGGCCGAAGGTCCCTGTGGATCGGGGCTGTTGGG
>MUMD01000326.1 GCA_002155895.1 Streptomyces rochei
GAGTGCGTGCATGGCGTCGCGGGGCAGACGGGAGTGTGACGACAGGGCCTAGTAGGGCGCCCGGAAGTTGATGTACCCCAGCAGGACGATCACCGCGGCCACGCAGCCGAGCACCACCGCGGTGGACACCCACGACGACCGGCGCGCGGATCCCACGTGCTCGGGATCGCCACGGAAGGGGACCGGTCCGGGCGGGTTCTCCTTCCAGCGCGCGGCGAGCATCCGGGCGCGCGCTGACGGCTCCTTGTGCTCCGCGCCGTCCGCCCACTTGATGTCGAACTCGCGTTCCTCGTCGTCCCGCTCGGACATGTCCGGTGCCTCTCCCCGTCCCCTGGCTCGAACAACAGTCTCAGTATCCATGATCCCGGGCCGCGTCCCCGGTGTGAAGCTTTTCGGCCGACGACGGCGCCCCCCGCCCCCGAGGACGGGGGACGAGGGGCGCCGGACGGACCGCGTGGCGATCGGGGACGATCACACGTCGAAGTACATCTCGAACTCGTGCGGGTGCGGACGCAGCTGCAGCGGGGCGATCTCGTTGGCCCGCTTGAAGTCGATCCACGTCTCGATCAGGTCCGGCGTGAACACGTCGCCCTGGAGGAGGAACTCGTGGTCGGCCTCGAGGCGGTCGAGGACGGCGCCGAGGGAGGTCGGGACCTGCGCCACGTTCGCGTGCTCCTCGGGAGCCAGCTCGTAGAGGTCCTTGTCGATCGGCTCGGCCGGCTCGATCTTGTTCTTGATGCCGTCCAGGCCGGCCAGCAGCAGCGCCGAGAAGGCCAGGTACGGGTTGCCGGAGGCGTCCGGGGCGCGGAACTCGACGCGCTTGGCCTTCGGGTTCGAGCCCGTGATCGGGATGCGCATCGCGGCGGAGCGGTTGCGCTGCGAGTAGACCAGGTTCACCGGCGCCTCGAAGCCCGGCACCAGGCGGTGGTAGGAGTTCACCGTCGGGTTGGTGAAGGCCAGCAGCGACGGGGCGTGCTTGAGGATGCCGCCGATGTAGTAGCGGGCGGTGTCGGACAGGCCGGCGTAGCCCTGCTCGTCGTAGAAGAGCGGCTCGCCGTTGCTCCACAGCGACTGGTGGACGTGCATGCCCGAGCCGTTGTCGCCGAAGATCGGCTTCGGCATGAAGGTCGCGGTCTTGCCGTTCTTCCACGCCACGTTCTTCACGATGTACTTGAAGAGCTGGAGGTCGTCGGCGGCGGCGAGCAGCGTGTTGAACTTGTAGTTGATCTCGGCCTGGCCGGCGGTGCCCACCTCGTGGTGCTGGCGCTCGACCTTCAGGCCGGAGCGCTCCAGCTCCAGGGAGATCTCGGCGCGCAGGTCGGCGAAGTGGTCGACCGGCGGGACCGGGAAGTAGCCGCCCTTGTAGCGGACCTTGTAACCGCGGTTGTCCTCCAGGGCACCGGTGTTCCAGGCGCCGGCCTCGGAGTCGATGTGGTAGAAGGACTCGTTCGCGCTGGTGGCGAAGCGGACGGAGTCGAAGACGTAGAACTCCGCCTCCGGGCCGAAGAACGCCGTGTCGGCGATGCCGGTGGAGGCGAGGTACGCCTCGGCCTTCTTCGCCACGTTCCGCGGGTCGCGGGAGTACTGCTCGCCCGTGATCGGGTCGTGGATGAAGAAGTTGATGTTGAGGGTCTTGTCCCGGCGGAACGGGTCGATGCGCGCGGTGGACAGGTCGGGGCGCAGGGACATGTCCGACTCGTGGATGGCCTGGAAGCCGCGGATCGAGGACCCGTCGAAGGCCTGCTCGTCGTCGGGGTCGAACGCCTCGGCGGGCAACGTGAAGTGCTGCATGACGCCCGGCAGGTCGCAGAACCGGACGTCGACGAACTTGACGTCCTCGTCCGCGATGAACTTCTTGGCCTCGTCGGCGTTCTGGAACATCCAGCTCCTCCTACTCCCGACCGTCCCGCCGGGGTGGTAGATCGTTCGTGCGGCCAGTGCGGGTGGCACACGCTTCCTCGACCCTAGGGACGGGTGATTTCTCGGGCGTGACCCATTTGTTTCGCAGAAGTTAACCGGCTCCGTTCCAGCGTAGGCCCCTTCCGGGACCGTCACACCCCCGCCGTGCGCCCCTCTCGTCCCCTTTCGCGCACCCTCCGTCCGGCGCCGCGCACGGGCGCAGTACCGTGGTCGGGTGGACAACAGGCAAGCAATCGGATCGTGGCTTTCCGGGCCGCGCGCGGCCATCGAAGAGTCCGGCGCGGACCTCGGGTACCGGGGCGAGCAGCTCGGTCTGCCCGAGGAGGGACCGGGCTCGATCGCCCGCCCGGGCCGGCGGCTCGGCGCCCTGGCCGTCGACTGGGCCCTGTGCCTGCTGATCGCATACGGCCTGATCACGGACGGCTACGGCCAGGCGACCAGCAACTGGGCCCTGCTGATCTTCTTCGTGCTGAGCGTGCTGACCGTCGGCACGATCGGCTTCACCCCGGGCAAGCGCCTCTTCGGCCTGCGCGTCGTGGACCTGGCCACGGGCCGCCCGAACCCGCTGCGCGCCCTGCTGCGCTCCGTCCTGCTGTGCGTCGCCCTCCCGGCCCTGATCTGGGACCGCGACGGCCGCGGCCTGCACGACCGGCTGGCGCGCACCGTGGAAGTACGCGTCTGACGCGCGGCGCGGTGCCGTGGACGCGAGGTCAGCGCTGCCTGGGGTTGCCGCCCTTGGGCATGCGCATGCCCTTCGGCATCGGGCCCTTGGGCAGCGGCATGTTGCTCATCAGGTCGCCGAGGGCGCGCAGCCGGTCGTTGGTCACGGTGACCTGCGGGCCGGACAGGACGCGGGGCAGCTTGAGCATGGTGGTGCGCAGCTTCTTCAGCTCGACCTGGCCCTCGCCGGTGCCGACGATCAGATCGTGCACGGGCACGTCGGCGACGATGCGGTTCATCTTCTTCTTCTCGGCGGCGAGCAGGGACTTCACCCGGTTCGGGTTGCCCTCCGCGACCAGCACGATGCCGGCCTTGCCGACCGCCCGGTGCACCACGTCCTGGTTGCGGTTCATCGCCACCGCCGGGGTGGTCGTCCAGCCCCGGCCGACGTTGTCCAGTACGGCCGCGGCGGCGCCCGGCTGGCCCTCCATCTGCCCGAAGGCCGCCCGCTCGGCCCGGCGCCCGAAGACGATCGCCGTCGCGAGGAAGGCGAGCAGCAGGCCCAGGATGCCGAGATAGATGGGGTGACCGACCAGGAAACCGATCGCGAGGAAGACACCGAAGACGACGATGCCGACACCCGCGAGTACAAGACCGATCTTCTTGTCGGCCTTGCGGGTCATCTTGTAGGTCAGAGCGATCTGCTTCAGTCGCCCGGGATTCGCAGCGTCCGCTGCAGGTTCCTTCCTCGCCATGGCACGAAGTCTACGGGTAGCCGCGAGCGCGGACGACGGCAGTGCCCGGCGGGAGCGGGCCGGGGAGGGCGCGCGGACCGGAAGGGGGAGGCGTCAGGCGCGGTCGGCGACGGACTGCCGCAGGACGCGCTCCGTCTCGATCCGGTCCTTGGCGCGGCGGCGGTCCTCCAGCACGGAGGTCCAGGCGTTGCGCCGCGCGGTGCGCTGGCCGCCGCTCATCAGCAGCGACTCGACGGCCCGCAGGGCGGTGGTGAACGACGGAATGGCGGTGGCGCGTACGGCGGTGGCGCGGACGGGCGCGGCCTGCATCGTGGAGGTCCCCCCTCGGTACGGCTCCGGGTACGGAGACGGGTGTACGTGGCGTGATACCAGGGTCACTGATTGGTGTTACCAGGGCGTGACCCGCCGGTCAAACGGACATGAAGCCGCGATGCCGCCCCCCGGAACGACGACGCGGCCCCGACCGGTGCCCTCATCTGCGAGGACGGTCGGGGCCGTGGCATATCGGCCTTTACCGGCCGGTAGCAGCTTGTGCGTGAATTCACACGGTCGCCGGAGGGCGGCCGGGCGGCACCGCTCAGACGGTGGCGGTCCGGCGCTGCTCCATGGCCATTCCGTAGAGCCGCCCGGCGCGGTACGAGGACCGCACCAGCGGGCCCGACATCACGCCGGAGAAGCCGATCTGCTCGGCCTCCTCCTTCAGCTCCACGAACTCCTGCGGCTTGACCCAGCGCTCCACGGGGTGGTGGCGCACCGACGGGCGCAGGTACTGCGTGATGGTGATCAGCTCGCAGCCGGCCTCGTGGAGTTCCTTCAGCGCCTCGCTGATCTCCTCGCGGGTCTCGCCCATGCCCAGGATCAGGTTCGACTTGGTGACCAGACCGAAGTCGCGGGCCTCGGTGATCACCTTCAGGGAGCGCTCGTAGCGGAAGCCGGGGCGGATGCGCTTGAAGATGCGGGGGACCGTCTCGACGTTGTGCGCGAAGACCTCGGGGCGGGACTCGAAGACCTCCCGCAGCAGCTCCGGCACCGCGTTGAAGTCGGGCGCGAGCAGCTCCACCTTGGTGCGGCCGGCCTCGCGGTCCGCCGTCTGCTGATGGATCTGGCGCACCGTCTCCGCGTACAGCCACGCGCCGCCGTCGGGCAGGTCGTCGCGGGCGACGCCGGTGATGGTGGCGTAGTTCAGGTCCATGGTGACCACGGACTCGCCGACGCGGCGGGGCTCGTCGCGGTCGAGGGCCTCGGGCTTGCCGGTGTCGATCTGGCAGAAGTCGCAGCGCCGGGTGCACTGGTCGCCGCCGATGAGGAAGGTCGCCTCGCGGTCCTCCCAGCACTCGTAGATGTTGGGACAGCCGGCTTCCTGGCAGACCGTGTGCAGGCCCTCGCTCTTCACGAGGTTCTGCATCTTCGTGTACTCGGGGCCCATTTTCGCCCGGGTCTTGATCCACTCGGGCTTGCGCTCGATGGGGGTCTGGCTGTTGCGGACCTCCAGGCGCAGCATCTTGCGTCCGTCGGGTGCGACTGCGGACACGACCGGCTCCCTAGCGATTGATTCTTCGGCGTGCCCCAGGGTACGCCCGTTGATTTGGTGGCCGGCGAGGGTGCTGGACCTGCTGGGGGCTGCCGCCCCCGGACCCCCGCTGTCGGCCTGAACGGCCTCGTCCTCAAACACCGGACGGGCCGGGTTTATGCCCCCGGCGCCGGATTCACGCCGCCGGTGCCTTCTCGATCACCCTCGGCCTCAGTTCCGCGTTCTCCAGGACGTCGCGCAGGTGGCGCTCGGCCACCGGCAGGACTTCCTCGATGGTCACGTCCCGGCCCAGTTCGTTCGCCAGCGAGGCGACGCCCGCGTCACGGATGCCGCACGGGATGATCCGGTCGAACCACTTGTTGTCCGGGTTCACGTTCAGGGCGAAGCCGTGCATGGTGACCCCCTTGGCCACCCGGATGCCGATCGCGGCGATCTTGCGGTCCTCGCGGCGCTGGCCGGCGTTGGAGGGGGCGTAGTCGGGGCCGTTGAGGCGGGGGTCGAACTCCTCGTCCGTCAGGCGAGGGTCGAAGTCCAGGGAGAGCCCGCCGAGCGCGGGGCGCTGCTCGACCGGGTCACCGAGCACCCAGACCCCGCTGCGGCCCTCCACCCGGGTGGTCTCCAGGCCGAACTCCGCGCAGGTGCGGATCAGGGCCTCCTCCAGCCGCCGCACGTGCGCCACGACGTCCACCGGGCGCGGGAGCTTCTGGATCGGGTAGCCCACCAGCTGGCCCGGACCGTGCCAGGTGATCTTGCCGCCGCGGTCCACATCGATCACCGGCGTGCCGTCCAGCGGACGCTCGCTGTCCTCGGTGCGCCGGCCGGCGGTGTAGACCGGCGGGTGTTCGAGGAGCAGCACGGTGTCCGGGACCTCGTCGGCGAAGCGCGCGGCGTGCACCCGGCGCTGCTCGTCCCACGCCTCCTGGTAGTCGACGCGATCGGCACCGAACCCCATTCGGACGAACCGCAGCTCACTCACGGCAACTGCCTCCCTGGAAGGTCGTAAGGCACGAACCGTGCCCACGCCACTGTACGACCGCCCGCCCGTCGTCAGCCGGGCGGGCAATCCTCACACGATCGGATGAATGCCGGTCGAAGTGTGCGATCGGGTGCTTACTCTCCGCTACATTCGCGCCGTTCACGAGGCCATAAGGGCTGCTCACAGGCGCTCCGGGCACTTCGAACGCCCGGAAGGCAGGAGACCGCACCGCACCATGACGGAACGACCCGCGCAGCGCACCCCCAACCGCCAGCTCGCCGCGCTCATCGCCGAAGCGGGGTTCTCGAACGCGGGTCTCGCGCGTCGCGTCGACCAGCTCGGACTCGAACACGGCCTGGACCTGAGATACGACAAGACGTCCGTCACCCGGTGGCTGCGGGGCCAGCAGCCCCGCGGCACCACGCCGGCGCTGATCGCCGAGGTCTTCACCCGGCGCCTCGGCCGCCGCCTCAGCGCCCAGGACCTCGGTCTGGACGCCTGCGCGCCCGTCTACGCGGGGCTGGAGTTCGCCGCCACCCCGGAGGAGGCCGTCGACATCGTCGGCGGGCTGTGGCGCAAGGACTCCGGCAGCCACGCCGAACTGCGCAAGATCGCCTTCACCCCGGCCGGCCTGGTCGTGCCCAGCCGGGACTGGCTGATCGGACGGCCCGACGAGAAGGTGGCCCGTGCCGAGGTGCCCGTCCGGATCCCGGCGCAGGGGCGGCCCGTCACCCCGCGGGGGCCCGTACCGCTCGACCCGTCCCGCCGCCGCGCCCCGGCCGCCGAGCGGGGCCCCGGCCAGAAGGTCACCGGCGGCGACCTCGCCGCGCTGCGCTCGGTCGGCGAACTGTTCCGCAGCCTGGACGACCGGTACGGCGGCGGGCACGCCCGGCAGGCGCTCGTGCGCTACCTCGAGCACGAGCTGGAGCCGATGCTGCGCGGCACCTACGGCGAGCAGACCGGCCGCCGCCTGTTCGCCGCCGCCGCCGACCTGACCCGGCTCGCGGGCTGGACGTCGTACGACATCGCCGCGCACGGCCTCGCCCAGCGCTACTTCGTCCAGGCGCTGCGGCTCGCCCAGGCGGCCGGGGACCGGGCGTACGGCTCCTATGTGCTGGTCACCATGAGCCGGCAGGCCGTCTACCTGGGGCACGGGCGCGAGGCGGTGCAGCTGGCGCGGGTGGCGCAGCAGGGGGTGGGGACCTCCGCGCCGCCGGTCGTGCAGACCCTGCTGCACGCCGCCGAGGCGCGGGCGCACGGTCTCCTCGGCGAGGTGCGGGCCTGCACCGCCTCGCTGGTCCGGGCCGAGCGCGCCCTGGAGGCCGCCCGGCCCGGCGACGAGGTGCCGCACTGGGCGCGCTTCTTCGACGAGGCACAGCTCGCCGACGAGTTCGGGCACTGCCACCGGGACCTGCAGCAGTTCCGCGCCGCCGCCCAGTACGCGGAGCGTTCGCTGCTGCTGCGCGCCCCCGTGTACGCGCGCAGCCGGCTGTTCTGCCGGGTCGTCCTCGCCACCGCCCGCCTCGGCCTCGGCGAGCTGGACCAGGCCTGCCAGCTGGCCGCCGAGGCGGCCGGGCAGGCGGCCGAGATGAGGTCGGCGCGGGCGGCGGAGTACGTCCGGGACTTCGAACGACGGCTGGAGCCGTACAAGGACGCGGCCCCGGTGCGGGGGTACCGCGACAAGGTCGCGGCCCTCGGGTAGCCGGACCGCCCACGACGCGGGCGCGGGTGCGGCAGGGCCCGCCGTCCCGGGGGTCGGGTGGGGCGGCGGGGCGCCGGAGGGGGTCAGGCGGCCGCGTCGGCCGTCCGGGGCGGTTCCGCCGCGTGCATCGGGCGTCCGGCCCCCAGGTCGGCCAGGATCGCCGCCGAGGCGCGGTGGCCCGAGTGCAGGGCGCCCCGGACGCCGCTGGTGTCGCGGTGGTCGCCGCACACGTACAGGCCGGCCAGCAGCCGTACCGGCCTGCGCGGATCGTGCGGCGGGCGCATCGCCGGGACGGCCTCGGGCGTGTGGTGCACGGCGAGGGTCTCCCAGCGGGTGGTCGGGGTGCCGTAGAGACGGGACAGGTGGATGCGCACGGCGGTGTCGACGTCGGGCGGGGGCGGGCCGAGGACCGTCGACGAGACGAGCGCGCGCCCGACCGGAGCGCGGGACGGGTCCACGTGGCTGACCACCGCGGTGTGGGCGACCGGGCCGCCCCGGTCCGCGTCCAGCAGCAGGGAGGCGCCGGTCGCCGGCGGCTCGTCGGTGGTGTGGTGCACGACCGTCACCGGGTGGAAGTCCGGCACCCGCAGGCCCGGCAGCAGCTCGGCCGCGGCCCGGGCGTCGGTCGCCACCAGGACGGCCCGGCAGCGGACGACCCCGTGCTCGGCGGTGGTGACGGCGTTGGTGGCCACCGAGGTGACCCGGACGCCGGTGCGCACCGTGCCCGGCGGCAGCCGCCGGGCCAGCAGCTCGGGCAGCGCCTCCGCACCGCCCTCGGGCAGCCCGAGCCCGCCGCGGGCGAAGTCCCGCAGCGCGAGGTCGGCGACCCGGCTGGAGGTGGTGAGGTCGGGGTCGCAGAGCAGTGCCGCGAGCAAGGGGCGCAGGAAGCCGTCGATCGTGCGGGGCGGCAGCCCGCGACCGGCCAGGGCCCGCGCCGCGGACAGCTCCGGCCGGGCCAGCAGCCGTTCGACCGGGGTGCCGGCGAGACGGGTCAGCGCGGCACCGAGGCGGGCCTGGTCGACGGCCGTGCCCAGGGGAGCGCCCGCCCGCGTGCGGGGGACGGGCACGGGCCTTCCCGGCGCCCGGGCCGCGACGACCGGGCGCCGGGGCGCGGGAACCGAACGGGGGGCGCTCGCCAGGGCGCGCACAGCATGGAGTGCGCCCCTTGCGCCCCGGGCGGACGGCGGGGCGCCGGCGCGGTGGTGGCGGCCCTCGCTGTGCAGCAGCACCCCTGGGGTGAAGGGCAGCAGCGCGAGGCCCTCCAGCCCGGGGGCGCGCCGCAGTTCGGGACACGCGGTCGACAGCACCTGCCCGATTCTGTCGAGCCGGAAGCCGTCGACCTTCTCCGTCGCCATCCTGCCGCCCACCGCGTGGGCGGCCTCCAGGACCGTGGTCGTCACTCCTGCGCTGGTCAGCCGATGCGCCGCGACGAGTCCGGCGATCCCGGCCCCCACGACGACGACGTCCGCCTGGTACGCGGGCTCAAGCACGTGCCCCTCCTCGAGGTTGCGCGGCCGCTGGAGACGTCATGCCCCCAACCGGCTTGAGGGATACCCGAGTTCGACACGAGGTTAGGGCGGGAAACGGACAACGGGAATCGCTCGGGGGCAGGGCACGGTCGCACGGTGGTCGCATGTGCGTGCCATATGGTGCTCGAACGGGCTCACACGGTCGTGAACGGTCTCACGCGGTCTCACCGCGCCGACCGGCTCCCGCCCCACGCCCTCACAGCGCGGCCCGGATCGCCCCGTCGATCTCCGGGAACGCGAAGCGGAAGCCCGACTCCAGCAGGCGGGCGGGCAGGACCCGGGCGCTGCCCAGGACGTCCCCCGCCATCTCGCCCAGCACCACGCGCAGGACCGGCGCCGGCACCGCGAACGGCGTCGGCCGGTGCAGCACCCGCCCCATCGCCACGGTGACCTCACGGTTGGTCACCGGGCGCGGGGCCGTCAGGTTGAAGGGGCCGGACAGGTCAGCGCGGTCCAGGAGGTGCCGGAGCGCGGCCACCTCGTCGTGCAGGGACACGAACGACCAGTACTGCGAGCCGTCGCCCAGCCGCCCGCCGAGACCTGCCCGGAAGAGCGGGAAGAGCCGGCCCCAGGCGCCGCCCCCGCGGGCGACGACCAGGCCGGTCCGGGCGAACACGGTCCGTACGCCCGCGTGCCGCGCGGGTGCCGCGGCGGCCTCCCACTCCTGGCACACGGACGGCAGGAAGCCCTCTCCGGCGGGCGCCTCCTCGTCCACCGGGTGGTCGCCGGTCTCCCCGTAGAAGCCGATCGCGCTGCCGTTCAGGAAGACCCGCGGCGGCTGCTCCATCGAGGCGACGGCCTCGGCCAGCGCCGTCGTGCCGTGCACCCGGCTGCTGCGGATGCGGGTCTTGTAGTCGTCGGTCCAGCGGTGGTCGCCCACCCCGGCCCCGGCCAGGTTGACCACGGCGTCGCACCCGGTCAGTCCGGCCGTGTCCACGCGTCCGGCCTCCGGGTCCCAGCGGACCTCGTCCGCGCTGCGGGGCCGGTGCCGGACCAGACGCACCACCTCGTGGCCGTCCGCCGTCAGGGACCGCACCAGCGCGCCGCCGATCAGGCCGGAGGCACCGGCCACCGCGACCCGGGAACGCTCCCGGGTCCTCCGTGCATCGTCCATGCGCCCATCCTGCCGGTCGGCCCCGAAAAGCGCTGGACCGGGCCGCGCGTCCGCGTCGTACAGTGACCGTCATGCCAGCCCCGCACATACGCCGCGCCCGGTCCGAGGACGAGCAGTCACTGCGCCGGATCGACCTCGACACCTGGTCCTACCTGCACGCCGTCTCGCCCCCGCCGGGACCGGACGACCCCTTCTTCCGCGACACGTGCGGGCCCGACGCCCATCTGGTCGCCGAACTCGACGGCGCCGTCGTCGGCTACGTCCGTCTCGGCTTCCCCACGGAGCTGGCCTCCAACACCCACGTCCGCCAGATCCGCGGCCTCGCCGTCGCCGACGGGGCACGCGGACACGGCGTGGGACGCGCGCTGGTGCGGGCCGCCGTCGAGGAGGCCCGGGAGAAGGGCTTCCGCCGCATCACCCTGCGGGTCCTCGGTCACAACACGGCCGCCCGCAAGCTGTACGAGTCGGAGGGCTTCGTCGTCGAGGGCGTGCAGCCCGAGGAGTTCCACCTCGACGGCCGCTACGTCGACGACGTGCTGATGGGGCAGATGCTCACCGGGGCGTGAGCGCGGGCGGGCGCGGCGCGGAGGCGTGCACGCCCGCTCAGGACGTGACCGGCTCGCCCGTGTCCACCGGCTCCGTCGCCTGGGCCGCGCGCCGGGCCTCGTCGGCCACCTCGTCCGCCGTGAGCACGTAACCGGTCCGGGCGTCGGAGGTGGAACGGGCGAAGACCACGCCGTAGACCCGGCCGTCGGTGGTCAGCAGCGGCCCGCCCGAGTTCCCGGGGCGGACCGTGGAGCGGACCGAGTAGATCTCCCGGGTGACGTTCGCGTCGTTGTAGATGTTCTGGCCGGTGGCCCTGATCCGGTTGGCCACCGTCGCCGCCCGCAGGTCCAGGTCCCCGTCCTGCGGGTAGCCGGCGACCACCGCCGCGTCACCGCGCTCCGCGTCGTCGTCGAAGCGCAGCGCGGGCGCGGACAGGTCCGGCACGTACAGCACCGCCACGTCCTTGGCCGGGTCGAAGAGCACCACCCGCGCCTCGTGCGTCGGCCCGACGCCGCCCACCCGCACGGTCGGGTCGTCGATGCCGGCCACCACATGGGCGTTGGTCATCACGTGCTCCGGCGCGTAGACGAAGCCGCTGCCCTCCCGGCCCTGGGTCCCGGCGACGCCCTCCACCTTCACCGTGCTGAGCTTGGCCGCCTCGGTGGCCGCGGGCGTGACACTGTCCCCGGAGGGCTCGGCGACCTGGGCGGTCGACTCGTTCTCGAAGGGATTGAACACCTGCGGGAAGCCCGCCTCGGTCAGCGCGGACGTCGCGCCCGAGAACCACGCCGGGGTGGTGTCCGGCATCGCCCGCTGCACCGCGCCCAGCAGCGTCGAATCCCGGATCGCCGAGGTCAGCAGCGAGGACGAGGACGCCGCCAGGACGCTGGCGGCCACCCACGCCACGATCAGCGCGGCCGCCGCGTTGGCCACCGCGCCGCCGATCCCGTCGGCCACCCGCAGCGGACCGGCGTCCAGCTCCCGGCGCAGCCGCAGCGCCAGCCGCCCCGCCAGCTCGTGGCCGGCCACCGCCGGCAGCAGCACCGTGACCACCGCGGTCACCGTCGCCGCCGTCGAGCCCGGTGTCACCAGGTCCATCACCCACGGCAGGACCCACACGCCGATCACCGCGCCGCCCACGAAACCGGCCAGCGAGACACAGCCGGCCACCAGTCCGCGCCGGTAGCCGGAGGCCGCGTAGGCCAGCACCACCAGCGTCAGCACGATGTCGAGCAGGTCCACACGAGCCGCCTTTCCGCCGGGCCCGCGCCGGGCCCCGAACCCTGAGTACGTGCCGGACGGGCCCCGTGATCAGCCCGGGTTCAACCGGAAAACGTCGTGGACCGCGGTGATGGTTCCACCGGGTGGCACAGCACACGTCGCGGGCGGGACCGCGGCACCGGAGAGTGGGACCATGCGGGTCTTCCGAGGACGGCGCGGGGCCCGGCGGCGGCGTGCGGCTTCCCTCCCCGGCGTACCCGGCGCGGCTCGCGCGCGTGAAGGGGCGAGGCGTGCGCGCGGTGAGGCGCGCGCGCCCGGCGGTGCGTCGCGGGAACGCGGTGGTGGGGCGCGCGTGCCCGGCGGTGCGTGGCGGGAACGCGGTGGTGCGGGGCGCGGGGCCGGCGGACCGGGCCTGGTGCCGGTGGTGCTCGGCTGTCTTCCCGGGCTCGCCGCCGTCGTCGCCCTGGCGCTGTGCGCGAACGGGGTGGAACGTGCCGCCGCCACCGACCCCCGCCCGGCCGCCGACCGCTACACCGCGCCCCGGCCGTCCGTCGTGCCCCGGTCGGTCTGGCTGGGCGGGTCCGCCCGGTCCCAGCCGCCGCCGCGCTACGACGACGAGGTCCTCGCCGTCTTCGTCCACCACACGGACACGCCGAACGGCTACGACTGCGCCGACGTGCCGGCCATCCTCCGGGGCGTCTACTCGGGCCAGACCGGCGCCCGTGACTGGGACGACATCGGCTACAACTTCGTCGTCGACCGCTGCGGCACCATCTACGAGGGCCGCGCCGGGGGCATCGACCGCGCCGTCACCGGCGCCCACACGCAGGGCTTCAACCACCGCACCACGGGGATCGCCGCCCTCGGCACCTTCACCGCCGGCGTGCCGGTGCCCGACGCGCTCACCGACGCGATCGCCGCGCTGGCCGCCTGGAAACTCGGCGGGACCGGCACCGACCCGCGCGGCGAGGTCCGCCTGGTCTCCAGCAACGGCCTCAGCCGGTACGCCGCCGGCGCCACCGCGACGCTGCCCGCCGTCGCCGGCCACGACGAGGGGTACCAGACCAGTTGCCCGGGCGAGGCCCTCCGCGCCCGACTCCCGGAGATCCGCGCCACGGCGGCCCGGCTCCAGGGCAGGCCCGGCTGACCGGCGGCGTCCACCGGCGCCGGCCCGGGTCCACGGGAACGGCACAGCCATGAGCGACGACCGCCGCGGGACCGAGCGGGCGGACACCCGAATCCCCGGCCGGGCCGTACGCCGGGTGGTGCGCGGCCCCTGGACCGTGCTGTGCGCGGTCGCCGCCGTGCTCCCGGGCCCCGCCACCGTCACGGCCTCCGCCCTGGAGGAGGCCGACGCGGCGCCGCCGCACCGGGCGGTCGGGGCCGATCCGACGCGGGCGTACCCGCCGTCGGACACCGGCCGCCGCCGGACCGCCTGAGACCGCGCTCCCGGCCCCGCGGACCTCAGTCCCTCCCGAACCGCTCCCACAGGCGCGGGAACCGGGCGGCCAGGGCCCGGTCGTCCTCCAGGTCGATCGGGGTGCCCGACGGCTCCGCGGGCGCGGGCGCGATGCCCAGATCGGGCGCCACGACGCCGGTGAGCTGCTCGTACGCCTCGTCGGCCGCGTAGCCCAGCTCCTCGCCGTCGCCGTCCAGCTCCTCGTCGAAGTCGTCCAGCAGCTCGGCCAGCGAGTCGGGCTCGTGCACCGCGCCCTCGTAGACCTCGCGGCCCTGGCCGATCAGCCAGCAGCGGAAGTAGTCGAAGGCGTCGTCGCTCGCCCCGCCCAGCAGCACCCAGGCGGCGCCCCACAGGTCCCAGGTGCAGGCGCGGTTGTAACGGGCCTCGAAATGGCGGGCGAAGTCGAGCACCAGGTCGGGGTCCAGCCCGAGGAGCCGCTCCACGAGGAGATCGGCCTGCTCCTCGGGGTCGCCGTCGGCGCCCTGCCGGGTGGCGTCGATCAGCTCCCAGAACTCCGTCTCGTCCATCACGGGTCCAGCATCGGCCCTCGGCGGGAGCGGCGCACGCGGAGTGCGGCGGATCGTTATGTGGCGGCCGGACCCTCGTCCCCGTACAGCGCCACCGACCGCCGGGCGTCCGCGGCGAACCGTTCCCGCAGGGCCGCCGGCGCCAGTACCTCCACCTCCGGCCCGAGCCCTCGCAGCTGGGTGTGCGCGACCTCCTCCGACTCGACCGGCAGCGTCACCCGCACCCAGCCGTCCGCGTCCGGGGCGTCCGCCCCGTCCAGCGCCTCCCGCGCGGACAGCGCGTCGACGGCGTACGGCAGTTGCCGCACGCCCCGGGGCGACAGCCGCACCACGACCTCGGCCCGCAGGATCGAACGCGCGAACTGCTCGGCCCGCTCCGACCAGAACGCGGGCAGGTCGAAGCCCTCGTCCCGGGCGAACCGCGCCTCACCGGGTTCCACCGCCGAGAACCGGTCGATGCGGTACACGCGGAAGGGCCCGTCGCCACCGCCGTCCGCCGCCGCGACCCGCGCGCACAGGTACCAGACCCCCGCCTTCAGCACGAGGCCGTACGGCTCCAGCTCCCGGACCACCTCGTCCTGCCCGCGCCGGTAGCGCGCGGTGATCGGCCGGTCGTCCCAGACCGCGTCGGCGACCGCGGGCAGCAGCTCGGGCGTCTCCGGCTCCCGGAACCAGTTCGGCGCGTCCAGGTGGAAGCGCTGCGCCGCCGTGCGGGAGGCGTCCCGGAGGGAGGGGAGCAGGGCCGCCGACACCTTCAGACGGGCCGCCGACGCGGCGTCCTCCAGCCCCATCTCGCGCAGCGCCCCGGGCACCCCGGACAGGAACAGCGCCTCCGCCTCACCCCGGGCGAGTCCCGTGAGCCGGGTGCGGTAGCCGCCGATCAACCGGTAGCCGCCGGCCCGGCCGCGCTCCGCGTACACCGGCACCCCCGCCTCCGACAGCGCCTGCGCGTCCCGGGTGACCGTGCGCTCCGACACCTCCAGCTCCCGGGCCAGTTCGGCGGCGGTCATGGTCGGGCGGGACTGGAGGAGCAGCACCATCTTGATGAGCCGGGCAGCGCGCATCCCCACATGATGCAGGAGAACGCGGGAGGCCCCCGCCGCGGCGGGGGCCTCCTTCCGGTCCGTGCACGACCTCCACAGGCCGTGCCGCTCTACAGGCCGTAGCGCTCGCGCGCCTCCTTCACGGCCGTCGCCTTGACCTCGCCGCGCCCGGCGAGCTGGGCCAGGGCCGCGACCACGATGGACTCGGCGTCGACGCCGAAGTGGCGGCGGGCGGCCTCACGGGTGTCCGACAGACCGAAGCCGTCGGCGCCCAGCGAGGACCAGTCCTGCTCGACCCACTGCGCGATCTGGTCCGGGACCTGGCGCATGTAGTCGGAGACCGCGAGGACCGGGCCCTCGGCGCCCTGGAGCGCCTGGCGGACGTACGGCACCCGCTCCTCGCCGCGCAGCAGCGCCGCGTCGGCCTCCATCGCGTCCCGGCGCAGCTCGGTCCAGGAGGTCGCGGACCACACGTCGGCGGCCACCCCCCACTCCTCGCTGAGCAGCTGCTGCGCCTTGAGCGCCCAGTGGATCGCCGTGCCGGAGCCCAGCAGCTGGATGCGCGGGGCGTTCGCGGCCGGGGTCAGGCCCGCCGACTCCGCCGTGTTGAAGCGGTACAGGCCCTTGACGATGCCCTCGTCGATGCCGAGGCCGGAGGGCTTGGCCGGCTGCGGCAGCGGCTCGTTGTACACCGTCAGGTAGTAGAAGACGTTCGGGTCCTCGCCCGGGGCCGCCTCGCCGTACATCCGGCGCAGACCGTCCTTGACGATCGTCGCCACCTCGTACGCGAAGGCCGGGTCGTACGTCAGCGCCGCCGGGTTGGTCGCCGCGATGGCGGGGGAGTGGCCGTCCGCGTGCTGGAGGCCCTCACCGGTCAGCGTCGTGCGGCCCGCCGTGGCACCGACCAGGAAGCCGCGGCCGAGCTGGTCGCCGAGCTGCCACATCTGGTCGGCCGTGCGCTGCCAGCCGAACATCGAGTAGAAGATGTAGAACGGGATCATCGCCTCGCCGTGCGTCGCGTACGACGTCGAAGCGGCGATGAAGTCGGCCATCGAGCCGGCCTCGGTGATGCCCTCGTTGAGGATCTGGCCGTTCTTGGCTTCCTTGTAGTACATCAGCTGGTCGCGGTCGACCGGCTCGTACGTCTGGCCCTTGGGCGAGTAGATGCCCAGGGACGGGAAGAGGCTCTCCATGCCGAAGGTGCGCGCCTCGTCGGGGACGATCGGCACCCAGCGCTTGCCGGTCTCCTTGTCGCGGACCAGGTCCTTGACCAGGCGGACGAAGGCCATGGTGGTCGCCACGTTCTGCGAACCGGAGCCCTTGTCGAAGGAGGCGAACGCCTTGTCGGCGGGCGCGGGCAGCGGCGCGACCGGGTGCACCCGGCGGGCCGGGGCCGGACCGCCGAGGGCCGCGCGGCGCTCCTGGAGGTAGCGGACCTCCGGGGAGTCGGCGCCCGGGTGGCCGTAGGGGACCACGCCGTCGACGAAGTCGCTGTCCTTGATCGGCAGACCGAGCAGGTCGCGCATGTCCTTGAACTCGTCCACCGAGAGCTTCTTCATCTGGTGGTTGGCGTTCTTGGACGCGAAGCCGCGGCCGAGGGTGTGGCCCTTGACCGTCTGGGCCAGGATCACGGTCGGCGCGCCCTTGTGGGCGAGCGCGGCCTTGTACGCGGCGTAGACCTTGCGGGACTCGTGACCGCCGCGCGAGTAGTGGAAGCACTCGAGGATTTTGTCGTCGGACAGCAGCTTCGCCATCTCGGCGAGCTGCGGGTCCTTGCCGAAGAAGTCCTCGCGGATGTAGGCGGCGTCGCGGGTCTGGTACGTCTGCACCTGCGCGTCGGGTACCTCGCGCAGGCGGCGTACGAGCGCACCCGTGGTGTCGAGCTGGAACAGCTCGTCCCAGGCCGTGCCCCACAGCGACTTCACGACGTTCCAGCCGGCGCCGCGGAACTGGGCCTCCAGCTCCTGCACGATCTTGAAGTTGGCGCGGACCGGACCGTCGAGGCGCTGCAGGTTGCAGTTGATCACGAAGGTCAGGTTGTCCAGGCCCTCGCGGGAGGCGAGGGTGAGCGCGGTGGTGGACTCCGGCTCGTCCATCTCG
>MUMD01000327.1 GCA_002155895.1 Streptomyces rochei
GTACACGCGCGTGCCGCCCCGGACCGCGTCCGGGGCGGCACGCGCGTGTACCGCGGCGCGGCGCCGCCGGACGTCCAGGCGCCGCCGCACCGCGGCCGGGGTCACCGGGCCGGGGGAGGGGAGCCGTCCGCCCACAGCAGCCGGAAGGCCAGCAGGCTCAGCCGCCAGCCCCGCGCGGTGCGGCGCGCCTCGCCGTTCACGAACGTGCCCGTCGCGAAGAGCGGGGGCAGGTCCCCCTCGGGAGGCGTGTGGCGCGGGTGGTGCACATGGGTGGAGATCAGGTTCGCCCGGAACACGGCCCGGTCCCCGTCCACGTCGACCACGGCCGGAGAACCGAGGTGCTGGGTGGCCGCGAACGCCGACAGCGCCGACCGGTGGTACTCGGCCATGCCGTCGGCGCCCTCGTGCCGGCTGACCGGGAACGCGACGACCGCGTCCTCGGTGAACAGGCCGGCGGTCCAGGCGTCGTCGAGCCGCTCGTCGTCGAGCGAGACCAGATACCGGTGCAGCAGACCGGCGACCTGTGCGCTCGACTCGGCGGCGGACACGGATGCGGATTGATCGGTCGTCAGACTGGAGGTCATGCCAGAGAATGCCGTCACCCCACGCGCCCGGGGCAAGACCGCTTGTCGAAGCTCTGACGTACCAGACGTTTTTCTGGCATTGACTGCACAAGACCTGTAACAACGCCTATTTACAGCCCTCGTAAGCCCTCGCACTATTGATGGAACACCAGTGAGAAGAGGGCAGATGGAATTCTACGATTCAGATGTCATTGTCGTGGGAGCCGGTCCCACCGGTCTTATGCTCGCAGGTGAATTGAGGCTCGCTGGAGTCTCGGTGGTGGTTCTCGACAAACTTTCCGAGCCGATTCAGGAATCCCGCGCCCTGGGTTTCTCGGCGCGGACCATCGAGGAATTCGCGCAGCGCGGGCTGATGGACCGGTTCGGCGAGGTCGGAGTCATCCCGGTCGGCCACTTCGGCGGCGTCCCGCTCGACTACCGGGTGATCGAGGGCGGTTCGTACGGGGCGCGCGGCATCCCGCAGGCCCGCACCGAGGGCGTCCTGGGCGGCTGGGCGCGCGAGCTGGGCGCCGACATCCGCCGCGGGTGCGAGGTCACGGGCATCGAGCAGACCGACGCCTCGGTGACCGTCACCGCCGCGGGCGCCGACGGCCCCTTCTCCCTGCGCGCCCGCCACGTGGTGGGCTGCGACGGTGCCCGCAGCATCGTGCGCAAGCTCGCGGGCATCGGCTTCCCCGGCACCGAGCCGGCCATCGAGCTGCGCTTCGCCGACCTGGCCGGAGTGGCGCTGCGGCCCCGGTTCAGCGGGGAGCGCGTCGCCGGCGGCATGGTCATGGTCATCCCGATGGGCCCGGACCGCTGCCGCGTCATCTACTTCGACAGCTCCGAGCCGCTGCGCACCAGCCCGGACCCGATCACCTTCGACGAGGTCGCCCAGACCTGGCAGCGCCTGACCGGCGAGGACGTCAGCGGCGCCACCCCGCTGTGGGTCAGCTCCACCACGGACGTCAGCCGCCAGGCCGACCGGTACCGCCACGGCCGCGTCTTCCTGGCCGGCGACGCCGCGCACATCCACCTGCCGATCGGCGCGCAGGGCATGAGCGCGGGCGTGCAGGACGCCGTGAACCTCGGCTGGAAGCTCGCCCTCGACATCAAGGGCCAGGCGCCCGAAGGGCTGCTCGACACCTACCACGCCGAGCGCCACCCGGTCGGGGCCCGCATCCTGACCAACACCCTCGCCCAGCGCATCCTCTACCTCGGCGGCGACGAGATCACGCCGATGCGCGAGGTGCTCGCCGAGCTGATGGGCGCCCACGAATCCGTCCAGCGCCACCTGGCCGGCATGGTCACCGGCCTGGACATCCGGCACGACGTCGGCGAGGGCGACCACCCCCTGCTCGGCCGGCGCCTGCCGGACCGGGAACTGGTCGTCGACGGTGAGAAGACCCCGTTCTACGCGCTGCTGCGCACCGCACGCCCCGTGCTCCTGGAACTCGGGGGCGACCACGGCCTGCGCACCGCGGCCGCCGGCTGGGCCGACCGGGTCGACCTCGTCGCGGCCGAGTTCGACGGCTGCGAGGCCCCCGTGGACGGCATCCTCGTCCGCCCCGACGGCTACGTCGCCTGGGTCGCCGGCCTCGGCGCCGGGCCGGACGGTCTCACCGCCGCCCTCGGCCGCTGGTTCGGCCCCACCGCCTGACCGTCGCGGGCCGCGCAGCGAAACACACCGCACCCACCAAGGAAAGCGAAGGACCCATGCCCATCATCTCCGCCGAGGACAAGCACCTCACCGTCCTGAACCTGTTCACCACGGACACTCCCGAGAAGCAGGCCAAGCTGATCGAGGAGATGACGAAGATCGTCAACGCGGCCGCGTACGAGGGCTGGATGTCCTCCACCGTCCACTCGGGCGTCGACGGCTACGGCACCCTCAACTTCATCCAGTGGCGCAGCGGCGAGGACCTCGAGAAGCGCTACGCGGGCGAGGAGTTCAAGCACCGCACGCTCCCGGTCTTCGGCGAGATCACCACCTCGATCCGGCTGATGCAGAACGAGGTCGCCCACACGCTGACCTCGGACGCCCTCGGCGGCAAGATCGAGATCGGCCCGGACCGCGACGACTACACCGTCTTCACCCTCTTCCCGGTCACCCCCGAGGGGCAGGACGAGGCCGTCGACGCCCTCGGCCCCGGCCAGGCCTTCCTCGCCGACGTGCCCGGCTTCCGCGCCCACGTCGTGCTCAAGGGCCTGCGCGCCCGCGGCCTGGAGGGATCCTTCGTCATCTCCTACTCCCAGTGGGACAGCAAGGAGGCCTTCGAGGTCTACCGCGACCAGGCCCCCGAGGAGCAGGCCGACGCCCGCAAGGCCGCCGTGGCCCGCGTCCGCGCCGTCGTCACCGGCGAGCCCTACCTCAACACCTACCGGGTCGTGCACACGCGCTCTGCCGGCGAGTGAGCCCGGCGCGCCGGACGGCGCACGGGACCCGCACGCCTTCGGACCTCGTCCCCGGCAACCGGGGGCGCAGGCCCGAAGGCGTGCTCGTGTGCACCCGCCGCTTTGGCTCAGGCGGGACTCAGGCAGGCCCCGTGCGGGGCGCTACCGCCAGGCCGCACCGTCGAAGGCGGTGGCGCCGCAGCCCCCCGGGCCGCCGGCCGGGCCGGTCCGCCCGCTTCGAGAACCCTTCCGCGCAACCGCCGAGGAGCTAATCCCTATGCACAGCACGCTGATCGTCGCCCGGATGGCGGCCACCTCGAGCAACGACGTGGCCCAGTTGTTCGCCGACTTCGACGCCACCGAGATGCCGCACCGCATGGGCACACGGCGCCGCCAGCTCTTCTCCTACCGGGGCCTGTACTTCCACCTCCAGGACTTCGACGAGGACAACGGCGGTGAACTGATCGAGGCCGCCAAGGCCGACCCGCGCTTCGTGCGGATCAGCGAGGACCTCAAGCCCTTCATCGAGGCCTACGACCCCACGACCTGGCGCTCGCCGGCCGACGCGATGGCCACGCGCTTCTACAGCTGGGAGGCCTCCCGTTGAGCGGGCGACGCGTTGTGATCACCGGGATCGAGGTGATCGCCCCCGGCGGTGTCGGCAGGGAGAACTTCTGGAACCTGCTGAGCAACGGCCGTACCGCGACACGGGGCATCACCTTCTTCGACCCCGCCCCCTTCCGCTCCCGGGTGGCCGCCGAAGCGGACTTCGACCCCTACGAGCACGGCCTGACCCCGCAGGAGGTCCGCCGCCTGGACCGGGCCGCGCAGTTCGCCGTCGTCGCCTCGCGCGGCGCCGTCGCCGACAGCGGCCTCGACATCCCCTCCCTGGACCCGCACCGCGTGGGCGTCACCGTCGGCAGCGCCGTCGGCGCCACGATGGGCCTGGACCAGGAGTACCGGGTGGTCAGCGACGGGGGACGGCTGGACACGGTCGACCACACCTACGCGGTCCCGCACCTGTACGACTACATGGTGCCCAGCTCCTTCGCCGCCGAGGTCGCCTGGGCGGTGGGGGCCGAAGGCCCCAGCACCGTGGTCTCCACCGGCTGCACCTCCGGCATCGACTCCGTCGGCTACGCCGTCGAACTGGTCCGCGAGGGATCGGCCGACGTCGTGATCGCCGGCTCCTCCGACGCGCCGATCTCACCGATCACCATGGCCTGCTTCGACGCGATCAAGGCGACCACCCCGCGCCACGACGAACCCGAGTGCGCCTCCCGGCCGTTCGACAAGACCCGCAACGGATTCGTCCTCGGCGAGGGAACCGCCTTCTTCGTCCTGGAGGAACTCGACAGCGCCCGCAAGCGCGGCGCCCACATCTACGCCGAGATCGCCGGCTACGCCACCCGCTCCAACGCCTACCACATGACGGGCCTGCGCCCCGACGGCGTGGAGATGGCCGAGGCGATCGACCTGGCCCTGGGCGAGGCCCGGCTGAACCCGCAGTCCATCGACTACATCAACGCCCACGGCTCGGGCACCAAACAGAACGACCGGCACGAGACGGCCGCGTTCAAGCGCAGCCTCGGCGACCACGCCTACCGCACCCCGGTCAGCTCCATCAAGTCGATGGTCGGGCACTCGCTCGGCGCGATCGGCTCCATCGAGATCGCCGCCTCGGCACTCGCCATGGAGTACGACGTCGTCCCGCCCACCGCCAACCTGCACACCCCCGACCCCGAGTGCGACCTCGACTACGTGCCCCTGGTCGCCCGCGACCAGCTGATCGACGCGGTCCTCACGGTCGGCAGCGGATTCGGCGGCTTCCAGAGCGCCATGGTGCTCGCCACCCCCGAAAGGAGCCTCGTATGACCGCCTCCGTGGTGGTGACCGGCCTGGGCGTCGTCTCACCCAACGGCATGGGGGTGAAGGACTACTGGGCGGCCACCCTGGGCGGCAAGCACGGCATCGGCCGCATCACCCGCTTCGACCCCACCGGCTACCCGGCCCGTCTGGCCGGGCAGATCGAGGACTTCGACGCCGAGGAACTGCTGCCGAGCCGGCTGCTGCCGCAGACCGACCGCGTCACCCGGCTGGCCCTGGTGGCCGCCGACTGGGCACTCGCGGACGCCGGCGCCGACCCCGCGCACCTGCCCGAGTTCGACATGGGCGTCATCACGGCCTCCGCCGCGGGCGGCTTCGAGTTCGGCCAGGGCGAACTGCAGGCCCTGTGGAGCCAGGGCAGCCAGTACGTCTCCGCCTACCAGTCCTTCGCCTGGTTCTACGCCGTCAACAGCGGCCAGATCTCCATCCGCAACGGCATGAAGGGCCCCTCCGGCGTCGTCGTCAGCGAAGGCGCGGGCGGCCTGGACGCCGTCGCGCAGGCCCGCCGGCAGATCCGCCGGGGCACCCCGCTGATCGTCACCGGCGGCGTCGACGCCTCCATCTGCCCGTGGGGCTGGGTGGCCCAGCTGGCCTGCGGCCGGCTCACCACCAGCGACGAACCCGACCACGCCTACCTGCCCTTCGACCGCGACGCGAACGGCTACGTCCCCGGAGAGGGCGGCGCGATCCTCATCGCCGAGGACGCCGATGCCGCACGCGCCCGCGGCGTCCGCCCCTACGGCGAGGTCGCCGGCTACGGAGCCACCATCGATCCCCGGCCCGGCAGCGGACGCGAACCCAACCTGGCCAAGGCCATCGAGACGGCACTGGCCGACGCCGACGTGAACGCCGCCGACATCGACGTCGTCTTCGCCGACGGCGCCGGCGACCCGGCCGGCGACCTCGCCGAGGCCCGCGCCGTCAGCACGGTCTTCGGCGACCGGGGCGTGCCGGTGACGGTGCCCAAGACCATGACCGGGCGCCTGTACTCCGGCGGCGCGCCCCTGGACCTGGCGGCCGCGTTCCTCGCCCTGCGCGACGGCGTCATCCCGCCCACCGTGCACATCGACCCGTGCGCCGACTACCCCCTCGACCTGGTCCTGGGCGAACCCCGCCCGGCCGAGCTGCGCACCGCCCTGGTCCTGGCCCGGGGAGCCGGCGGCTTCAACTCCGCCATGGTCGTGCGCGCCGCCTGAGGACCACCGCACACCGCCCGACCGACGCACCGCAACCGCCACCACGTACTGACGAAAGGACCCACCATGGCCAGCAAGTCCTTCACCCTCGACGACCTCAAGCGCACCCTGCGGGAGGCCGCGGGCGTCGCCGAGGGCGTGGACCTGGACGGCGACATCCTCGACACCGAGTTCGAGGTGATCGGCTACGAGTCCCTCGCCCTGCTGGAGGCCGGCAGCCTCATCGAGCGCGAGTACGGCATCTCCCTGGACGAGGAGGCCGTCGGCGAGGCCAACACGCCGCGCAGCTTCATCGAGGTCGTCAACGCGCAGCTCGCGCCCGCCAAGGCCGCCTGAAGGAGCCCCACCATGACCGACACCACCACCCAGCGCGTCGCCGTCGTCACCGGCGCCACCAGCGGCATCGGCCTGGCCTCCGCCCGGCTCCTCGGCCGGCAGGGCCACCGGGTCTTCATCGGCGCCCGCAACGCCGAGAACGTCGCCGCCACCGTCAAGGAACTCCAGGGCGAGGGCATCGACGCGGACGGCACGGTCGTCGACGTCCGCGACACCGAGTCCGTCAACGCCTGGATCCAGGCCGCCGTCGACCGCTTCGGCAGCGTCGACGTCGTCGTCAACAACGCCGGCCGCTCCGGCGGCGGCCCCACCGCCGACATCGCGGACGAACTGTGGGACGACGTGATCGACACCAACCTCAACAGCGTCTTCCGCGTCACCCGCGCCGCCCTGACCATCGGCGGCCTGCGCGCCAAGGACCGCGGCCGGATCATCAACGTCGCCTCCACCGCGGGCAAGCAGGGCGTCGTCCTGGGCGCCCCGTACTCGGCGTCCAAGCACGGCGTCGTCGGCTTCACCAAGGCACTGGGCAACGAGCTGGCCCCCACCGGCATCACCGTCAACGCGGTCTGCCCCGGCTACGTCGAGACCCCGATGGCCCAGCGCGTGCGCCAGGGATACGCCGCCGCCTACGACACCTCCGAGGACGCCATCCTCGAGAAGTTCCAGGCGAAGATCCCCCTCGGCCGCTACTCCACCCCCGAGGAGGTCGCCGGCCTCGTCGGCTACCTGGCCTCCGACACCGCCGCGTCCATCACCTCGCAGGCCCTCAACGTCTGCGGCGGCCTCGGCAACTTCTGACGCACCCGGCACCCGACCCCTTCCCGAGGAGTGAGCCTCATGACCACACGTGAGGTCGAGCACGAGATCACGATCGGCGCACCGGCCGACGCCGTCTACCAGCTGCTCGCGGACGTGACCAACTGGCCGCGCATCTTCCCGCCCACCATCCACGTGGACCGCACCGAGGCCGACGGCGACCACGAACGCATCCACATCTGGGCGACCGCCAACGGCCAGGCCAAGGAGTGGACCTCGCACCGCACGCTCGACCGCGAGAACCTGACCATCACCTTCCGCCAGGAGATCCCGGCCGCCCCGGTCAAGCACATGGGCGGCACCTGGATCATCGAGCCGCTCGCCGACGACCGGTCGCGGGTGCGGCTCCTGCACGACTACAGCGCCATCGGCGACGACCCGCACGACCTGCTGTGGATCGAGCAGGCCGTGGACAAGAACAGCACCTCCGAGCTGGCCGCCCTGAAGGTCAACGTCGAGGCCGCGCACGCCGCCGCCACCGAGGAGCTGACGTTCTCCTTCACCGACACCGTGCAGATCGACGGCGCCGCCAAGGACGTCTTCGACTTCATCAACGAGGCCCAGCTGTGGGCCGAACGGCTCCCGCACGTCGCCGTGGTGCGCCTGAGCGAGGACACCCCCGGCCTGCAGGAGCTGGAGATGGACACCCGCGCCAAGGACGGCTCGGTGCACACCACCAAGTCCTACCGGGTCGTCTTCCCCCACCACAAGATCGCCTACAAGCAGGTCACCCTGCCCGCGCTGATGACCCTGCACACCGGCGAATGGACCTTCACCGAGGGCGACGAGACGACCACCGCCTCCTCCCAGCACACCGTCACCCTCAACACCGCCAACATCGCCCGCATCCTCGGCCAGGACGCCACCGTCGCCGACGCCCGCGCCTACGTCCACACGGCCCTGTCCACCAACAGCCGCGCCACCCTCGCCCACGCCAAGGCCTACGCCGAGCAGAAGAAGGGCTGAACCGTGGCAGCGGACGCCCTGACCACCGACGTCGTCGTCGTCGGAGCCGGCCCCGTCGGGATGATGCTCGCCGGGGAACTGGCCCACGGCGGCGTCGGCGTGGTGGTCGTGGAGAAGCGACGCGCTCCCAGCACCGAGTCCCGGGCCTCCACCCTGCACGCCCGCACGATGGAGATCCTCGACAGCCGGAGCCTGCTGCCCGAGTTCGGCGACCCGCCGAACGAGCCGCGCGGCCACTTCGGGGGCATCCCGCTGGATCTGACACTGCCCTCCTCCCACCCCGGCCAGTGGAAGGTGCCGCAGACCAGGACCGAGGTGATCCTGGGGGAGTGGGCGCTGTCACTGGGCGCCGAACTGCAGTGCAAGCACGAACTGACCGCGCTCGACGACAGCGGCGACCTGGTCGAGGCCGAAGCCGCCGGCCCGGACGGACGGACGCTGCGGCTGCGCTGCCGCTACCTGGTCGCCTGCGACGGCGAGGAGAGCACCGTACGCCGCCTGATCGGCGCCAACTTCCCCGGCAGGGACGCGACACGGGAACTGCTGCGCGCCGACGTCGCCGGCATCGACATCCCGGCCCGGCGCTTCGAACGCCTGGAGCACGGCCTGGCGATCGCCGCCCGCCGCCCCGACGGGGTGACCCGGGTGATGGTCCACGAGTTCGGCTCCGCCGCACGGGCCCGCCCGCACGGCGACGCCTCCTTCGAGGAGATCACCGCGGTGTGGAAGCGGGTCACCGGCGAGGACATCAGCGGCGGCACCCCCCTGTGGGCCAACGCCTTCGGCGACGCCTCCCGCCAGCTGACCCGCTACCGGCACGGCCGCGTCCTCTTCGCCGGCGACGCCGCCCACCGGCAGATGCCGGTCGGCGGCCAGGCCCTCAACCTCGGCATGCAGGACGCCTTCAACCTGGGCTGGAAACTGGCCCTGGTGGTACGCGGCAAGGCACCGCAGACCCTCCTCGACAGCTACCACGACGAACGCCACGAGGTCGGCCGGCAGGTCCTGGCCAACATCCGCGCCCAGTCGCTGCTGCTGCTCGGCGGACCGGAGGTCGAGCCGCTGCGCGACCTGCTGACGGAGTTGATCGGGCAGGAGGACGTACGCCGTCGCCTGGCCGGCATGATCAGCGGCCTGGACGTGCGCTACGACGTCGGCGGCCCCGCCCACCCGCTGCTCGGGGCCCGGCTGCCGTGCACCGAGGTGCGGGCACGCCGACGCCTGCTCACCACCACCCAGCTGGTGCGCTCGGGCGGCGGCGTCCTGCTGGACCTGACCGGACGGCCCGGCCGGCCGCCGGCAGTCCTCGACGGCTGGGCGGACCGCGTCACCGCACTGGACGCCCAGCCGTTGCCGGGCAGTTCACTGCAGGGCACCGACCGTGTCCTGGTCCGCCCCGACGGCCACGTGGCCTGGGCCGGCCCGGGCACCGACGGCCTCGCCGAGGCACTCACCCGCTGGTTCGGACCTCCCCGCTGACCTGCCGTGCGCCCCGGCCCGGCGGGGACGACCGGCACCGCACGACGCGCCGCCCCCCACCGCCGGGCCCCGAACCGACCCCACTGCCAGGAAGGACCACCCATGGAAGGGACAGCGGCGGACACCGACGTGATCGTCGTCGGTGCCGGCCCGACCGGACTGATGCTCGCGGGCGAACTGCGCCTGGGCGGGGCCCGTGTCGTCGTCATCGAGAAGCTGGCCGCCCCCACCGGGCAGTCCCGCGGCCTGGGCTTCACCGCCCGCGCTATGGAGACGTTCGACGAACGCGGGCTGCTGCCCCGGTTCGGCCAGGGAGAGACCCTGGCCACCAGCCCCGTAGGACACTTCGGCGGCGCCCAGTTCGACTTCACCGTCCTCGAGGACGCCCACTTCGGGGCCCGGGGCATCCCCCAGGGCGACACCGAGGCGGTCCTGGAGGGCTGGGCGGGCGAACTCGGCGCGGACATCCGCCGCGGCTGGGAGTTCGTCTCCCTCACCGACGGCTTCCTGGACGGCGACGGCGTCGAGATCACCGTACGCACCCCCCAGGGCGAGGAACGCACCCTGCGCGCCTCCTACCTGGCGGGCTGCGACGGCGGCTCCAGCCGGGTCCGCAGGGCGGCCGGCTTCGACTTCCCCGGAACCGACGCCACCCAGGGCATGTACCTGGCGGACATCACCGGTGTGGAGCTGACCCCGCGCTTCCTCGGAGAGCGCCTGAACAACGGCATGGTGATGGCGGCACCGCTCTCCCAGGGCGTGTGGCGCATCATCGTCTGCCCCGACGGCCGCCCCGCGCACGACCGTGAGCGGACCGTCACCTTCGAGGAGGTCGCCGCCGCCTGGCAGGACATCACCGGCGAGGACATCAGCCACGGCGGCGCGAGCTGGGTCAGCTCCTTCACCAACGCCACCCGGCAGGCCTCCGAGTACCGGCGCGGCCGCGTCTTCCTGGCGGGCGACGCCGCCCACATCCACCTGCCGGCCGGCGGCCAGGGCCTGAGCACCGGCGTGCAGGACGCCGCCAACCTCGGCTGGAAGCTGGCCTCGGTGATCCGCGGCGACGCCCCCCGGGAACTGCTGGACACCTACCACGCCGAACGCCACCCGGTCGGCGCCCGGCTGCTGATGAACACCCGCGCCCAGGGCATCGTCTTCCTCGGCGGCGCCGAGTCCGACCCGCTGCGCGAGCTGATGGCCGAGCTGGTCCGCTACGACGACGTCAAACGCCACCTGGCCGGCATCGTCAGCCACCTGGACATCCGCTACGACCTCGCCGACACCGCGACCGGCCCCACCCACCCGCTGCTGGGACGCCGGATGCCGCCGCGGCTGCTCGTCGGCGCGGACGGCGAAACCCGCATCGCCCGCCTCCTGCACGCCGGGCACGGCGTGCTGCTCGACCTCGCCGACGACGAGACGGTACGCGCGACCGCGGCCGGCCACGCGGACCGGGTGGACGTGGTCACCGCCGTCGCCAAGCCCACCGACGGCCCGGACGCCCTCGCCGGCGCCACCGCCGTGCTGATCCGCCCCGACGGCTACGTCG
>MUMD01000328.1 GCA_002155895.1 Streptomyces rochei
GGTCGGTCCGCTGGTCGCCGGCTGGCTGCTGGAGGACCACGCCTGGGGCTCCACCTTCCTGGTGAACGTCCCCATCGCCGTCGCCGCCGTCATCGGCGCGCTGGTCCTCGTCCCGCCGTCCAGGGCGGCCGGCATGGGACGGATCGACTACGTCGGCGGCCTGCTGTCCATCGTCTCCGTCGGCAGCCTCGTCTACGCCACCATCGAGGGCCCGCACTTCGGCTGGGGCGCCGGCCCGGTCGCCGCGGCCGTCGTCGCGGGCGTCGGCCTGGTGGCCTTCGTGGCCTGGGAGCTGCGCCACCCGCACCCGATGCTGGACGTCCGCCGGTTCCTGCAGCGCCCCTTCAGCGGCTCCATGCTCGCCGTGCTGTTCTTCTTCTTCGGCACCTACGGCGCCATCTACTACGCCACCCAGTTCCTCCAGTTCGTCCTCGGCTACGGCGCGCTGGAGACCGGCGTACGGCTGCTGCCGCTGGCCGGGGCCGTGTTCGTCGGCGCCGCGGTGACCGGGAAGCTCACCCCGAAGCTGGGCGTGAAGGCCATGGTGGGCTCCGGCATGCTGATCGGCACCGTCGGTGTCTTCCTGCTGGTCCTCGTCGAGAAGGACTCCACCTACGCCGACTTCCTCGCCCCGATGCTGCTGCTCGGCCTCGCCATCGGCCTCAGCGTCTCCCCGGCCACCGACACCATCATGGGCTCCTTCCCGGAGAGCGAACTGGGCGTCGGTGGCGGCGCCAACGACACCGCGCTGGAACTCGGCGGCTCCCTCGGCATCGCCGTCCTGGGCTCCCTGCTCGGCACCGCCTACCGCGACGAACTCGCCGGTCTGGTGGGCGACCGCCTCCCGGCCGCCGCCCTGGACACCGCCCAGGACTCGGTCGGCGGCGGGCTGGCCGTCGCCGAGCGGCTCGCGACCAGTCCGGAGGCCGGACCCCGGCAGGCCCAGGCCCTGGCCGACGCCGTGAACCAGGCGTTCGCCCACGGAGTGTCGGCGACCAGTCTGGTCGGCGGGATCATCATGGCCGCCGGCACCCTGATCGTCCTCGCCGTCCTCCCCGGCCGCCGCGGCGCGCGGCAGCGGCCCGAGGAGAAGCCGGCCGAGGCGCGGCACGCGGAGTACAGCGACTCCGCCCGCTGACCCCCGGGCGGGTCCGCGTCACTCCGTCAGCGCGGCCAGCTCCTCGGCCGTACGCGGGCCCGCCGCCGACTCCGCCAACAACCCCCGCGCCCGCAGCACCGACGCCGCCGCCACCCCCCACGGCAGGCGCAGCCCGGCCTGCCGCAGCAGTTCCGTGCGGGCCAGCGTCGCGGCCGCCGGGCCGGTGTGCACCCCGCCCGGGGTGAGCAGCGCGACCTCGTCCGCCCAGCGCAGGGCGAGGTCGACGTCGTGGGTGGCCATCAGCACCGTGGTGCCGGCCGCGCGGAGCCGGTCCAGGGTGGCCAGCAGCCGCTCCTGCCCGTCCGGATCGAGCCCGGCCGTCGGCTCGTCCAGGATCAGCACCCGGGGCCGCATCGCCACGGCGCCGGCGATCGCGGCCCGCTTGCGCTGCCCGTACGACAGCAGGTGGGTGGGCCGGTCGGCCAGCGCGGCGATGTCCAGCGCGGCGAGCGCCTCCCCGACCCGGGACCGGACCTCCGCGTCGGACAGGCCGAGGTTCAGCGGCCCGAAGGACACGTCCTGCGCCACCGACGCCGCGAAGAGCTGGTCGTCCGGGTCCTGCACCACCAGCTGCACGGTGGTCCGCAACCGGGTCAGCCCACCCCGGTCGTACCGCACCGGCTCCCCGCCGAGGGTCAACCGCCCGGCGTGCGGCCGGAGTCCGCCGCTGAGCAGCCGCATCAGCGTCGTCTTGCCGCTGCCGTTGCGGCCCAGCAGGGCGAGCGCGCGCCCCTCGTGCACCGCGAAGTCCAGGCCGGTCAGCACCGGAGGGCCCTCCTCGTACGCGAAGGACACACCCCGCAGGGCCACCAGGGCCGTCGATTCCGTCGACCGGTCGGGCTCGTTCACGACAGGGGTCCTTCCAGTACGAGGGTGAGGCCGGCCAGCGCCGCCAGCAGCGCGACGCTCGCCGCGGTGAACCGCACCGAGACGCGCGCCTCGGGCACCAGCACCCGCAAGGTGCCGTCGTAGCCGCGCCCGGCGAGCCCGGACTGCAGCCGCGCCGCCCGGTCGAAGGCCCGCACGAACGCCGTGGCGCCCAGCCCGCCGAGCGAACGCCAGGCCGCGGCCCGGCCGGTGTGCCCCAGCCGCGCCGCCTGGGCCTGCCGCACCCGACGCACGGAGTCGAGCAGCAGGAAACTCATGCGGTACGTCACCAGCGCCACGTCCACCACCGGCGCGGGCACCCCGGCCCGTACCAGCCGGGGCAGCAGGTCGGACATCGGCGTGGTGAACGCGAAGAGCAGCACCCCGAGGGTGGCCGCGGAGGTACGCAGCAGCAGCTCACCGGCGCGCACCGGCCCGCCCTCCGCCGCCGTCAGGAAACCGCCCGGACCTCCGACCTGAACGAGCAGCGGCAGCGCCCCCGTCACGCAGAAGCCCAACGGCACCCGGTACGCCCGCCACAGTCCGCGCCCGGGCACACCGGCCGGTCCCAGCAGCACGGCGAGCGCCGTCACCAGCACCAGCGCCGCACCCGGCCAGGGCGGCAGCGAGATCGCCAGCACGGTCAGCCCGAACCCGAGCACGGCCTTGTCCACGGGATGCCGGCGGCGCCAGCGACTGCTGTGCGCCGCCGCGTCGATCGGCAGCACTCAGTCCCCTTCGGGGGTGTCCCGCACGGCCGCCGCCCGCTCCTCGCCCTGCCGGCGTCCCCGGCGCAGCCCGAAGTAGTACGCCAGCACGCCCGCGCCGATCGCGGCCTGGAGCGCGAACAGCGCCGACTCGACCTCCCCGGAGGGCGGTTCGTACAGCGGCGAGAACCACGGCTCGTAGTCCGGCTCGATCTCGGTGATCGTCCGTTCCGCCTCCGCGTCGGCCCCGGCGAACGGCTCCTCCTTGTGGTCGCCGAGCCCCAGCACCAGCGGCAGCACCGCGAGCGCGGCCACGGCGAGCAACAGCAGGGCGTTGATCTTCGTGTTGCGGCTCACCGGGCCACCGCCTGCTCCTTGGCCCCGGTGGTCCCGGACTTCGCCGGCAGCACGCCCAGCCGGGTCAGTTCGCCCTTGCTGGACTGCACCAGCAGCCGCATCACGATCACCGTGAGCAGGCCCTCGCTCACCGCGAGCGGGATCTGGGTGACGGCGAAGACCGACCCGAACTTGCCGAGCGCCCCCAGGAACCCGCTGCCCGGGTCGGGGAAGGCCAGCGCCAGCTGCACACTGGTGACGCAGTACGTGGACAGGTCGGCGACGAACGCCCCGCAGAACACGGTGACCATCAGCGGCACGTCGTAGTGGCGCAGCAGCCGGTAGGCGCCGTACCCGGCCCAGGGGCCGACGACCGCCATCGAGAAGACGTTGGCGCCGAGCGTGGTCAGTCCGCCGTGGGCGAGCAACAGCGCCTGGAAGAGCAGGGTGATGGTGCCCAGCACCGCCATGACCGGCGGCCGGAAGAGGATCGCGCCCAGACCGGTGCCGGTGGGATGCGAGCAACTGCCGGTGACGGACGGCAGTTTCAGGGCCGACAGGACGAACGTGAAGGCCCCGGAGGCGCCGAGGAGCAGCGTGCTCTCCGGGTGCTCCCTGACCTCACGGGTGAGTGACCGTACTCCGTGGACGACGAACGGCGCGGACGCGGCACCCCAGGCGATCGCGTGCGCCGGTGGCAGAAAGCCCTCGGCTATGTGCATGACTCGGCAGACCCTCTCCAGCACCTCGTGGATGGACGACGCGCCTTGGCCGGTCTCCTGGCTTACGGGTACCACCGCCCGTGCTCCGCCTTCCCGGATCGCAAGCGATCCAGTGGCTGCCCGCGAGGGCCGGAGCCGGACTTCCCGATTCACAGTGGCGAGGGCCGCACCGGCATCGCACCGGATTTCCCGTTCACCAAGGCGTGACGACGGTAGTGGTCCCGCCCGGCCGATGACAAGCGGGCCTCCGGGCCGGCCGACGCGCCGTGCGGCCCGTCACCCGGCCTGGTCCCGGTCCCGGTCCCGGTCCGTGCGACGGACCACCATGTCGCGCATCCGCTGGGTCAGCGCGGTCGCGGCGGCGGTCAGGAACACGAAGCTGTAGGCGATCTGCAGGACGGTGATGATCCGCGCCGACTGACCCCGCGGGGTGATGTCGCCGTACCCGACGGTCGCCAGGGTGACGACGGTGAAGTACAGGGCGTCGACGCGGGTGTGCAGACCGGTGAACTCGCCCGGCTGCTTGGCGAGGGCGTAGTAGGTGGCCGAGAAGACGTGCACGGACAGGACGATCAGCAGGGACAGGACCATCCCGGGCCGGGAGTCCGGCCGGTCGACCAGCACGTGCCGGATCTGCCGGAGCAGCAGCACCGCCACCACGGTCAGGATCAGGGCGAACAACAGCCAGCTCAGCACGGGGCGTTGCGGGCCCAGGTGATCGAGGGGGAGGAGGAAATAGGCCACGACCACGCCCGCCGCGGCCCCGGCCCGCACCACCCAGGGCCGCACTGCCGGCCACCCGCCCCGCACCACCCGGGACCGC
>MUMD01000329.1 GCA_002155895.1 Streptomyces rochei
CCCGTGGTCCCGCCGCAGGCCGCCCTCCCCGGCCGCCCCTCAGTCCACCACGCGGGCCAGCGCGAACCCGTCGTAGCCCTTGCCGCCGACGGTCTGGACGGCGGTGCCGCTGAGCCGGGGGTGGCTGCCGATCATCTCGATCGCCGCGCGGGTGCCGCGCACGTCGTCGCCGGTGTCGCCGGCGTCGGCCACCCGGCCGCCGCGGACCACGTTGTCGATGACGATCAGGCTGCCCGTGCTGGTGAGCCTGAGGGCCCACTCCAGGTAGTGCGGATTGTTGCCCTTGTCGGCGTCGATGAAGACCAGGTCGAAGGGCGGCGGGTTCTCGTCGGCGAGCTTGGGCAGCGACTCCAGGGCCGGGCCCACGCGTACGTCGACGAGGGCGTCGAGTCCGGCGCGGGCGAGGTTGCGGGCGGCGACCTCGGCGTGCCGGGCGCTGTACTCCAGCGTGATCAGGCGGCCGTCGGCGGGGAGGGCGCGGGCCAGCCAGATGGTGCCGTAGCCGCCGAGGGTGCCGATCTCCAGGACGGTGCGGGCGCCCTGGATCTCGGCGAGCAGCTGGAGGAGCTTGCCCTGGGCGGCGGTGACGTTCACCGGCGGCAGCCCGGCGGCCTCGCTGTCCCGCAGGGCCGCCGTCAGGTGGTCGTCCTCGGGGGCCAGCCGGGCGGTGAAGTAGGCGTCGACGTCGTCCCAGAGCCGCGAGTCGCTCATGTGGGGGGCCTCCCGAGTGGGTCATGTGTCATGAGCCGTCATCAGCTTCTCCGAGCGGATGCGCTGACGAAGATAGCCGGGGGGCCGGGAGCGCGGGGCGTGTTCCGGGGGCGTGTTCCGGTCGTGCTCGCCTGTGGCGTGCTGCGCCGGGCTACGCGCGCTCGCGTGTGGCGTGCTGCGCCGGACTACGCGTGCTCGCGTACGGCGTGCTGCGCGTGCTCGCGCGTCTCGCCCCGCACGTGCTCGCGCGCGTCCACCGACGGTGCCGAGCCCGGCAGCGGCCGGCCCGCCGACTCCGACATGAACCACACCGCCACGCCGCCCACGACGGCGGCGGCCATCATGTAGTAGGCGGGCATCATCATGTTCCCGGTCGCCCCGATCAGCGCCGTCACCACCAGCGGGGTCGTCCCGCCGAACAGGGAGACGGACACGTTGAAGCCGATCGACAGCGACCCGTAGCGCACCCGCGTCGGGAAGAGCGCCGGCAGCGCGGACGGCATCGAGGCGGTGAAGCAGACCAGCAGCAGACCCAGCGCGGCCATGCCCAGGCCCACCGCCCACAGGCTGCCCTCACGGATCAGCAGCAGCGCCGGGACGGACAGCAGCAGGAAGCCCGCGCAGCCCGCCGCGATCACCGGACGCCGCCCGATCCGGTCGGTCAGCGCGCCGGCGAAGGGCTGGACGACCATCATCAGCGCCATCACGGCCAGCACCACGAGCAGCCCGTGCGTCTCGTCGTACTTCAGCTCGCTCGTCAGGTAGCTCGGCATGTACGACAGCAGCATGTAGTCCGTGACGTTGAAGACCAGCACCAGGCCGACGCAGAGCAGCAGCGCCCTCCACTGCCCGGTGATCATCTCCCGCAGCGGCACCTTCACCCGGGCCGCCTCCGCCTTCTCCGCCTCGGCGGCGAAGGCCGGCGTCTCCTCCAGCCGCATCCGCAGGTACAGCCCGATGATGCCCATCGGCCCGGCGATCAGGAACGGGATCCGCCAGCCCCAGGAGGTCATGTCGCCGTCGGACAGCAGCGCCGTCATCAGCGTCACCAGCCCGGCGCCGCCGATGTACCCGGCCAGCGTGCCGAACTCCAGCCAGCTCCCCAGGAACCCGCGCCGCTTGTCCGGCGCGTACTCGGCGATGAAGGTGGACGCGCCCGCGTACTCGCCGCCCGTGGAGAAGCCCTGCACCAGGCGCGCGACCAGCAGCAGCACCGGCGCCCACACGCCGATCGTCGCGTAGGAGGGGATCAGCCCGATGGCGAACGTGCCCGCCGCCATCATGATCATCGTCAGGGCGAGGATCTTCTGCCGCCCGACCCGGTCGCCGAGCGGACCGAAGACCATCCCGCCGAGCGGCCGGACCAGGAAGGCCGCCGCGAACGCGCCGAAGGTGGAGAGCAGCTGCGCCGTCGGGTTGCCCGACGGGAAGAAGACCTTGCCCAGCGTCACGGCGATGTAGCTGTAGACGCCGAAGTCGAACCACTCCATCGCGTTGCCGAGCGCCGCCGCCTTGACGGCACGTCTCACGAGAGCGGGATCGGTGGCGGTGGGCGCGCCGACCGCACCCGAGGGGGACAGCGCGGACGGTACGGGGGTCGTGCGGGACGGGGGAACGACGACGGGGGCGGCCGACAAAACTCCGCTCGCCTACCTTTCGACGGGAACAGGGACGCCCCGACCCGCACGGCGGCGCTGTCGCCGGGCCGGAAAGAACCCGCGGCGCTCGACCGCGGGCAGAAAAGCGACCATAGGCGCTGATGCGCCGCTTACGCCCGGTATGCTTTTCGTTGCACAGTGCACCGAAACGGCGCGCACGCAGGGACGTCGGCGCGCTGCGGAGCGCCCGCGCCCCCCGTGACCTGTGATCCTTCTCGCTCCCAGGAGAGGCGACCGACCCGTTCTCGCACTATCGTCGTTCGAACGCCGTCCCGAACAAACGGCCGGAAGCGGCCGAAACGCGGGCGGGAGAAAAAACAGGGAGAAAAACGGGCGGCAGTCAGGTTGAGCGGGGGTTGCCTGCGTCTCCCCCCGGGGGTGGTGCGAGCCTCATAGGGTTCGCAAGGACGACACATCGCGCGCACAGGCGCGATACGAACGGGGCGGGAGGCCGACGGGGCGTGGCGAATGCGGAACACAGTGGGCGACCGGCGGAGGCTTTCGGAGCCGCGGCCGTCGATGCGACCAGGGCACGGCTGCGCGTCGCCCGCCTCGGACTGTGGCTGGTCGCCGCCGTCCTCGCCGTCCGGCAGCTGGCCGCGGTCCTCAGCACCCCGAGCGGGGAGCGGCTGACGGACCTGGAGACCTGGGTCGGGGAGCACGGCGTCCTGCACGTGGAGGGCTCGCTGTACGAGTCCACGCAGTTCACCGGCACCCCGTTCGTCGGCCTGGTCCTCAAACCCTTCACCCGCGCCGCCGAGCAGGCCCTCGGCTGGGGGTGGACCTTCGGCTCGCTGCTGCTCGTCGTGGCCCTCGGCCTGGTGGCCGCACGGGCGCTGCCGCAGCCGACGGGCCGCCGCACGGCGCTGCTGGCGGCGCCGTGCGCGATCAGCCTGCTGATGCTGTCCCTGCCGGTGCGCAACGCCCTGTGGCTCGGCCAGACCAGCATCATCCCGGTCCTCCTCGTCCTGCTGGGCTGCTTCGCCGTACGCGGCGCCCACGCCGACCGGATCGGCGGCGTGCTGATCGGCGTCGCCGCCGCCTTCCAGCCGACCGTGCTCCTCTTCGTGCCCCTGCTGTGGTTCACCGACCGCAGACGCGCCGCCGTCTCCACCGGCGTCACCTTCCTCGCCTGCACCGCCGTCGCCTGGGCGGCGATGGCGCAGGACTCGTACACCTACTGGGTCCACCACATGGCCGGCGTGGGCCTGGGCGGCGAGGCCGACGACCTCGCCAACCAGTCGCTGCACGGCGCCCTGCTGCGCCTCGGGCTCAACGGCCCCCTGGAGATCGCCCTCTTCCTCCTGCTGGGCGCGGCCGTCGCCGTCCTCGCCCTGCGCCGCGCCGTGCGCTACGCCCGTGACGGGCAGCTGCTGCTCGCCGTCGCCGTCACCGGCTGCGCGGCCGTGGCGGTCTCCCCGACCACCTGGCAGCACCAGCTGCTGTGGGTGCTGCCGGCGCTCGTCGGCCGGGTCGGCAAGCGCGCCTCCGACCGGCTGGTGTGGCCGGTCGCCGTCGTCCTGGTGATGACGCTGCCCGCGAAGATGATGCTGCCGAACATGGCGGCCCTGTACCCGCTGCGCGACAACATCGTGCTGCTCGCGGCGCTGGCCGCGGCCGTCGCCGTGCCCTTCCTGTCGCGCACCTCGCCGTACTTCGACACACCGGTCCCGACGAGCTACGCGCCACCGGTCCCGGCCCGCTTCAAGCACGTGCCCCTGCTGCCGTTCCTGCGCCGGGTCCTCACCCGCCCGAACCTGCTGCTGGAGCTGCTCCTCATCCGGGTCACCTACGCCGCGTACTCCCAGGTCCGCCTCGCGGCGACCGGCGGCAGCAACTCGGCGGGCCGGGCCCGCGCCGAGGAGCACGGCCGGGAGATCCTCGACATCGAGCGCTTCCTGCACCTCGACATCGAGCACGCGATCAACCACGCGGTGGTGAAGATCGACTGGCTGCGGGACTTCTTCGACTTCTACTACACGTCGTTCCACTTCGTCGTCCCGCTGGCCGTCCTCGGCGTCCTGTACTGGCGCCGGCCGGTCGACTACCGCTGGGCCCGCGCCTCCCTCGGTTTCACCACGCTGCTGGCCCTGGTCGGCTTCTGGCTGTACCCGCTGGCGCCGCCGCGCCTGATGCCGGGACTCGGCATCATCGACACGGTGCACGGCGTGCAGGACTTCTCCAAGCCGGACTACGGCACGCTGACGCACCTCACCAACCAGTACGCGGCGATGCCCTCGCTGCACTTCGGCTGGTCGCTGTGGTGCGGGGTGGCGATCGCGGTCATCGCGCCGAGGATGTGGATGAAGGCCCTCGGGCTGCTCCACCCCCTCTTCACCGTCGCGGCCATCGTGGCCACCGGCAACCACTGGGTGCTGGACGCGGTGGGCGGCGCGGCGGTCGTCGCGGCGGGCTTCGGCCTGGCGTACCTGTTCCAGGGCCCGAGGGCCCGGGTGACGACGCTCCCGAGCCTCGAGGGCGCCGCCGCCGTCCCCCCGCCGGCCACGGGAGCCGACTCCCCGCCCCGCGTCACGGAAGCCGGCTCCCCGCCCCCGGCCGAGGGC
>MUMD01000033.1 GCA_002155895.1 Streptomyces rochei
CGGTGAAAATACCGAACTGCACTGGTCCTCCAGTCTTTCTACTGATCGGGTACTTTCCGAAGGTATGAGCCCCCGGGGCGCGCGAGATGCCTCTACGTGCACAGGGAGTGGCCTCGCCGTGCTCAGCTCTGGCTTCGGCCTGCGAACCGTGGGGTCGGCAACGACGAGGTGCCCGCGCTCTCAAGTCGACGTGCCGCTCGCCCACGCCCGCGCGGCCCACTCGCCCCGGGGCCCGCGGCCTCTCGGGCAGCGACCGCCCGCGTTCGCCAGAGCAGGCAGGTCAGGTACGGACCAGGGGTGTGTCGACCAGGTGCTCGGCCAGGAACCACGCCTGTCGCTCACCGGTCCTGATCACTTGGGAGACCAGCAGATCGTTGGTGCCGTCGTCACCGTTTCCGGCCGCCCGGGCCGCGGCGTCATGGGCGTCCACGAGGATCGTCTCGTGTGCCTCCAGCAAACGGGAGAGCATGGCGGGCACCTCCTCCGCCCCGTTCGGCGGCCTCGGGATCGACGTGATCTCAGCGACGTGTCGGGAATCTCCCACCGCGACACCGCCCAGCGACTGGACCCGCTCGGCGAGGGCGTCGATGATCTCCAGCTGTTCTCCCGCGTGCTGGTCCAGGACCAGGTGCAACTGGTAGAAGGTGGCCCCCCGCATCAACCAGTGGTGCTTCTTGTAGAGGCCGTGGAGGATCTGCGTGTCGGCCAGGACCTTGTTCAGACGCTGGCAGGAGTACATCCGCGTCTCGTACGAGAGGGCGACCGGGAACTGCTTGACGGTCCCGAACTCCTGGATCACCTCCCCCTTCTGATGCAGCCAAGGCTGACTTCCATGGTGGGCGGACGAGTTGATGGTCATGCGCGTCTCCCGGGTGTGGTGCTGCGTGTACCTCGGGGACGTTAGGTTCCTGGTCCGCCGCCGCCTTGCCCGGCAGCGCACGCGGTGGTGACTGACGGCGCACTGTGCCCTGCCCCGGTGCCGGCCTTTCACTCTCGGGCAAGTACGCGTGCGTCGGCGGACTCGGCCCGCCTTCCGGCCGCTCTAGCGTCGGCCGAAGAGCCCGTGCCCTGTGAGCCGGCGGAACGAGGAGAGGTATGAGCGGGAACGAGCAGGCCGACGTCGTGGTCGTCGGACTGGGACCGGGCGGCGAGTACGTCGCCGGCACGCTGGCCGAAGCAGGGCTGGACGTGGTGGGCGTCGAGGCGGAACTCGTGGGCGGCGAGTGTCCGTACTGGGCGTGCGTGCCGAGCAAGATGATGGTCCGGGCCGGGAACGTGCTCGCCGAGGCAGGCCGGGCGCCCGTCCTGGCCGGAGCGGCCGCTGTGACTCCGGACTGGACGATCGTGGCGGGACGGATCCGCGACGAGGCCACCGACGACTGGAAGGACGATGCCGCCGCGGACCGCTTCACGGCGAAGGGCGGAAGACTTGTCCGGGGAACCGGGCGGCTCGCCGGGCCCGGTCGGGTGACGGTGGAGGGCCGCACCTTCGAGGCCCGGTGCGGTGTGGTGCTCGCCACCGGCACCCGGCCCCGCATCCCTCCGGTGCCTGGCCTGGAGCGGACGCCGTACTGGACCAGCCGCGACGCCATGGCCGCCGGGGAACTGCCGGCATCCCTGGTCGTACTGGGCGGCGGTGCCATCGGCGCCGAACTCGCCCAGGTCTTCGCTCGTTTCACCAGCGATGTCACGGTAATCGAGGAGCGGGACCGGCTGCTGCCGCAGGAAGAACCGGATGCGGGGGAGTTGGTCGCGCGGGCACTTCGTGCCGACGGCGTCACCGTTCTCACGGGTGTGCGAGTACGGGAGGTGAGCCATGAGGGCACCGGGTTCACCGTGCGCCTCGACGGCGATGGCAGGCTGTTGAGGGCCGAACGGCTCCTGGTCGCCACCGGACGGTACGCCGACCTCGCCGCCCTGGGGGTCGACACGGTGGGGCTCGATCCGGAGGCGGGAGTGGTCCCCACGGACGGGCGGATGCGCGCCGGTACGAGGCTGTGGGCGGTCGGCGACATCACCGGGCGGGGCTCCTTCACTCATGTGTCGATGTACCAAGCCGAGATCGCCGTACGGGACATCCTCGGGCAGCCCGGTCCCGACGCCGACTACCGGGCCCTGCCCCGAGTCACGTTCACCGATCCGGAGATCGGGGCCGTGGGGCTGACGGAGCGGCAGGCCCGGGACCGAGGGCTGCGGGTCCGCACCAGCGTGGTGCCTCTGTCCTCCTCCACACGTGGCTGGATCCACGGCCCGGGCAACGAGGGGTTCGTCAAACTCGTCGAGGACGCCGACCGGGAGGTGCTGATCGGCGCGACCTCGGCGGGACCGGTGGGCGGCGAGGTGCTCTACGGGCTCAACGTGGCCGTCCACGCGGAGGTACCGGTCGACCGGCTGCGGCACATGCTCTACACGTACCCCACGTTCCATCGGACGGTCGGGGCGGCTCTGGGAGCTCTCCGCTGAACCGCCGACTCGCCTCGCTGACACCGCGGGACACCAGGCGGTGGCGCACGATGGCCGGCCGCGATTCCGGTGAGCCGCACCGGACCTCCACCCCTCTGGAGCTTTTCTTCGACCTGTGCTTCGTCGTCGCGGTGGCGCAGGCGTCCGGGAGCCTGCACGCAGCCCTGGAGACCGGCGATCCCGTCACCGGCGTGCTGCGCTTCGCGCTGGTGTTCTTCACCATCTGGTGGGCGTGGATGAACTTCACCTGGTTCGCTTCCGCCTACGACCCGGACGACGTTCCGTACCGTCTCTCGGTGCTCCTGCAGATAACGGGATCACTCGTGCTCGCAGCAGGCGTGGACCGCGCCTTCGAAGCCGGTGACCTGACCGTCATCACCGTCGGGTACGTCGTACTGCGCACGGCTCTGGCCGCACTCTGGCTGCGTGCCGCGCTGGCCGACCCCGTTCGGCGCAGGACCGCGCTGCGTTTCGCCTCCGGGGTGGCTCTGTGCCAACTCGGCTGGGTGGGACTGCTTCTCGTCCCGACGAGCTTGATGCTTCCGGGCATAGTGGTGATGATCCTGGCCGAGTTGTCCGTTCCCGTGTGGGCCCAGTCCGCCGGAATGACACCCTGGCATCCGGGCCACATCGCTGAGCGCTACGGGCTGTTCACCCTCATCGTGCTGGGCGAATCCGTGGCTGCGGCCACCGTCGCGGTCCGCGGTGCCTTCAACCGGCACCACGGCACCGGTCCACTCTGGGCGCTGGCGGCGGGCGGCCTGCTCATGGCCTTCGCCATGTGGTGGTTGTACTTCGCCCGCCCCGCGCACGCCCTGCTCGCGACGACTCACCAGGACCACCGCAGGAGGTTCCCCTGGGCCTACGGCCACTACCTCGTGTTCGCCTCGGCGACTGCGGAGGGCGCCGGCCTTGCCTCCTACGCCGACCACGTCACGCGCCACACCACGGCCACGTCGGCCGCCGCGGGTGCCGCGATCACCGTCCCGGCAGCCGTGTTCCTGCTGACGGTCTGGGCGGTGCAACTGCGCCCGCACCAGAAGAGCCCGGCCGAACGCCTTCTGTTCCCTGTGGCGGCGGTCGGGGTCCTGGCGGCTTCCTGGACCGCCGCACCCGCGCTGGTCTCCGGGCTGCTCCTGGCGGCTGCGGCCGTGGTGGCCGGGGCGCGGCACCGCTGATCCACTCCCTTCCGCTGGGTGGCCTGCGCAGTTCCATGTCGGCCACATGCTCGGTGCACTTTGGGAACGCATTCCGTGCACTACGGGAAAAAACGGTTCCTGGGGTGCGGCCTAGGTTTGCGGTGCAGGAGACAAGTGACGACCACATGCACGCGCAGGCAGATTTTTCCCCGTCCGCTGATCTTGGCGTGCGTCGAAGTCGGTGCGGACGGCATCGGCGTTCCCAGTTCTGTAAGAAGGAGGACGAAAAGGTGTCTACGATGCCGGTCGGTGGGCTTGCTCACCGCGCCACCGACAACGCCGCAGACCTGGTCGTTCGCAACGCCAAAATCCACACCGGAGATGCGATCCGTCCGCAGGCCGAGGCGATCGCCATGCGCGACGGCGTCATCACCGTGGTAGGTGACGACAACGACGTCGCCCCGTATGTCGGACCAGATACGAAGGTGGTCGACGCGCTCGGCCGCCGGATGATCCCGGGCCTGAACGACGCGCACCTGCATGTCATTCGTGGCGGTCTCAATTACGTACTCGAACTGCGCTGGGACGGCGTCCGCACGCTTCGCCAGGGGCTGGCGATGCTGCGCGAGCAGGCGGCGCGCACGCCCAAGGGCCAGTGGGTACGGGTCGTGGGCGGATGGTCCGCCGAGCAGTTCGCCGAACGGCGGCTGCCGACCGTCGCCGAGCTGAACGCCGCCGCGCCCGACACTCCGGTCTTCGTCCTGCACCTGTACCAGGCCGCGGTACTCAACCGGGCAGCCGTCAAGGCCGCCGGTTTCACTCGGGAGACGCCCGATCCCAAAGGCGGCCAGATCGTACGGGGGCGGGACGGCGAGCCGACGGGCGTGCTGCTGGCGGCTCCCAGCGCGCTCGTCCTCTACTCGACTCTCGCGAAGGCCCCGGTGCTGGAAGGGGAGGACAGGAAGACCTCCACCCGGCACTTCCTGCGGGAGCTGAACAGGTTCGGCCTGACATCGGCGATCGACGCGGCCGGAGGGTTCCAGAACTTCCCGGACAACTACAGCACGGTCGTCGAACTGGCGAAGGCGGGGCAACTGTCCTTGCGCATCGCCTATCACCTGTTCCCGCAGACCGCCGGCCAGGAGATCGACGACCTCAGGCGCTGGATCGAAGTGGCCCGGCCCGAGGACGGAGACGAATGGCTCCGTCTCAACGGAGCGGGCGAGAATCTGACGTGGGCGGCGGCGGACTTCGAGAACTTCAGCGAGCCCCGGCCGGAACTGAGCAATTATGAGACGGAGTTCGAGAAGGCTGTACGTCTCCTGATGGAGAACGGTTGGGGTTTCCGGCTGCACGCCACCTATGACGAGACCATTCGCCGGGACCTCGCGGTTTTCGAGAAGATAGCGGCGGACGGACTCTTTCCGGCCGGCAACCGATGGCTGTTCGACCATGCGGAAACCGTCTCCGCGGACAGCCTGGACCGCATCGCGGCCCTCGGTGGCGCCATGTCCGTGCAGAACCGCCTTTCCTTCCAGGGCGAGGCGTTCCTCAGCCGCTACGGCCCTGGAGCTGCTGCGGACGCCCCGCCGCTGCGGGCCATGCTGGAGCGTGGACTGACCGTCGGTGCCGGCACCGACGCCACCCGGGTCTCCACCTACAACCCGTGGATCGCCCTGCACTGGCTGGTCACCGGCCGCACCGCGGGCGACCTGGTCCTGCGTCCACCGCACAACCGGGTCGACCGCCGGACCGCGCTGGCGATGTTCACCGAGGCGGGCGCCGCACTGACCGGGGAGGAAGGGGTCAAGGGCGTCCTGCGCAGCGGTTTCCTCGCCGATCTGGCGGTCCTTTCCGAGGACTACTTCAACGTCCCCGAACAGGACATCGCGCACATCGAGTCCCTGCTGACGGTAGTCGGCGGCCGGATCGTCCACGCGGCCGCCGAGTACGAGGGCCTCGAGGAGGAACTGCCGCCGGTCAGCCCCGCCTGGAGCCCGGTGGCTCACTTCGGCGGCTACCAGGCCACGCCCGCCACGGGATTGTCCGGCGCCCGCCAGGCGGAACTGCTGGGCCAGGCCGTCACCGAGTCCGAGCAGCACCGCCAGTGGCGGGCCCGGCGCACTCTCGACCTCCAGCCGTCGAGCACGCTCTTCGACCCCTGCTTCTCCCTCTGATCTCCCGGGAACCGCCGGTCACGAGCTGTCCCTCCCGGGTGTTCCACCGCAAAGCGGCACACCGCGCACGGCGCGGCCGTACTCACCCGCGGACACCTGTCCGCGTTCGTCCCATCAGGAAAGGCATTTCCATGGTCAACGTCTCCGAGGTCACCGCGGCCCCCAGCCCCGACCTGCTCACCCCGGACAACTGTGCCGTTCTGTTCGTCGATCACCAGCCGCAGATGTTCTTCGGCACCGGCAGCGGCGACCGCACCGCGATCATCAACGCGACCGTCGGGCTGGCGAAGGCCGCCAAGGTCTTCGACGTACCGGTCGTGCTGAGCACCGTGGCCGCCGAGTCCTTCTCCGGACCGCTCATGCCGCAGCTGGCCGGGGTCTTCCCCGAGCAGGAGATCGTCGACCGGACCACGATGAACGCCTGGGAGGACGCCGCCTTCGTCGACGCGGTCAAGGCCACCGGCCGCAAGAAGCTCGTCATTGCCGGGCTGTGGACCGAGGTCTGCGTCGTCCTGCCCGCCCTCTCCGCCCTCGCCCAGGGCTACGAGGTCTACGTGGTCACCGACGCGTCCGGCGGCGTCAGCCCGCAGGCCCACGAGCACGCCGTCCAGCGCATGGTCCAGGCCGGCGTGGTCCCGGTCACCTGGGTCCAGGTACTGCTCGAACTGCAGCGTGACTGGGCGCGCGGCGAGACCTACATGTCGGTCATGGACGTCGTGAAGGAGCACGCCGGTACCTACGGCCTCGGCGTCGTCTACGCGCAGGCCGTCATCGGAGCCCACGCGGCCGGCTGAACCGCTCACACACGCCGCGGTCACGGAGACCGAGTCAGGAACAGGCAGGGAAACCATGGATGCTGGACTGCTGGTCCTCCGGCTGGTGACGGGATTGCTCCTCGCCGGTCACGGAGTCCAGAAGGTGAGCTTCCGGCTGGGAGGCAACGGCCTCGCGGGCGGAGCCGAGGAGTTCCGCCGCGACGGGTTTCGCGGTGGCCGGATCACCGCGGTCGTCGCGGGCGCCAGTCAGATCGGCGCCGGCCTGTTCCTGGCCGTCGGCCTGCTCACCCCGCCGGCCGCGATGGCGGCCATGGGAGTGATGACGGTCGCGGGCACAGTCAAGCGGCACAAGGGCCTGTGGGTGCAGAACGACGGATACGAATACCCGACGGTCCTCGTCGCCGTCTTCGCTGCGCTGGCCCTCACCGGGCCCGGCCGGTGGTCGCTCGACCGGGCGCTGGACCTCGACCCCTGGCCGCTGTGGGTCGTCCTTTGCGCGCTCCTGGCCGGCCCGGTCAGTGGACTGCTCACGCGCGCCGTGCTGCACCGCCCGGCCATCGATACGGAAAGGAAGCACAGTGCGCAGGCTGCTGAATGACATGGTCCGCACTCTCGCGCCGCCCAGGCAGGACCGCCACGGCCCGCTGCCTCCCCTATTGCTCACACTGACGCTGGTGACCGGCCTGGTCGACGCGGTGAGCTATCTGGCGCTCGGGCATGTCTTCGTCGCCAACATGACGGGCAACGTGGTGTTCCTGGGGTTCGCCCTGGTCGGCGCCGCGGACCTGTCCGCGGTGGCCTCCGTCGTGGCGTTGGCGGCCTTCCTCACCGGAGCGCTCGCCGGCGGCCGACTCGCCGACCGGTTCGCGACCCACCGAGGAAAACTGCTGAAGGCGGCCACAGCCGCACAGACGGTGCTGGTCGCTGTCACCGTGGCCGCCGCGGCGGCCACCGACGGGCAGGTCACCACGGCCGTCCGGTACACACTGATCGTCTTTCTCGGACTCGCCATGGGCCTGCAGAACGCCGCCGCCCGGCGACTCGGGGTCCCCGACCTCACCACGACCGTGCTGACCCTGACATTGACGGGCCTGGCCGCGGACTCCGGCCGGGCCGGCGGTGAGGGGCCGCGGCCCGGCCGCCGGATCCTGTCGGTGCTGATCATGTTCCTCGGCGCCTACGCGGGCGCACAGCTGGTGCTGCACGACCACCTCGTGCTCACCCTGGCCCTGATGCTCCTGCTCCTCGCCCTCACGACCGTGATCACGCACCGTCTCTCGGCCGCCGAACCGGCCTGGACCCGGTCGCCGTCCTGAGCCGTGGGTGCCCCGGTGTCAACGAAGACGCGTCGACGGCGGGCTTCGGCCTGGTCTCCGCTCACAGCGCGCGTCTTCCGCGCCCTGTGGATCGCACAGCTCGTCTCCAACGTCGGCAGCTGGATGCAGACGGTGGGCGCGCAATGGCTGCTGATCGGGCACAGTGCCGAACTGGTGACGCTCGTCCAGACCGCGTCCAGCCTGCCCGTCATGCTGCTGGCCCTGCCCTCGGGGGCGCTGGCCGACCGTTACGACCGCCGCAGAGTGCTGCTGGCCGCTCAGATCGCCATGCTGGCCGTCTCCTCCGGGCTGGCCGTCCTCGCGTTCGCCGGGAAGCTCACGCCCGGGATCCTGCTCGGCCTCACCTTCCTGATGGGGTGCGGAACCGCCCTGATGGGTCCGGCCTGGCAGGCGGTCCAACCGGAGCTGGTGGAGCGGGACATGCTCGGCGAGGCCGCCGCGCTCGGCGCCGTGAACATGAACCTTGCCCGTGCGCTCGGTCCGGCCCTCGGCGGCGCGGTCGTCGCAGCGGCGGGCGCCGGCTGGGTCTTCGCCTTCAACGCGGTGTCCTACCTGGGTATCGCCGCCGTACTCCTGTCCTGGAGGCGGCCGCGGCCCCAGGCACCCACGGCCGGGACCGAGAGCGTCCTGACGGCCCTGGGTATCGGTCGCCGGTACGTGTGCAACGCGCCCGGGGTCCGCCGGATCCTGCTCCGCACGGTGCTGTTCATACCCGGCGGCGCCGCGCTGTGGTCGCTGCTCCCCCTGGTCGCGAGCCGCTCCCTGGAACTGGGCTCGGGCGGGTACGGTCTGCTGCTCGGCGCGGTCGGGGTCGGCGCCGTGGGCGGTGCCTTCGTCCTGCCGGCCGTGCGACGCATCCTCGGTGCGAGCGGCACACTCGCCGCCGGTGCCGTCGTGTTCGCGGCGGTGCTGGCCGTCCTGGCGACGGTGCCGGTTCCCTGGCTGACGGTGGTCGTACTGCTCCCCGCCGGGCTGGCCTGGATCGCCGTGCTGTCCACCCTCAACGCGGCTTTCCAGGCGAGGCTCCCCGGCTGGGTGCGGGCACGGGGGCTCGCGGTGTACCTCCTGGTCTTCCAGGGCGGGCAAGCCCTGGCGGCGCCCGTGTGGGGTGCGCTGGCCGCCGGCGCGGGACTGACCGTCTCCCTGCTGGCAGCCGCCGCGTCGCTCCTGGCCTGTGCGGCGAGCACGCGCCGCTGGCCGCTGCACGCGGACGCGGTCGACCCGACGCCGTCCGACCACTGGCCCGTCCCGCCGCTGGTGTTCGTGCCGGGCCCGACCGACGGCCCGGTGCTGGTCTCGGTGTCCTACCGGGTCGGCTCCGAGAGCAGGGCCGCGTTCACCGACCACATGACCCACGTGGCTCGTTCGCGTCGGCGCACGGGAGCCTATGCCTGGGGGCTCTACCAGGACGGCAACGATCCGGAAAGATTCATCGAGAACTACCTGGTCGCCTCGTGGTCCGAGCATCTCGCCCAGCACCACGACCGGCTCACGGCCACCGACCGCGGGCACGAGGAGCTCGCCCGTCGCTTGTTGGTGCCGGGTACCGCACCCGAGGTGACGCATGCGTTCGACGTCACCGCCGGGCCCGTGGTGCGCGACGCCTCGAGGCCGGCCGACGGGGCCCGCACATCCCGCTGATGTCCACCCGGCAACCCGGCGGGCTGAACCGCGCGGGTCAGTCCCATCGGCCGGTGAGCGCGTCCAGGGTTCGGTCCAAGTCGATGTGGAAGCTCTCCGTTCCAGGCGGCACGAGAGAGACGGACCGCCGCAGGAACGCGGTGACCGGTGACTCCGCCACGTCGATCAGCGCCGCGCCGGCCGGGGACCTCAGGACGATCCGCATGGACCCCGGATGGCGACCGTGCCGGGGGATCACGAGCACGTCCCCGATGCCGACGGGGCGACGCAGGCCCTCGATGAGCAACGAGCGGGCGAACACCCAGTCCACGGAGTCGGTTGCCGGCGCGCCGAAGGAGAGGCGGACGGCGTACGGGTCGTCCGGATCGTAAAGCAGCACCGCCGGGAGCGGGGCCGGCATCCCGCCCGGGACGCTGACGTGCACCGTCGTCCTGTGGGCGACCGACGGTTTCCGCGGATCGTTCACTTACCTCCCCCCCGGAGGAGCGGCGGGTTTCTCAGACATCCGTGAGCTGTGCGGAGGAGACGCGCTGCGGCGTCAGGTGTTGAGTCGCCCGCCACTCACGAGGTGCCATGCCGTAAGCGGTCCGGAACACCCGGCTGAAGTGCGCGGCGCTGGTGAAGCCCCACCGGTGTGCCACCGCGGCGATCGCGGCGTTCCTGTGCAGCGTCAGGTCGCGTCGGCATGTCTCCAGGCGACGGCGCTGAATCCATCGGCCGACTGTCGCGTCCTCACTCTCGAACAGCTTGTGCAGATAACGCAGGGATATGTGGTGGGCCTCGGCGATGGCCTGCGGGGTCAGATCGGGATCCGCGAGGTGCCGGTCGATGAACGCCTGGATCCGCAGCAGCAGTGCCCGGTTCCCACGGGGCGTGTCCTCGGTCGCTCGGCCCAGGACGTCGTCGGCCAGCACGTCGAGCAGATCCACCACGTTGCGTGCCATCAACTCGCCGGTGCGCGGCGCGCAGTTTCCGGCGCCGTCCACGAGTCCGGCCAGGAAGGGCGCGAGCAGACCGCCGAGAGACGTGTCGGGGCCGAGTGGACGGGCGGTCACTTGTGCCAGGTCGGACTCGCTCGGACTCAGGACGTCTTTCGGCAGAGCAAGGGACTTGGTCCGAAAGGGCTCGGGGAAGGACACCCGGAGGGGGCGTGCCACGTCGTGGACGAAGACGTCTCCGGCGGCCAGGAGCGCCACGCGGCCGTCTTGCTCCACGCGGCCGGACCCGCTGTCCAGCAACGTGACCACGATGTACCCACTCCGGCTGTCCCTCGCGACGAGTCGGTGCGTTCGCACGGCGGTCAGGGCGTCGCCGACCACGGTGACGGCCTGGAGACGCCCGAGCGGTGTGGCACTGACGGTGCCGGTGCCTGCGTCGTCCGGAGCGGTCAGGTCCACGACGCCGAGCATTCGGGACAAGGCCGCGCGCCAGTACGCACGCCGGTGTGGGGCGGAGCGCGAGTCGGGGGTGTGGCGATCGTGGAGAGGGCTGGGTTCCTGGACGTCTGGGGCCACTGTTCTCTGTCCTTCGGCCGGTGTGTGCCTTCCTCCCCACCGTGCCAGCGGGACCGGACCGGCACATCGCGTGAACCCGCTAGATCAGGTCCCCGCTCCGAAGCGACGTGGTGTCACCTGACGGCTCCCTCGGTGGCGCCGGCGGCGATATGGCGCTGGGCGACGACCAGCAACAGGGCCGCGGGGGCGGAGGCCAGGACCGCGGTGGCCGTGGCCGCGTTCCACTGGTCCGTGTGGGCACCGAGGTACTGGTAGACGCCGAGAGTGATCGGCTGAACGGTCTGCGTGGTGGTCAGGGTGAGGGCGAAAAGGAAGTCGCTCCAGGCGAAGAGGAAGGTGAAGACCGCAGCGGTGATCAACGCGTTGACGCTCAGCGGCAGCACCACGGAGCGGAAGACACGCAGCGGGCCGGCGCCGTCCACGCGAGCGGCGTCGATGATCTCTTCGGGGATGGTCCGCATGAACGAGTACAGGATGACGATGGCGAGAGGGGTGCCGGCGGTGGAGTCGGCGAGGATCAGACCGAGGTGGGAGTTCAGCAGACCGAGGTCGGTGTAGGCGCTGTAGAGCGCGTTCGCCACGACGATGCCGGGCACCATCTTCGTGATCAGGACCCCCAGGAGCATGAGGTCGGTACCGGGCAGGGAGAACCGTGCCAGCGCGTGGGCCGCCGGCGCGGCGAGCCCGAGGCTGAGCACCACGCTGCCGAGGGACACGATGACGCTGGTGAGGAGAGCGCGTCCCTGAGCGCGCAGTGCGACGGCATATCCGCTGAAGTCGGGCCGGAGGGGGAACCAGCCTCCTCGCAGCGTGTTCCCGTTCGGCTGGAGGGAGGCGTTCACCACCCAGTAGACCGGGAACAGCATCAGCGCGAGGAGGACGATCCCGACCAGGGTGGACAGGAGACCGCGGCGCGGGACCCGCTTCATGGGCGCTCCGTCTCACACGTTCCGGGCGAGGCGGTCGACGCGCAGGTAGACGAGGGCGAAGAGGAGCGAGAGCGCGATGAGCACGTTGCCCAGCACGGCACCGCGCCCGAACTCGAACTGCTGGAAGGAGAGCTCGTACGCGCGGGTGGCGACGGTCTCCGTGGCGTCCGCCGGGCCCCCTCCCGTGACCACGAGGACGATGTCCAGCACCTTGACCGTGTAGACCACGTCCAGCACGAGCACGACGCTCACCACAGGCCGCAGCAGTGGCCAGGTCACGTGGCGGAAGGACCTGACCGGTCCGGCACCGTCCAGCTTCGCTGCCTCGAACAGGTGCCCGGGGAGGCTCTGCAGGCCGCTGTGGAGGATCACCGTGTTGAAGGGGATGCCGACCCAGACGCTGACGACGATCACCGACACCAGGGCGTGTGAGGTGCTGGTGAGCCAGGGGACACCGGACGCGGAGAGGTGCAGACCGCGCAGCAGTGCGTTGACGGCACCCGTCTCGGGATCGAGCATCCGCCTCCAGGTCGTACCGGTGACGACCAGGGGCATGAGCCAGGGCAGCAGCAGAAGTCCACGCAGGATGCCACCGAGCGGGAAGCGGCGCTGAAAGAACAGCGCGAGGAACAGACCGAAGACGAACTGCCCGAGGACCGAGGCCGCGGTGAACAGGACGGTGTGCGCCAGGGCTTCGGAGAACAGCTCGGACGAAAGGATCCTCGAGTAGTTCAGCAGCCCTACGAACGGGGCGGCGCCCGTGTAGAACGTGGTGGTCGTGTACTGCTGAAAGCTCATCACGACGTTCTTGACGAGCGGATAGCCGAAGAAGAGCAGCAGATAGGCCGCGGCGGGCAGGACGAACATCCACCGGGCGAGACGCCCGGGGCCGGACAGGTCAGTCACCGGTCGCGATCTGCTGGGCGTGTTGCAGGGCCTGCTCCGGTGTCTGCTCCCCTGTCAGCGCGGACTGGATCGCGGTGTAGATCCCGGTCGCCGCCTTGGGCCACCTGACGCCGAGCTCCTCGGTGCGGGAGCGTGCTCGTTCCACACTCTCGACGAAGACGGCCGATGAGGGGTTCTGTTCGGCGTACCGGGCGGCTACCTCGGTGCGGGAGGGGACCGTGAAGTGCTGCTCGGCCAGAGCGAGCATGTTGGCGGAGTCATTGAGGCAGGCGAGTACCTGGGCGGCTTTCTGCTGCCGGGCCTTGGAGGGGCCTTGCGGGACGGTCCACACCTCACCGCCCAGAGGTGTGATCAGGTTCTGCCCCGTTCGGGGCACAGGGACGGGGGCTACTCCCCAGTTCAGGTCCTTGTCCGCGTTCAAAGCGGGGATCCGCCACGGACCGTTGATCATCATGGCCGTCCGCCCGGCGGCGAACTGGTCGTGGACCTCGGCCTGAGTCCAGTTCAGCACCGACTTCGACATGGACCCGCTCGACACCAGATCGACCCACAGCTGAAGCGCCTGCGCGGCCTGCGGGGTGTCCAGTTGTCTCTCGTGCCCGCCGTTGGACCACAGGAAGGGCAGGAACTGCCAGCTGCTTTCGAAGGTGGCGCTCGCGTCGACCGCCATGCCGTATCTTCCCGAGCGGGTCAGCGCGGCCGCCGACCTCTTCAGGTCGTCCCAGGTTCTCGGCACGGTGACACCGGCTTCGGCGAGCATGTCCTTGTTGTAGAAGAGGGCGACTGTGCTGACATAGGGAGCCAGCCCGTACACCTCTCCCTCGTACGTACCCGCAGACAGGATGCCCTCGGAGATGCCGGAGGTGTCGATGCCGTACGGCTCCAGCGGGGTCAGCGCGCCGGTCTGGGCGATCTGCTGGAGGTCGGCGTTGTCCAGCATCAGCAGGTCGGGAAGGGCCCGCGAAGAGGCTTGCCGCAGCACTCTGGGAACGAGCGATGCCGGTGGGACGCTCGTGTGCTCCACCTTGACGCCGGCCGCCTTGCCGCAGGTCGCCAGCATGTCGTTCCACTGGGCGTGCTCGGACGTGTCGGTGTAGTAGTCGAGCACGGTGATGGAGGTGACCTCGTCCCCGGCGGACTCGACGCCGGACCCGTCGACGCATCCGGTGATGGCCGAAGTGAGCGCGAGAATGGCGGCCAAGTGGGTGGAGACGCGCCATGCCCGCCGTCCGGCCGGTGAGATCATGCTGGTGCCCTTACCGAGTGACTGTTCGAAGCTGAGGTCGTACCGCGGAGGTGGGGCTTCAAGGGCCGTCGGGCTCGCCCGGACCGGTGATTGTGTTCGAATGCATCCTAAATGGTCCCGGAGGGCTCACTACGCGGGGCGTTCCCGAGGCGGGATTTCGGACGGTGGTCGTCGCGGTCGTCAGAGACACCGGCTCTGCTCGGCGGCTTCGAGGATCATCGCCACCACGGCGTCGGGCTGGGACATGAGCACGGCGTGCGATCCGTCCAGCATGTGCTCGGCTGCTGCCATGCGCTGGGCCATGAAGCGCTGGGCGGTGGGGTTGAGTATCCGGTCGGCGGTCGCGATCGCGTACCAGGACGGTGTGGAGGTCCAGGCCGGCCTGCCCGATCTGCCGGTCAGCGCGTCGCAGGCGATCGGGCGTTGGGCGACGGCCAGTGCCTCTGTGACGAGGGGCGGGAGGTCGGCCGCGTACGCCTGGGGGAACAGGTCCTCGCGAAGGCGGATGCCGCGTTCAGGGCGACCGGACGTGCGCGCGGGGAGGTCCGCGGTGACGATCGCACCGGCCCCCGGCGCGGGGGCGAAGCGGTTCACGACGTCCAGGACGCACTCGCCCGTGTCGAGACCGAAGGCCGCGACGTAGCACAGGGCCACGACGTTGTCGGTGTCGGTGGCGGCCTGTGTGATGACCGCGCCGCCGTAGTCGTGGCCGACCAGCACGACGGGGACGTCGATGCCCTGGACCACGCTTCTGATCCAGGCGGCGTCCTGTGCCAGATCACGCAGTGGGTTCGCCGGGGCGAGTACCGTCCGTCCGTCAATGTGAAGGAGGGCTATGACCTCCGCCCACGACGACGCGTCCGTGAACGCACCGTGCACGAGCACGATGGTCGGCGATGGGCGGCTGGGTCCGTGCATGCCGGTGACCTCCGACGGGCTGGGGGGATCCCTCAACCAAGCGTGTCCGGTCACAGCGTCGCATCGCGTGAACGTACCAATCTTGTCGTCAGTCCCCGGGCAGGGCCGTGACCAGGTTGGCGAGCTGCACCCGGGAATTGATCGACAGCTTGCGGAACACGGACGTCAGGTGGGTGTTGACCGTGTGCGGGGAGATGACGAGCAGGTCGGCGGCCGACCGGTTGGTGTGGCCCTGGGCCACGAGCCGCGCGATCTTCCTCTCCGACGCGGTGAGGGCCTCCCACCCCTGCACGGGGCGCTGAACGGCCGCCGGCCTGCGACTGCCGCCCCCGGCCTTGTCCAGGTCGCGCTGCACCAGCGTCGCCGCCGCCCGAGCGCCCGTCGCGGCGAGGGTGTCGCGGGCGTGAGTCAGCGCGGGCACGGCCCGGTGTGGCCGGCCCGCCGCCAGGAAGGTGCGTCCGAGATCCGCTGCCGCAGCGGCCCTGACGAGAGGGCGGGGGCCTGAGTCGAGCACTTCCACGGCGCGTTGGAGCGCGGTGGGATCGTTCTCCACGAGTCCACGGGCGTGCGCCGCGACGCCCGTGGCGGTCGGCACGGAGGGGTTGCGTTCGGCGTGGGCCGCGGCCTGTGCGGCCAGCTTCCCGGCCAACTCCTCGTCGGCACCGTTCAGGGCCATACGTATCGCGGGGCCCGCCCAGTCGCGCAGGACACGCCAGCGCATGAAGGGGCCTACCCGCTCCACTTGGCGAATCCTGTCGACGGTAAGGCCGGTGTCCCCGTCGGCGTCGGCGTGAAGCGCTTCGAGGAAGCGCACCGCGGCCGTGTTGCCCGGATTGGGTTTGGCCTCCAGCCCCTCCCGCGCCGCGGCCAGATGCAGTCGCGCGGCATCCCGGTCGCCGCACAGCAGGGCGATCCAGGAGCGGATCACCCGGCCGTTCACCTGCTGGACCGGTGCGTTGACCTCGTTCTCCAGGTGCTCCATGGTCGCGAAGGCGGCGTCGGCGTCGTCGAGTCGGCCCAGACCCAGGTCGTGCTGGCCCTGGGCCCACGACAGCATCGCCTGACGCGTCGTGCCGGCCTCCGTCGCCCGCAGGAGCAGTCGTCCACCGGTGTCGAAGTCGTCCACGTGCAGGTGCGCGATGATCTCTTCGGGCAGGAAGGCGGAGTCGAGGGCGCTCAGCGCGGCGAAACGGTCCAGCGCGAGCGCGTTCTCCCCGGCGTTCTGAGCGATCTCGCCCAGCCCGGAAAGGGCCAGGGTGTGCGCGTCCCGGTCACCGGCCTGGACCGCGGCCCGCAGCGCGGCCTCACCGGCCTCGCGCGCGGCCACCAGATCGTGGTCCCGGGACAGAGCCAGAGTTCGCAGGGCGGTCAGCCTCGCGGTGATCCGAGGGACGGCAGCTGCCGTGGCGAGGGCCGCTTCGGCCCTTCGCCGCAGTTCCGCTGCGCGGTCCATGTTCCACAGCGCTCCGCCGAGGCCGGCCTGGAGCCGGCTGAACTCCTCCAGGGGCGGTCTCTCCGCCAGCAGCCGGTCTCCCGTCGACAGGGCTTCGCCGTTCCGGCCGGCCCGGGTCAGGAAGAGGATCGTCTGCTCTCCCACGGCGTACCTGAGGGGCCGGGCGGGCGGCACCAGCTCCAACGCGTGCGTCATCAGGTCGGCCGCGAGTCCCGGCGTGACCGGCAGCACGTCCTCGGCCGCGCGCCGCAGGAGCGACACGGCTTCCTCGTCTCCGGGAGCCGCCCCCCTGAGGATGTGCGACACCGCGTCGACCGGCGGACGTCCCGCGGCGACAAGGCCCCGGGCGGCCTCCCTGTGGAGGGCTTTCCGGGCCGAGGGTGATATGTCGACGTACACCGCCTGACGCAGCAGGTCGTGGCGGAAGACCAGGTGATCACCGTCATCGTCCAGGATGCCGGCGCCCACGGCCTCCTCGAGGGCGTTGATCAGGGCGGCGGCCGGTCGGCCACAGAGGGCGGCGGCGTCGTGGAAGCCGAACCTGCGTCCCAGTACGGCGCCCATCTGAAGGAAGCGGAGGGTGTCGGCCTGCAGGGACCTGAGTCTGCCGCGCACCCCCACCACGAGTCCGCGGGGGACGAGGTCGTCCGAGGATTCGGCGTCGCGCAGGGCCGCGAGCATCTCGACTGCCAGGAACGGGTTCCCGCCCGCTCCGTCGAGCAGGTCCCGCACCCGCTCGTCGGCCGCCGTACCGAGGGTGTCGCCGGCCAGTTGGGCGATCGCGGCGCCGGACAGGGGGCCCAGGGCCACGGTGGCCACCGGGAGGCTGCCACGCGCAGCCTCGACGATCTCCTCGGCCGGGCCTGCGGGCTCCCGGCGCCCGGCCAGCAGCCACAGCACCGGCGAGGTGCGCAGGCGTACCGGAAGCTGCCGCAGGGCGAAACGGCTCAGCGGATCGGCCCACTGCACGTCGTCGAGGCCGATCAGGACCGGCATGTCGCCCGCCCGGGCTTCGATCGCCTCCGCCAGGCGTTCCAGCAGCCAGATCCGCTGGTCGTGGTTGCGGGCGATATCGGCGAACGTGTCGGCGGACAGCAGCGGTCGATCACCGTGCAGAACACACGCGGCCAAGGACGAGAGCGGCACGATGTGGTGCAGTTCGTCGGCCTTGCCGACGCCGACGGAGTATCCCGACTGCCGGGCCATGGAGACGGCTGCCGCGAGCAGCGTCGTCTTGCCGATACCCGGCTCGCCCCGGATGAGGGCCAGTCCGCTGCTTCCCGTGCGGGCCACGGATGCGACCAGTGCCTCGATCTGGCCCAGTTCCTGCTCTCGGCCGCGTAGACCGCTGCGGGACAGCGGACCGCCCGCCCCTGCCATGGATGACCCTTTCCGTCCGCGCTCTTCGGTCGAGACCGCTACCTGTCGCAGCGGGTGTGCGTGGATCCCGAAGCCGGTGACGAGCGCGGTCCGACCACGGGGGAGGCGGTGCGTCGGTGAGCCCTTGCCTGTCCGTGCACTGTAACTGGTCCCTGCGTGCACCGTGGGGTGCCTGCCCAGGTCAGGAGGCTGCCGCAGGGGGACACGAAGGTAGCCCGGACGATGCCGGCAGAGCCGCGGCACCGTCGTTCACCGCCCCCGGCGGGCTTTCGGCGCCGCTCGGCGGTCCAGCGGCGGAGGACGAGGGGGTTGCGCGCAGGGTCCCCCCGGTGCATCCGCCTTCCGGCGCTCCCCGGCAAGAAGCGATGCGCTCACGGACAACGCGGGGGGAGGTGGCCGTCCTAGCGTCGTCCCGTCCCGTCCCGGCCGCGCGTCCGACCGCGCACCAGACACATCGAACGAAGGAAAAGACCTTGCCTTACATCACCGTGGGTCAGGAGAACTCCACCACCATCGACCTGTATTACGAGGACCACGGCTCCGGCCAGCCGGTCGTCCTCATCCACGGGTTCCCCCTCGACGGACACTCCTGGGAACGGCAGAGTGCGGTGCTGCTGGAGGCGGGCTACCGCGTGATCACATACGACCGCCGCGGGTTCGGGCAGTCGAGCCAGCCGACGACCGGGTACGACTACGACACCTTCGCGGCCGACCTGAACACCGTGCTGGAGACCCTCGATCTGCGGGACGCCGTCCTGGTCGGTTTCTCCATGGGCACCGGTGAAGTCGCGCGGTACGTGTCCACCTTCGGCTCCGCCCGGGTCGCCAAGGTCGCCTTCCTGGCCTCGCTGGAGCCCTGCCTGCTGAAGACCGACGACAACCCCGACGGGGCCGCTCCGCAGGAGTTCTTCGACGGCGTCGTCGCGGCCGTCAAGGCCGACCGCTACGCGTACTACACGGACTTCTACAAGGACTTCTACAACCTGGACGAGAACCTCGGCTCCCGGATCAGCGAGGAGGTCGTGCGCAACAGCTGGAACGTCGCGGCGGGTGGCGGCTTCCACGCCGCGGCCGCCGCGCCTTCCACCTGGTACACCGACTTCCGCGCCGACATCCCGGCCGTCGACGTGCCGGCGCTGATCCTGCACGGCACGGGCGACCGCATCCTGCCGGTCGAGGCCACGGGGCGGCCGTTCCACAAGGCGCTGCCGTCCGCCGAGTACGTGGAGATCGAGGGCGCCCCGCACGGACTGCTGTGGACCCACGCGGAAGAGGTCAACGCCGCGCTCCTCAGCTTCCTCAGGAAGTGAACTCGAACGCAGGCCGCTCGGCGGCCTGCGGACCGCGGCCGTCCGTTCGGGATCACCGAGACAGGTGAACCCGACGGGCGGCCGTGCGTTTGCCATCCCCACCGTGGCGTGGCCCACCCGCCCGGAGCAGGCGATCCCGACCACGGGACGCGGCCGGGCCGTCCGGCACAGTGAAAACCAATGTGCCCTGGCCGCCTGACGGCCCCTCCCCGGCAAGCAAAAGGGCGAGGCCCGAAGACCCCGCCCGACCCCTACGAACCCCAGCTCAGGGCCACACCAGGCAATACGGCTGATGCCCCGCCTCGTGCAACCGGTGCGAGAAGTCCTGCCACTCGTGCAGCAGCTGGTACACGTTGAACGCGTCCCGCGGTCCGCCCCGGTCCGGGACCGTCGACCAGATGAAGGCCGCCGCGCCGACCGCCTCCTCGCCGATGCCGCGCAGGGGGTCGACGACCGTCATGGGGAGCTTGACGACCGCGTAGTCGGGGTGCAGGACGACCAGTTCGAGGGGCGGGACCTTGTGCAGGGGCACGCCCTCGATGCCGGTGAGGACCATCGCGGCCATGGTCTCCGGCTTGATCTTGGTGAACATGCCGTTCATCCCCAGCTCGTCGCCGCCCAGTTCCTCGGGGCGCATCGAGATCGGGACGCGGGCCGCGGTCGCGCCGTCGGGCGCGCCGAAGTACTTGTAGGTCACCCCCACCCGACCACCATTCCTGCTCCCCGCCCCCAGCCGGTCGGCCTGCCCGGCGAGCCGGTCGGGCTCGCCCGGGGTGCCGTGTGCCTGACGTGCTTCGGTCGATTCCGCCGCCTCGCGCCGGTGCCTTCCCCGCCGGGCACGTCGAGGACCCAGGTCGTCGGTCCCCTCGCCCAGTCCGCCACCGCGATGCATATCTCCACCCGACTGCTTTTCTAGGACGCGTGGCCCCAGCCGCGCAACCCGATCATCGTGTCAGTGACCTCCCCCACGGCCGCTCGCCGAAACGTGCGGTCGGACATATGCCCGTCGTATGCCCGTCGCATGTCCGACACGCGTCCGCGGCACGGCCGGCGGCCCCTCTCCGCGCCGCCCGCGTGAGCTGCGTGGATGGGCTCCAGTCTGGCAGACGGTACGGCGGTCGGGCGGGTTGTCTACCCTGATTGAGGTCACCCTGGGCAACCAGAGGCCGAGCGGGAGCCGGACAGGGGCCGGTCGAGGCCCGCGCAGGGTCCGAGAAGTCGGAGAAGGACGAGAAGGTCGGAGAAGTCGCAGGTCATGAGCGAACTGGCATATCCATACGAAGCACCGGCCTCGCAGGCTCTGTTCGACCGCGCGGCGGCCGTCACGCCCGGCGGTGTGAACTCGCCGGTGCGGGCCTTCCGCGCCGTCGGCGGCACGCCCCGGTTCATGGTGTCCGGCTCCGGGCCGTACCTGACCGACGCGGACGGGCGCGAGTACGTCGACCTGGTCTGCTCCTGGGGGCCGATGATCCTCGGGCACGCCCACCCCGAGGTGGTCGCCGCCGTGCAGGAGGCGGTCGCGCGCGGCACCTCCTTCGGTACGCCCGCCGAGGGTGAGGTCGCCCTCGCCGAGGCCATGGTGGAGCGGGTCGCGCCGCTGGAGGAGGTGCGGCTCGTGTCGAGCGGCACCGAGGCGACCATGTCCGCCATCCGGCTCGCCCGCGGCTTCACCCAGCGCACCAAGGTGATCAAGTTCGCCGGCTGCTACCACGGTCACGTCGACTCGCTGCTGGCCGCCGCCGGCTCCGGCGTCGCCACCTTCGCGCTGCCCGACACCCCCGGGGTCACGGGCGCCCAGGCGAGCGACACGATCGTGCTGCCGTACAACGACCTCGACGCCGTGCACGCCGCCTTCGCCGCCCACCCCGGCGAGATCGCCTGCGTGATCACCGAGGCGTCGCCCGGCAACATGGGCGTCGTGCCGCCGCTGCCCGGGTTCAACCAGGGGCTGAAGGACGCGTGCGCGGCCAACGGCGCGCTGTTCGTGTCCGACGAGGTGATGACCGGCTTCCGGACCAGCCGCGCCGGGTGGTACGGGGTGGAGGGTGTCGTCCCCGACCTGATGACCTTCGGGAAGGTCATGGGCGGTGGGTTCCCCGCCGCCGCGTTCGGCGGGCGTGCCGACGTCATGGCGCACCTCGCGCCCGCCGGGCCCGTCTACCAGGCCGGCACCCTCTCCGGCAATCCGGTCGCCACCGCCGCCGGCCTCGCCCAGCTGCGGCTGCTCGACGACGCGGCGTACGCCAAGGTCAACGCCGTGTCGGAGCAGATCCAGGGCCTGGTCACCGAGGCGCTGAGCAAGGAGGGCGTCGCGCACACGCTGCAGACCGCCTCCAACATGTTCTCCGTGTTCTTCACCGACGGCCCGGTGCGCGACTACGAGGACGCCAAGGCCCAGGAGTCCTTCCGCTACACCGCCTTCTTCCACGCGCTGCTCGCGAACGGCGTCTACCTGCCGCCGTCCTCCTTCGAGTCCTGGTTCGTGTCCACCGCCCACGACGAGCGGGCCGTCCAGCGCATCGCCGACGCCCTCCCGGCGGCGGCCCGCGCGGCTGCGGAGGCGACGGCGTGAGCCACGACACCGACGAGGAGCTGACCGTCGTCCACGTCATGCGGCACGGCGAGGTGGAGAACCCCACGGGCGTCCTCTACGGCCGTCTGCCCGGCTACCACCTCTCCGACCTGGGCCGGCGCATGGCCGACCGGGTCGCCGAGCACCTGGCCGAGCGGGACGTGACGTATGTCGTGGCCTCCCCGCTGGAGCGGGCGCAGGAGACGGCGACGCCGATCGCCAAGGCGCACGGGCTGGACCTCGCCACCGACGCGCGGCTCATCGAGGCGGACAACGTCTTCCAGGGCAAGACCTTCGGCATCGGCGACGGCGCGCTGCGCCGGCCCGGCAACTGGAAGCACGTGGTCAACCCGTTCAAGCCGTCCTGGGGCGAGCCGTACGTCGACCAGGTGGTGCGCATGATGGGCGCGCTGGACGCGGCCAAGGAGCGGGCGCGGGGGCACGAGGCCGTGATGGTCAGCCATCAGCTGCCGATCTGGATCCTGCGGTCCTACGTCGAGCGGCGGCGCCTGTGGCACGACCCGCGCAAGCGGCAGTGCACCCTGGCGTCCCTGACGACGTTCACGTACCGGGGCGACCGCATCGTCTCCGTCGGCTACACCGAGCCGGCCCGCGACCTCGTCCCCGCCCACCTCCTCGCCGGCGCCAAGCCGGTCAAGGGGCAGGGCAAGGCGTACGGGGCCTGAGGGGGCCTGAGGGGTCCGCAGGGGCGGCCAGTACGAGCGCCCCCGCACGGCCGGCCCGGAGAACCGGCCCGCACGGCCGACCCCGCGGTACGTGACTCCCCGTCACGTGATCCGCACAAATTTCCGGAACCCGCACGTTCGTCACGTCCTCTGACCTAGTGACCACCAGAGGACGTGACGAACGAGGTTGCGATGCGCACTTCCACCCGCACTCTCACCCGCAGGGGGATGCTCCGACTCGGCGCGGGCGCCGCGGCCGCCGTCGGGGTCGCGGGCTGCGGTACCGGCTCCCACCCGGCGTCGGACGGCTCGCACCGGGCCGACGGCTCCGGGAAGCCCTCGCCTTCGGGCAGCGAGACGGCTCCCGCCAAGCCCATCGGGGACGGCTCGACGTCGTACACCGGCAAGCAGCCCCACCAGCCGGACGCCCCCGTGCCGCTGGAGCCGGGCGAGACTCCGCCGCAGTTCGTCGTCTTCTCCTGGGACGGGGCGGGCGAGGTCGGCAACGGGCTCTTCCCGCGCTTCCTGGACCTCGCGAAGGAGCACGGCGCGCACATGACCTTCTTCCTCTCCGGGCTGTACCTGCTGCCCGAGTCGAAGAAGCGCCTCTACGACCCGCCGAACAACCCGCGCGGCGCCTCCGACATCGGCTACCTCACCGACGCCCACATCAAGGACACGCTCGCGGGCGTGCGCCGGGCCTGGCTGGACGGCCACGAGATCGGCACCCACTTCAACGGCCACTTCTGCGGCGGCAGCGGCACGGTCGGCAACTGGACCCCGGCGCAGTGGCGCAGCGAGATCGACCAGGCGAAGTCCTTCGTCAAGGAGTGGCGGACCAACACCGGCTGGACCGACCTGCCCTCGCTGCCCTTCGACTACGACAAGGAACTGGTCGGCGGCCGCACGCCCTGTCTGCTCGGCCAGGACAACCTGCTGCCCACCGCCCGCGAGCTGGGCTGGCGCTACGACGCCTCCTCGCCCGGCGGCCGTCAGGTGTGGCCGGTGAAGAAGGACGGCATCTGGGACCTGCCGCTCCAGCAGATACCTTTCCCCGGCCACTCCTTCGAGGTGCTCTCGATGGACTACAACATCCTGGCCAACCAGTCCGTCAACTCCACCAAGGCGCCCGCCCACAACTACCCCGGGTGGCGCGAACAGGCCACCAACGCCTACATATCCGGCTTCAAGCGGGCATACGAGACGAATCGGGCGCCGTTCTTCATCGGCAACCACTTCGAGGAGTGGAACGGCGGCATCTACATGGACGCGGTCGAGAACGTCCTCCGGCACATCGCCCGGGAGAAGGAGAAGAGCGGGCAGGACATCCGGCTGGTCTCCTTCCGCCAGTTCACCGACTGGCTGGACGTGCAGAAGCCGGAGGTGCTCGCCGCCCTGCGCACCGTCGAGGTCGGGCAGCGGCCGGCCGGCGGCTGGGGCGCCTTGCTCAAGGACGCCGCCACCGGCTCCGCGACACCCGGCGGAAACGCCGCCTGAAATGCGGGTTTCCGCCCGTGAGGGGGGTGCCCAAGATCCCCGGAACGGACATGCGAAACTTTTCACATGAGTGCCGCCAGCCGCGCCCCCCTGCGCTCGTCCAGCACAGCCGTCCGCGTCCGCCGCCGCGCCGCCCTCGCCGCCGGCGCGGCCGCCTCGGCGCTGCTCGTGTCCGCGTGCAGCTCGGGCGGCACCTCGGGCGGGGGCGGGCAGACCGGCTTCGTCACCGGCTCGGACGGCATCTCCACCGTCAAGGAGGGTGAGCGGGCCGACGCCCCCGACCTGTCCGGCAAGACGGTCGACGGCGGACAGATCGACGTCGACGACTACAAGGGCAAGGTCGTCGTCCTCAACGTGTGGGGCTCCTGGTGCCCGCCCTGCCGGGCCGAGGCCAAGAACTTCGAGAAGGTCTACCAGGACGTCAAGGACCAGGGCGTCCAGTTCGTCGGCATCAACACCCGCGACACCTCCGTCGGACCGGCCAGGGCCTTCGAGGAGGAGTTCGGCGTCAGCTACCCGAGCCTGTACGACCCGGCCGGCAAGCTGATGCTCCGCTTCGAGAAGGGCACCCTCAACCCGCAGGCCATCCCCTCGACGCTGATCATCGACCGCGAGGGCAAGGTCGCCGCCCGCACCCTCCAGGCGCTGAGCGAGGAGAAGCTCCGCAAGATGCTGGAGCCGTACCTGAAGGACACCTCCGGCGGGTCGGGGAAGTGACGTGAGCGCACTGTCCACGCTCGCCGTGGCGGGCAGCAACGGCACGGTGCTCAACGGCGCCCTGCTGGTGGCCCTCCCCGTCGCGCTGCTCGGCGGCCTCGTCTCCTTCTTCTCGCCCTGCGTCCTGCCGCTCGTCCCCGGCTACCTCTCCTATGTGACCGGCGTCACCGGCACCGACCTCCAGGAGGCCCGGCGCGGGCGGATGGTCGTCGGCGCCTCCCTCTTCGTCCTCGGCTTCACGGCCGTCTTCGTCTCCAGCGGCGCGCTGTTCGGCTACTTCGGCCAGACCCTCCAGGAGAACCAGGGCGTCCTGACCAAGGTGCTGGGCGTCTTCATGATCCTCATGGGCGTCTTCTTCATGGGTCTGATGCCCTGGCTCACCCAGCGCGAGTTCCGCTTCCACCGGAAGCCGGTCAGCGGCCTGATCGGTGCCCCCGTGCTCGGCGCCCTGTTCGGTATCGGCTGGACGCCCTGCATCGGACCGACCCTCTCCTCCGTGCTGATCCTCTCCTCCCAGCAGGGCACCGCCGGCCGCGGCGCGATACTGACCGTCGCCTACTGCCTGGGCCTCGGCCTGCCCTTCGTGCTGGCCGCGGTCGCCTTCCGCAAGGCGCTCGGCGCCTTCGGCTGGATCAAGCGCCACTATGTGTGGGTGCTGCGGATCGGCGGCGGCATGATGATCGCGACCGGCCTCCTCCTGCTGACCGGCGCCTGGGACAGCATCGTGCAGGACATGCAGACCTGGTCCAACGGCTTCACTGTAGGGATCTGAACCGATGAGCGGCACTTCGAAAACGGCGCCCGGCAAGACGCCGGCGAACGGGGCCCCGGCACCCGTTGAGGACCAGGACCTCGGCGCCGCCGGCTCCCAGCTGACCACCGCCCCCAAGGAGGAGACCCCGAACCTCCCCTCCCTCGGCGTCATCGGCTGGGCCCGCTGGTTCTGGCGGCAGCTCACCTCGATGCGGGTGGCGCTGCTGCTGCTCCTGCTGCTGTCGCTGGGCGCCATCCCGGGGTCGCTGATCCCGCAGGAGGGCGTCGACGCCATGAAGGTCGAGGAGTTCCGCGGCAAGCACGACGTCCTCGGGCCCCTCTACGACAAGCTCGGCCTCTTCCACGTGTACAGCTCGGTGTGGTTCTCCGCGATCTACATCCTGCTGTTCGTCTCCCTCATCGGCTGCATCGTGCCGCGCACCTGGCAGTTCGTGGGCCAGCTGCGCGGCCGTCCGCCGGGCGCCCCCCGGCGCCTGAGCCGGCTGCCCGCGTACACCACCTGGCGCACCGGGGCGGAGCCGGAGGAGGTCCGCGAGGCCGCGCTGAAGCTGCTGCGGAAGCGCCGCTTCCGCGCCCACGCGGTCGGTGACGCCGTCGCCGCCGAGAAGGGCTATCTGCGCGAGGCGGGGAACCTCGCCTTCCACGTCGCCCTGATCGTGATGCTGATCGCCTTCGCCTGGGGCCAGCTCTTCAAGTACGAGGGCAACAAGCTGATCCTGGAGGGCGACGGCTTCTCCAACACGCTCACCCAGTACGACGACTTCAAGTCCGGCAACCTCTTCGACCCGGACCACGACCTGACCCCCTTCAGCTTCAGCCTGAAGGACTTCCACGGCACCTACGAGGCGACCGGCCCCAACCGCGGCACCCCCCGCGTCTACGAGGCCCAGGTCACCTACAGCGAGGGCGCCTACGGCGACGAGAAGTCGAAGGTCATCGAGGTCAACAAGCCGCTGGAGATCGACGGCTCGAAGGTCTACCTCACCGCCCACGGCTACGCGCCGATCCTCACCGTCAAGGACGCGAAGGGCAACGTCGTCATGGACAAGGAGGCGACGGCCCTGCTGCCGCTGGACTCCAACGTCACCTCCTCCGGCGCCGTCATGGTCCGCGACGGCTACCGCAACGCGAAGGGCGAGAAGGAGCAGCTCGGCTTCAACGCCTTCTTCCTGCCGACCTACGGCGGCGAGGGCAGCACGATGCTCTCCACCTTCCCCGCGCTGCTCAACCCGATGCTGGCGCTCTCCGCCTACCACGGCGACCTCGGCGTCGACGCGGGCTTCGCCAAGAGCATCTACCAGCTCGACAAGACCAACCTGGAGGAGTTCAAGGACTCCGACGGGGAGCTGTTCAAGAAGCAGCTGAAGATCGGCGAGACCATGACCCTCCCGAACGGCGCCGGCACCGTCACCTTCGACGGCGTCCAGGAGTGGGCCAACTTCCAGGTGACCCGGCAGCCCGCCAGCGGCTGGGCGCTGGCCGGCTCCGTCGCCGCCATCCTCGGTCTCGCCGGCTCCCTGTTCATCCAGCGCCGCCGGGTCTGGGTGCGGGCCGTCAAGGGCGACGACGGCGTCACGGTCGTCGAGATGGCCGGCCTCGGACGCAGCGAGTCCGCGAAGGTCCCCGAGGAACTCGGCGACCTCGCCGCGGTCCTGTACGAGCCGACGAACGACGACGACACCCCCGATTCACCCGACACCCACGTCGTACCTGCCGAAGGGCCTGAGAAGTGACTCTCGCCGCCGCAACCAACGAGAACCTCGCGAACATCAGCAACACGCTGATCTACTCCGCGATGGCCGTCTACACGCTGGCGTTCTTCGCCTACATCGCCGAGTGGCTCTTCGGCAGCCGCAGCAAGGTCGGTCGCACCGCCGCCGCGCTCACCGCGTCCGGCGAGGACAAGGCCAAGGCCAAGTCCAAGGCGGCGCCGGCCGTCACCGTCAAGAAGGCCGGCGGCACCGCCGTGCTGGAGCGGCCGGAGGTGGTGGTGCGCGCCGCCACCGGCTCCCGTGACGTGCCCGACGGCCCCGGCGCGCACGGCGGCACCGAGAAGGGCGACCTCTACGGCCGGATCGCCATCTCCCTCACCGTGCTGGCCTTCGCCATCGAGGCGGGCGGGGTGCTCACCCGCGCGCTGTCGGTGCAGCGGGCGCCGTGGGGCAACATGTACGAGTTCAACATCACCTTCACGACGACCGCCGTCGGCGTGTACCTCGTCCTGCTGGCCCTGAAGAAGAACGTCCGCTGGCTCGGCCTCCCGCTGATCACCACGGTCCTGCTCGATCTCGGCCTCGCCGTCACGGTCCTCTACACGGCCAGCGACCAGCTCGTCCCCGCCCTGCACTCGTACTGGCTGTACATCCACGTCTCCACCGCGATCTTCTGCGGCGCGGTCTTCTACGTCGGCGCGGTCTCCACGATCCTGTACCTGTTCAAGGACGGCTACGAGAACAAGCTCGCCTCCGGCGGGACCCCCGGCCGCTTCGCCGACTCCGTCCTGGACCGCCTGCCCTCCGCCGCGTCCCTCGACAAGTTCGCCTACCGCGTCAACGCCGCCGTCTTCCCGCTGTGGACGTTCACGATCATCGCGGGCGCCATCTGGGCGGGCGACGCCTGGGGCCGCTACTGGGGCTGGGACCCCAAGGAGACCTGGTCCTTCATCACCTGGGTCGCCTACGCCGGCTACCTGCACGCCCGCGCCACCGCCGGCTGGAAGGGCCGCAAGGCCGCCTACCTGGCCCTGGCCGCCTTCGCCTGCTGGCTGTTCAACTACTACGGCGTGAACATCTTCGTCTCCGGCAAGCACTCCTACGCGGACGTGGGCCTGGGCGCCCTCCAGTCCGTGGGCTTCTGACCCGCCGACGCCCGTACGCCGAAGGCCGGTTCACGTGACCCACGTCACGGGAGCCGGCCTTCGGCGTACGGACGGGCCGGAGACGCGGGGACGCATCGTGCCTAGGGACGGCCGCGGGCGACGCCCGTGACGACGTCCCGCAGCCGCTCCACGTACAGGCTCAGGTTCTTGTGGGCGACGTCGGTGTCCGGGTAGCGGGCGGCGAACCACAGGCCCTCCGGGAGCCGGGTGACCCAGGCGCACACCTGGTCGCCGTAGGAGACCCGGAGCAGGGCGTACGCCGTGCGGTCCGGCCAGCCGTCGGCGCCGGGGACGCCGCGGGCGTCGACGTAGGACACGATCGAGTACAGGTCGGGCGAGGTCGGCCGGAAGTCCGTGCCGAGCAGGCGCAGCACCCGGTCGATCGGCATGCGGGACATCCGCCGGTTGGCCTGGAGCTGGGCGCGGACGGTGCGCAGGGCGCCGGTGAAGTCGCCGGCCCCGGTCACCGGGACCTCGATCGGCGCGCCGCCCACGTACCAGCCCACCGACTCCGACCACTGGGACCGCGACCGGGTGTGGAACGGGACGACGGTGCGGTAGACGGACTCCCCGCCGATCTCGTGGACGGCCAGCGCGGTGGCGGCCAGGACCCCGACCAGGCTGCCGCCGTAGGGACGGCAGTACGCCTCGAAGGCGGCGGCGTCTGCCGCGTCCACCAGCGGCTCGCGCAGCAGCTTCTGCTCGGGCAGCGGGCCGCCCGGCTCCAGGCCGAGGTCGACGGGGAAGGACGGCAGCCGCCCGTCGCACCGCCGGATGAACTCCCGCCAGCGGCCCACGACGTCGTGGTCGCCGTCGATCCGGTCGGCGTCGGCCCGCTCGGCCTCGCAGAAGTCGACGTAGCTGCCGACCCGGGGCCGCGGCACGCTCCGGCCCGCGACGCCGGCCGCGTACAGCTCCTCGACCTCGGCGGGGATGCGGTAGATGGAGTAGGCGTCGACGTTGCTGTGGTCGAAGGCCATGTAGACGCTGACCCCGTCGTCGCGGACGACCGCCGTGTAGATGAGGTTGGGCCAGCGCAGGGCGTCGGCGACCCGGTCGAAGCGGTCCTGGAGGTGGCGCGCCAGTTCCGTCGCGTCCGGGAAGTCGCCGACGTCCTCGCGGTGCAGGGAGACGGCGTCCGCGTCGAGGGTGAACCTGCGCATGGGGGCGCCGGGGACGCCGTCCCAGCGGAAGCCGCTGCGCAGCGTCTCGTGCCGCAGGGTCCAGGTGCGCAGCGCCTCCTGGAGCACGTCGAGGTCGACGGGGCCCGGGAGGTCGAAGGCCGCGCCCAGCCAGGTCGGCACGAACAGGCCGTCGTCGCGCACCGACCGGGCCGTCCGGATGTGCGACTCCTGGATGTACGCCGGTGGCCGCGCGTCCTCCGGCAGCGCCGCCGCGACCTCGACGGTCGCCGGACTGAGCGTCCACTCGACGAGGCGCCCGGGCCGGATCTCGCAGCGGTGGATGTCGGTCAGTCGCACGAGGGGTCTCCGTTCGCAGATGTAACAGACCCGACCAAGGGAATGCCGTGCCCGCGACCGCGTACACGGTGTGTCGGCACTCTTCAACGGAACGGATGGCCCCTCGAACGGCGGTACGCCCTCGCCGCCGGGCCGCCGTCACGGGTCCTCCACATCCTCCAGGTAGGCGTGGAGCGCGCCCGCTCCCGCCAGCATCGCCCGGGTCCGCGCGGTCAGGAGCCGCCCGCGCTCCTCGACCGCCGCGCGCAGCGCCGCACTGCCCCCCTCCCGCCGCAGGCCGTCCAGGACGGGACGGATCTGGTCGAACAGGTAGTGGCTGCGGCGCAGCGTGTGCACCACCCGGGCGTCGCGCACGTCGGCGGGCCCGTACACGCGGTACCCGGTGCCCCGTTCCCGGTCGGGAGCGAGCAGCCCCGCCGCCTCCCACACCCGCAGCGCGGACGTCCGTACGCCGATCAGCGCGGCCACCTCGCCGATGCGCAGCCCTCCGGAGCCGGGCGGCGGCCCGGTCTCCCGCCCGGCGAGCGCGGCCAGCGCCTCCTTCGCCGCCCGCAGCGAGACCCGCTCCTCGTGCAGCGCGGCGTGCGCGGCGTCCACGCGGGCGAGCGCGCCGGGCACGTCCCCGGCGTGCACGGTCCGCATGACCGCCGTGGCCACCACCGGCCCGTACCCCTGGAACAGCCGCCGGTACGTCAGCAGCGCCCGCCGGTGCCGTTCGCCGAAGACCCGGTGGCCGGAGTCGGTGCGCCCGGCCGACGGCAGGACGCCGGCGTCCTCGTAGTTGCGGATCTGCTGGGTCGAGAGGCCGGCGAGGCGGGCCAGGTCGACGGTGCGCAGACGGCGGTCGTTCGTCATCGCGTCGAGGGTATGGCCCGCGCCCGGGACCGGAGCTTCCCGGTGGGCGCCCCGCACGGCTCCGAGATCCGCTACGTCCTCGGTGGCGTGTCGGGCACCCCCGCCCACGTTCCCCCGGGACCACCGGTGCGATCTGTGGCTCCGGCGGAGCCCGTCCGGCTCATGACCGGCTCCAGCACGGCGTAGTCCGCGAAGAGGCGCCGGTAGCGCAGGTGCCGGGTCTCCCGGGTGTGCCCGCGCTGCCACTCCTCCACCTCCTCCGGGCCACGGCACGGCCCGGAGGAGGCGCCGCAGTCCGCCTCGTCCCCGGAGACGCAGCGCGCCTCGTACTCGGGCAGCGCGGACGGGTCCTGGGCGATCACGAACGGCACGTACCGGAAGACGCGGCGCGTCCGCTCGTGCGCCTGCCGCCGGTGCCGGGCGAGCAGTACGTCGGCGTCGGTCTCGGCGCTGCCGTCGCCGACGGCCCGGGCGTGGGAGCGCAGCGCGGCCAACTGCGCGCAGGCGGCGCAGCCGGCCACCGGTTCGGGCGGCGGCGGCAGGGCGACCAGCGCCCGTGCCGTCGACGCGTCCGCGAACGACCGGTCGTTGGCCGCGCGCACCGCCGCGCTCAGTCGTCCCTCACGATCCATCGTGCAACCTCCGTGACTGTGGGTGTATCGAGGGTTGCCCAGGGGAATCGTCGGGAGCAATGCTCGACGCGTGACACTCGCGCACTGTCACGAAGGGGAGGCGCGATCGTGGGGCGACGCAACGCCGAGGGGCCGGGGGCGAGTACGGCCGCCGTGTTCGGGGAGGTGTTGCGCCACTTCAGGGAGGCCGCCGGGCTCACCCAGGAAGGGCTCGCGGTCCGCATCCCGTGCGACCGCTCGCACGTGGCGCGGGTGGAGGCGGGGTCGCGGGTGCCGCAGGACACGTTCGCGAAGTCGTGCGACGAACTGCTGGGCACGGGTGGGGTGCTGGGGCGGCTGTGGGGCCGGATCGACTGGTATCCGGAGGTGGAGCATCCGGACTGGTTCCGGCGGCGGGCGGAGATGGACGCGGTCGCGGTGGCGCTGCGGGAGTACCAGGAGCGCGTGATCCCGGGGTTGTTGCAGACGGAGGAGTACGCGCGGGCGTTGTTCTCGCGGGTGGCCGATCCCGATGAGGCGGAGGAACGCGTGCGGGCCCGTATGAGTCGTCAGCGGCGGTTCCTGGACGCAGGCGGCCCGGCCTACCACGTGGTGCTGGACGAGAGTTGTCTGCGCACCGTCGTCGGAGGTCCGGCGGTCATGCGCGGTCAGTGCGCACACCTGCTGGACGTCGGACGCCGCCCGAACATCCGCGTCCAGATCGCTCCCGCGGGCCTCGCGGATCTGATCCGGCCCAACGCCTCCATGTCGTTGATCGAACTTCCCGACGGGCAGCGGTGGGTGTACTCGGAGTCGCTGGACCGAGGCCACTTCAACGACGATCCGGCCCTCTTCAGGCGACACAGCCAGACGTACGATGTGCTCAGGGCGGATGCTCCGTCGGCTCCTGATTCCGCCGCTCTGATCAGTGACGCGTTGGAGGGGTTCCAGCAGGATGGACAAGCACGAGTTCGGCGCGGCGACCTGGATCAAGAGCAGCTACAGCGGCGACAACGGCGGCAACTGCGTAGAGGTGGCCCCCCGTTTCCCCGGCGCCGTCCCCGTGCGTGACAGCAAGGATCCCGACGGCTCGGTCCTGGTCGTCGGCCGTTCCGCCTGGACGGTGTTCATCGCGGCCCTCCGGTGACCTACATGGCTCCTAGGGTCCGGGCACGACAGCCCCGATCACCAGGAGCCCGCCCATGAACCTCGTCTCGATCCGCGTCATCACGGCCGACGTCGCCCGCCTCGTCGACTTCTACGAACGCGTCACCTCGCTCCGCGCGACCTGGGCCACCGAGGACTTCGCCGAGATCCGCACCGGCTCCGGCACCCTCGCGATCGGCAGCACCCGGACGGTGCCGCTCTTCGCCCCCGGCTCCGCCCGCCCGGCCGACAACCGCAGCGCCATCATCGAGTTCCGCGTCGACGACGTGGACGCTGTCCACCGCGACCTGGCCGGTTCCGTGGACGACATCGTCAAGGAACCCACGACGATGCCCTGGGGCAACCGCGCCTTCCTCTTCCGCGACCCGGACGGCAATTTGGTCAACTTCTTCACCCCGGTGACACCGGAAGCCGTCGAGCGGGCCGGGTGACGATCTTCGCTGACGGGGTTTCACCAGTCGTATACCGCACCGTACTTGGGGGGCATCGTGCTAAAGATGTAGCTTCCCGTGAGCGCCGTGGCGGCCCCACGGGCGCTCGCGGCGACAGGTGAACGGGGACAGAGTTGAGCGGGGAAGCCGTATCCGGCCTCACGGGCAGTGGCGCCGAGCCGTTGGAGGACGAGGACCCGCGCCGGATCGGACCGATCCCGCTGCTGGGCCGACTCGGGGCCGGCGGCATGGGCCGGGTCTACCTCGGCGTCCACGAGGGCCGCTACGCGGCCGTCAAGCAGGTGCTGCCCTCGGTCGTCGCCGAGGACAAGGACTTCCTGCGCCGTTTCGGGCACGAGCTGGACAACCTCGCGCGCCTGCCCGAGGAGGCGACCGCGCCGTTGCTCGCGGGGGACCGGGACGCCCGTCCCCCGTGGTTCGCCACCGCCTACGTCCCCGGCATCACCCTGCGCGAGGCCGTCGACCTGCACGGTCCGCTGCCCGCCGGGGCCCTGTGGCTGCTGCTGCGCGAGGCCGCCGCCGGGCTGGCGGCGGTGCACGCGCTGGACATGGTGCACCGGGACCTGAAGCCGTCCAACGTGATGCTCACGCTCGACGGTGCCACCCTCATCGACTTCGGTGTGGCCCGGGCCGCCGAGCAGAGCCAGCTGACCCGGACCGGCATGGTGGTGGGCACGCCCGCCTACATGTCGCCCGAGCAGGCGTCCGGGAAACGGGCGTCCAGCGGTGTGGTCGACGTCTTCGCGCTGGGCTCGGTCCTCGCCTACGCCGCCTCCGGCCGGCCCCCCTTCGGGGACGAGTCGGGGCACGCGGTGCTCTACCGCATCGTGCACGAGGAGCCCGACCTCCGGCCGCTGCGCGAGCTGGACGCCGAACTCGCCGACGTCGTCGCCGCCTGCCTGGACAAGGACCACGAGGGCCGGCCGACGGCGGCCGAGCTGGTGGAGACCGCGCAGCGGCACGGGCCGTTCACCGAGCCGCTGTGGCCCGAGGCGGTGAACGGTCCGCTGGCCGAGCGGGCGGCCTTCGCCTCGACGGTCCCGGAGCCCGGGGAACCGCCCGAGCCGCAGGAGCGGGAACCGTCCCTGCCGGCCGTGGTCCCGGACGGACGGCCCGCCCCGCGCGAGCGGCGCGGCCGTACCAAGGTCCTGGCGTTCGTGATCCCGGTCGTCGTCACCGGGACGACGCTCGGCGTCACCTTGCTGCCGTACGCGATGGACGACCGGGACCAGGGCGCGAACGCGGGCGCACCGCCCACGGCGACCGGTTCCGCGGTCCCGGGCCCCGAGGGCTCCGCCACCGCCACGTCCGGCCCGAGCGCTTCCGCTTCCGGCAGTCCCGAGGGCGGGGAGAAGGAGAAGGCGGACAAGGGCGGGGGCGGCGAGAAGGGCGCGGGTGACGGCGGCGCCGCGCCCGCCGGCGACGGGGACGCGGGGACCTTCGGAGGAGCGCTGGGCGAGGGCTCCGGCTCCGGCGGCTCCTCGGCGTCGGGCGGGTCCTCCGGTGCGGACGGATCGTCGGGCGCCGGCGGGTCGTCCGGTTCGGGTGCGGACTCCGGGAGCGGGTCCGGCGCGGGCGGCTCCGAGGAGGGCGGTTCGGACGGCGGCGGGTCCGTGCCGGACACCTTCATGCTGAAGAACGGGTCGAGCGGGAAGTGCGTGTACATGGGCACCCCCGTCGACGACGGCACCTGCGCGGGCGACATCGCCGTCTTCCGCTTCCAGGGCACCTCGGGCGGGGCCTTCAGAATCCTCAACGTGGGCACGGCCGAGTGCCTCCACTCCAGGACCGCGAACGCCTGGCTGGTCAAGGGCGCCTGCGGTTCGTTCGGCGGGGAGTGGCAGCAGGGGGCGAACGGCTCGCTCAAGAACCTCAACACCGGCGGCTGCCTCGACCTCAACCGCCGGGCGTCCAGGATCGGCCTGACCACCACGACCTGCACCGGCTCCGCCTCCCAGCGCTGGACCAGGATCTGACGGAGGGGGCGCGGCGAGGGTCAGGCCCCGTCGCGCTTGCCGCCCCTGCGGTCCTCGTCGTCCTCGGGACCGCCGCGGCCGGTGTCCCGGGGACCGTCCTCGGTCCGGTCCTCGTCCGCGGCACCGGGCCGGTCGCCCAGCGACTTCAGGAAGTCGGGATTGTCGTCCGGCGCGACCCACTGCCGGCGTCCGCCGCCGCCCTGCCACGGCGACGAGCCGGCCGGCTGCCGCTTCTTGCCCGCGATGATCCAGGAGATCGACCCGACCAGCGGGAAGAGCAGCACAAGGATCGCCCACAGCGGCTTGGGCATGTGCCGGATGTCGTCGTCCTTGGTGCTGATGCAGTCGATGAACGCATAGACGCTCAATGCCAGTGGGATCAGGAACATCAGCACCCGAAGCATGGAGCCTCTCCAGCGAAAGCGGTGGGAGTACAGGGTCGGTACAGGGCCAGGGTAGCCGCTCGGGGATACTGGACCGCATGGCTTACGACGATCTTCGCTCCCTGCTCAGGGCGCTGGAGCGCGAGGGCGACCTCAAGCGCATCAAGGCCGAGGTGGACCCGTACCTGGAGGTCGGGGAGATCGTCGACCGGGTGAACAAGGCCGGCGGCCCCGCCCTGCTCTTCGAGAACGTGAAGGGCTCCGACATGCCCCTCGCGATGAACGTGTTCGGCACCGACCGGCGCCTGCTCAAGGCCCTCGGCCTGAAGTCGTACTCCGAGATCTCGGAGAAGATCGGCGGGCTGCTCAAGCCCGAGCTGCCCCAGGGCTTCGTCGGCATCCGCGAGGCCTTCGGGAAGCTCGGCGCGATGACGCACGTGCCGCCGAAGAAGGTGAAGCCGGGCACCGCGCCCGTCCAGGAGGTCGTCCTGCACGGGGACGACGTGGACCTCGACCGCCTCCCCGCGCTCTTCACCTGGCCCGACGACGGCGGCTCCTTCTTCAACCTGGGCCTCACCCACACCAAGGACCCGGAGACGGGCGTCCGCAACCTGGGCCTGTACCGCCTCCAGCGCCACGACAAGCGCACCATCGGCATGCACTGGCAGATCCACAAGGACAGCCGGAACCACTACCAGGTCGCGGCCCGGCGCGGGGAGCGCCTGCCGGTCGCCATCGCCTTCGGCTGCCCGCCCGCCGTGACGTACGCCTCCACCGCCCCCCTGCCCGGCGACATCGACGAGTACCTGTTCGCCGGGTTCCTCCAGGGCAAGCGGATCGAGATGGTCGACTGCAAGACGGTCCCGCTCCAGGTGCCCGCGCAGGCGGAGGTCGTCATCGAGGGCTGGCTGGAGCCCGGCGAGATGCTTCCCGAGGGCCCCTTCGGCGACCACACCGGCTTCTACACCCCGCAGGAGCCCTTCCCCGCCCTGAAGATCGACTGCGTGACGATGCGGAAGCGTCCGCTGCTCCAGTCGATCGTGGTCGGGCGGCCCCCGACGGAGGACGGCCCGCTGGGGAGGGCCACGGAGCGCTTCTTCCTGCCGCTTCTCAAGATCATCGTCCCGGACATCGTGGACTACCACCTCCCCGAGGCCGGCGGCTTCCACAACTGCGCGATCGTCTCGATCGACAAGAAGTACCCCAAGCACGCCCAGAAGGTGATGCACGCCATCTGGGGCGCCCACATGATGTCCCTGACCAAGCTGATCGTGGTCGTCGACTCCGACTGCGACGTCCACGACCTGCACGAGGTCGCCTGGCGGGCGCTCGGCAACACCGACTACGCCCGCGACCTCACCGTCGTCGAAGGCCCGGTCGACCACCTCGACCACGCCTCCTACCAGCAGTTCTGGGGCGGCAAGGCCGGCATCGACGCCACGAAGAAGCTCCCCGAGGAGGGGTACACGCGAGACGGGGGCTGGCCGGACATGGTGCTGTCCGACCCGGAGACGGCGGCGAAGGTCGACCGCCGCTGGAAGGAGTACGGACTGTGACGTCGGCTTCCGCCGCGCTGCCGCAGCAGCCGGGGCGCACCAAGGCGTTCCTGCGCCTGGTGATGATCGAGCACTCGGTCTTCGCCCTGCCCTTCGCCTACATCGCCGCGCTGACCGCGATGTACGAGTGGGACGAGAACATCCACTGGGGCCGGCTGCTCCTGGTCACCGTCGCGATGGTGGGCCTGCGCACCTTCGCCATGGCGGTCAACCGGATCATCGACCGCGAGATCGACGCCCGCAATCCGCGCACCGCCCACCGCGAGCTGGTCACCGGCGCGATGTCGGTCAGGCACGCCTGGACCGGCGCGCTGATCGCCCTGGTCGTCTTCCTGGGCGCCGCGGCCCTCCTCAACCCGCTCTGCCTGGCCCTCGCCCCCGTCGCCGTGATCCCGATGGTGGTCTACCCCTACGGCAAGCGGTTCACGAACTTCCCGCAGGCCATCCTCGGTCTCGCCCAGGCGATGGGGCCGATCGGCGGCTGGCTGGCGATCAGCGGCGAGTGGTCCTGGGAGGCCGTGATCCTCGGCCTCGCCGTCGGCGTCTGGATCGGCGGCTTCGACCTGATCTACGCCTGCCAGGACGTCGAGACCGACCGGCAGGTCGGCGTGAAGTCCGTCCCGGCACGCTTCGGCGTCCCGGCCGCGATCTGGGGCGCCCGCGCTTGCCACACCGTCACCACGGCCCTGTTCGTCTGGTACGCCGTCGCCACCGACGCCGGTGTCTTCTTCTGGCTGGGCCTGCTGATCGTCGCCGGCGCCTTCGTCTACGAGCACACCCTCGTGCGCCCCCACGACCTGACCCGTCTGAACAGGGCGTTCTTCAGCGTCAACGGCTTCATCGGCATCGCGCTCTTCGTGTGCGCGCTGCTCGACCTGCTGGTGCGGGGGCTCACCGTCTGAAAACCCTGAGCCTGCGACTAGGCTCAGCATCATGAAGCCAGGACAGACCCAGCGCACGCCTTGGATCGTGGGGGTGTCGGGGGCATCCGGTACGCCTTACGCGGCAGCGGTGCTGCGCGCGCTGCTCGCCGCCGGCGAGAGCGTCGACCTGGTGGTCAGCCGGGCCTCGCGGCTCACCCTGCTCGACGAGACCGGCATCTCCTTCCGCGACGCTCACTGGCAAGACGACCTGCGCGCCTGGCTGGCGCGCGGGGCCGACGGGAAGCCGGACACCTTCGACGTGGACCTCTCCGGCGACCGGGTACGGCACTGGAGCGCGGGCGACCTCGCGGCCGGGCCGTCCTCCGGGTCGTATCCGGTCAAGGGCATGCTGATCGTGCCCGCGTCGACGGCCTGCGTGGCGGGCGTCGCCCTCGGGCTGTCGAAGGACCTGCTGCAGCGGTCGGCGAGCGTGACCCTGAAGGAGCGCCGCAAGCTGGTCGTGGCCGTCCGGGAGACCCCGCTGGACGGCCGGACCCTCAGGCACCTGGTGACCCTGGACGACGCGGGCGCGACCGTGGTGCCCGCCTCGCCGGCCTTCTACGCGGGGGCGACGCACATCCAGGACCTGGTCGACTTCGTCGCCGGACGCGTCCTCGACGCGGCCGGTGTCGGGCACGGCCTGTACCGCCGCTGGAGCGGCGACCTCGGCGGGGCGCGCCCCGCCGGCTGAGCACCACCTCCCCCCACACGTTTGTTACCCACATCGTCAGACCTCTTCAGTGGAAGGCTTCGATCGCATGGACGCGGTGGACAGGCAGCTCATCCAGGCCCTGAGGGAGAACGGCCGGGCCTCGTACGCGGAGCTGGGGCGCCTCGTCGGACTGTCGGGACCCAGCGTCACCGACCGCATCAACCGGCTGGAGGCGGCCGGAGTCATCACCGGTTACCGCGCCACCGTGGACTCCGCCTCGCTCGGCCTCGGCGTCACCGCGCTGATCGGCGTCTCGCTCTCCGACGCCGCCGACCACGAGGACGTGGCGCAGCGGCTGCGGGACCTGCAGGAGATCGAGGACTGCTGGTTCATCGCCGGCGACGACTCCTACATGCTCAAGGTGCGCGCGGCCGACGTGGACGGCCTGGAGAGCATCATCCGGCGCCTGTCGGGGACGAAGGGCGTCTCCCGGACCCGTACCACCATCGTCCTGTCCACCAAGTGGGAGAACCGGGTGGGCGAGCTGCCCGAAGAGGTGTAGGGCGCGGGGCGTACGGTTTACGGGGTCTGACGGACCCTGTCGGAGAAAGAGGTAACGCATGGACGCCGGGCTCAAGCGGGAGCTGGAGCAGAAGGTCCGCTCCGGTGAGCGGCTGACCCGCGAGGACGGCATCGCGCTGTACGAGTCGGACGACCTGGCCTGGCTCGGCGGCCTCGCGCACGAGGTGCGGACGCGCAAGAACGGCGACGTCGTCCACTTCAACGTCAACCGCCACCTCAACATGACCAACGTGTGCACCGCGTCCTGCGCGTACTGCTCCTTCCAGCGCAAGCCGGGGGAGAAGGACGCGTACACGATGCGCATCGAGGAGGCGGTGAGGCTCGCCAAGGAGATGGAGGGCGAGAACCTCACCGAGCTGCACATCGTCAACGGCCTGCACCCCAACCTGCCCTGGCGCTACTACCCGCGCTCGCTGCGGGAGCTGAAGGCCGCGCTGCCGGACGTGTCGCTCAAGGCGTTCACCGCCACCGAGATCCACCACTTCGAGACCATCTCCGGGATGTCCGCCTCCGACATCCTCGACGAGCTGATCGACGCCGGTCTGGAGTCCCTGACCGGCGGCGGCGCCGAGATCTTCGACTGGGAGGTGCGTCAGCACATCGTCGACCACCGCACCCACTGGGAGGACTGGTCGCGCATCCACCGCCTGGCGCACGAGAAGGGCCTGAAGACCCCGTGCACCATGCTCTACGGCCACATCGAGGAGCCGCGCCACCGCGTGGACCACGTGCTGCGCCTGCGTGAGCTGCAGGACGAGACCGACGGCTTCCAGGTCTTCATCCCGCTGCGCTACCAGCACGACTTCGTGGACATGAAGGACGGCAAGGTCAGGAACCGCCTCCAGGCGCGGACGCAGATGGCGACCGGTGCCGAGGCCCTGAAGACCTTCGCGGTATCCCGGCTGCTGTTCGACAACGTCCCGCACGTCAAGGTCTTCTGGGTCATGCACGGCGTGCAGACCGCGCAGCTCGCCCTCCAGCACGGCGCCGACGACATGGACGGCTCGGTGGTCGAGTACAAGATCACGCACGACGCGGACGACTTCGGCACGCCGAACAAGCTGACGCGGGAGGATCTGCTCGACCTGATCCGCGACGCCGGGTTCCGGCCGGTGGAGCGGAACACGCGGTACGAGATCATCCGGGAGTACGACGGTCCCGACCCGGCGCGCCGGGAGTCGCCGCAGCCGATGCGGGTGTGACTTCCGCGGTAGTTCTCCGGCTGCCGGCCGGTGGGGGCTGGTCGCGCAGTTCCCCGCGCCCCTTTCAGGGGCGGTCCAGTGCACGTGCCCCGAAGGGGCGCGGGGAACTGTGCGAGCAACCCCCCACCCGCCCGCACTCGGCACGGGTCCGGACCGCCCCCGGCGGGTACCCGCACCGCATGGTCGGTACCGAGGACGCCTACACCGCAGAACCCTTCGTGCCAAGGCGCGGCGGCCTCCCCGCCCTGCGCCGGGCGGCGGCCGACTGCCGCGGCTGCCCCCTGCACAGGGAGGCCACCCAGACCGTCTTCGGCGCCGGCGAGGCGACCGCCCGCCTCATGCTCGTCGGCGAACAGCCCGGCGACCAGGAGGACCGGCAGGGCGAGCCCTTCGTCGGCCCCGCCGGCAGGCTCCTCGACCGGGCACTGGCGGAGGCCGGCCTCGACCCGGCGGACACGTACGTGACCAACGCCGTCAAGCACTTCAAGTTCACGCGGGCCGAGCCCGGCAAGCGCCGTATCCACAAGTCGCCCACCCTGCGCGAGACGACCGCGTGCGGTCCCTGGCTGGCCGCTGAACTGGCCCGGGTGGAACCCGAGCTGATCGTGGTGCTCGGCGCCACGGCGGGCAAGGCGCTGCTCGGCTCCTCGTTCCGGGTCACTCAGGTGCGCGGCACCGTGCTGGAGGAGGAGATCCACGGCCGCCCCGAGCGCCTGGTGCCCACCGTGCACCCCTCGTCGGTGCTGCGGGCCGAGGACCGGGACGGCGCGTTCCGGGGGCTGGTCTCGGATCTGCGGGTGGCGGCCCAAGCCCTCGGGTAATGGTTACGATGGGGTGGTGTCCCTTACTTTCACACTCGACCCCGCCCTCACCCCGGACCTGCGCGACGGCGTACTCGACCTGTGGACCGACGTCAGCAACGCGGGCGGTTCCGTGGGCTTCGTCCCGCCGGTGACGAGGGAGGACATCCGCCCCGAGCTGGTCAAGCACATGGTCGCGATGGCCGAGGGCCGTACCCGGCTCCTCGTCGGGCGGGACGGGAGCGGCAGGGTGGCCGCCACCGCGTTCCTCACGCTGAACACCCACCGTCTGATGACCCACTGGCTGTGGCTCTACACGGTGATGGTCCACCCCCGCCACCAGGGCCGGGGCTACGGCCGGGACCTGATGGCCGCCGCGGCGGACGCGGCCCGCGGCCTAGACGGCATCGAGGCGATCCGCCTCACCTGCCGGGGCGGCCTCGGTCTGGAGCGGTTCTACGAGTCCTGCGGCTACAAGGAGGTCGGCCGGGTGCCCGGCGCGATCCGGGTGGCGCCCGGCGACGACCGGGACGACGTCTTCATGCTGCTGCCGCTGACCTGAGCCGACGGCCGGACCCCACCCCGCCGCGGACGCGACGAGGCGGCATGCTTCACTGGACAGTGCCTCTTTGTGCCAGAAACGGAAGAGTGGATTGAGATGCTCCGCTACACGCTGATGCGCCTCGGGATCTTCGTGGGCTGCCTCGTGGCCGTCTGGGGGCTCGTCTACGTCGGCGTGTTCCCGCGCGGACTCGGCGACTCCAACGGCATGTGGATCATCCTGCTCGCCCTGCTGATCTCCGCCCCCATCAGCTATGTGGCGCTGCGCAAGGAGCGGGACCGCGCCTCGGAGCAGGTCGTCGGCCGCGTGGACCGCATGAAGGCCAACCTCGAGGCCAACCGCGGCCAGGAGGACCTCGCCGACGACACGGCACGGGCGCAGGGCCAGACCTCCTAGCACCGTCCCGGCGTAACGTCCGTCACACCCGCGTACGCCCCGGTTTCCTCATTTCCCAGGAAACCGGGGCGATCTGCGTTTTGCGGGCAGTTGTCGCCTCCCACCTCTCAAAGAAAGGCTTTGGGGGTCTCAAAGTACGGGTGTTAAAGTCGTGTGCATGAAGCACGCAGCCGCGCCCTCCACACCCCCGAGCCTCGCGCTCGTGGCGCGCCTGCACGTGGACCTCTGTCGGTGCGCGTCCGCGAACTGTCGCTCCTGACGTTCCCCCTCATCCCGTCGTTCTCCACGTCAGCCCCGCGCGTCCGTCCTCGCGTCCCGTCCCCCTACGGAGCATGTCCGTGTCCTCCCTGACGAAGTCTTCTGCCGAGTCCCCGGCCAAGAAGTCGTTCAAGGCGCCCTTCTGGGCCCAGATACTCGCCGGTCTCGTCCTCGGTGTCCTGCTGGGCTGGCTGGCCCGCAGCCAGGACATATCCTGGCTGGTCACCACCCTGGAGAAGGTCGGTGACATCTTCATCGGCCTGCTGAAGCTGGCCGTCGCACCGCTCGTCTTCTTCGCCATCCTGGTGTCGATCACCAACCTGCGGAAGGTCAACAACGCGGCCCGCCTGGCGTCCCGCACCCTTCTCTGGTTCATGATCACCTCGCTGATCGCGGTGGCCATCGGCCTCGTCATCGGCCTGGTCACCAACCCGGGCGCCGGCACCGGCCTCACCCCGGCCGACGGCGCGAAGCCCGAGAACACCGGGTCCTGGATCGACTTCCTGACCGGCATCGTGCCGACCGACGTCATCACGCCGTTCACCGAGCTGAACGTGCTCCAGATCGTCTTCATGGCCGCCGTCGCCGGCATCGCCGCCCTCCAGCTCGGCGAGAAGGCCCAGCCCATCCTCCAGCTGAGCGAGTCCGTCCTCGAACTCCTCCAGAAGGCCCTGTGGTGGGTCATCCGCCTCGCCCCGCTCGGCACCGTCGGCCTCATCGGCAACGCCATCGCCACCTACGGCTGGGACCTGATCGGCAAGTACGCCACCTTCACCGCGGACATCTACGTCGGCTGCGCCATCGTGATGTTCGTGGTCTACCCGGTGCTGCTCGCCACCGTCGCCAAGGCCAACCCGCTGCAGTTCTTCAAGGGCGCCTGGCCCGCGATCCAGCTGGCCTTCGTCTCCCGCTCGTCCGTCGGCACCATGCCGCTGACCCAGAAGGTCACCGAGCGCCTCGGCGTCCCGAAGGAGTACGCGTCCTTCGCCGTGCCGTTCGGCGCGACGACCAAGATGGACGGCTGCGCCGCGATCTACCCGGCGATCGCCGCGATCTTCGTCGCGCAGATCTTCGGCATCGACCTCGGGGTCGGCGACTACCTGCTGATCGCCTTCGTCTCGGTGGTCGGCTCCGCCGCCACGGCCGGTCTCACCGGCGCCACGGTGATGCTGACCCTGACCCTGTCCACGCTGGGTCTGCCCATGGAGGGCGTCGGCCTGCTCCTCGCGATCGACCCGATCCTGGACATGATGCGCACGGCGACGAACGTCGCCGGCCAGGCCCTCGTCCCGGTCATCGTCGCGGCCCGCGAGGGACTGCTCGACCGCAAGGCCTACGACGAGGCGCACAGCTCGCCGATCGACGAGCCGGAGCGTGAGCAGGAGAAGCAGGCGTCGGAGCCGGTTCCGGCCGCCGCCTGACCGCCCCTCGGCACACCGACGGGCCGGCCCCCTCCCGAGCACATCGGGAGGGGGCCGGCCCGTTCACGTGCCTCCGCTCGCCCCGGGCGCCCCGGCCGGTCCACGCCCGCCCGCCCGGGGCGCCCCGTCCGCGGTCAGACGATCACCACCCGCCGCCCGCGCGTGTGGCCCGCCCGGCTGTCGATGTGCGCCGCCGCGGCCTCGGTGAGCGCGTAGGACTTCTCGACCGGGATGCGGAGCCTGCCCCGGCCGATCAGGTCGACCGTCTCGGCGAGCGCCTCCCGCATGCTCCCGGCCGTGCCGGAGAACCGGACGCCGAACTCCGACGCCCCGAGGTCGGCGATGGAGACCACCCGCCGGGGGTCCCCGGTCAGTTCGACGAGTTCGCGGATCACCCCGGAACCGGCCAGGTCGAGAGCCGCGTCGACACGGCCGAGCCCGCGCACCCGCTCGACCCACCCCTCGCCGTACGTCGTGGGGACGGCGCCCAGCTCCCTGAGGTAGTCCTGGTTCGCGGCGCCGGCGGTGCCGATCACCGCGATGCCGCGGTCCCGGGCTATCTGCAGCACCGCCGAGCCGACTCCCCCCGACGCGCCGCTGACCAGCAGCGTCTGCCCGGCCCGCACCCCGACCTCGCGCAGGACGCGCAGCGCGGTCTCCATCACGGACGGGTATCCGGCCGCCTCCGCGAAGGTCAGGCCCTCGGGCATCCGGGCCCATACCGACAGCACGGCGAACTCGGCGTAGGTGTCGCTGCCTTCGCCGAACACCGGATCACCGACCTCCACCCCGTCGACGCCCTCGCCGACCTCGTCCACCACCCCGGCGGCGTCCAGGCCGACACCGGCGGGCAGCTCGATCGGATGCGCCCCCAGGACCTGGCCCTCGCGGAGCCTCCAGTCGACGGGGTTGACGCCCGCCGCCCGCACGGCGACGCGGATCTGGCCGGGGCCCGGGTGGGGCTCCTCGGCGTCTACGAGTTGCAGGACCTCGGGACCGCCGAACTCGGCGAAGCTCACTTTCCTCATGCGGCCGACCGTAACACTAACGGTTAGCTTTTTGGAACGGTTATTGTTTTGTAGCTGGTAGTTTGGGCGCATGACCGTGCCGACCGGACGCCGTGAGCGCAAGAAGGCCGCGACCCGGCAGAAGATCGCCGAGACCGCCCTGCGGCTCTTCCTGGAGCGCGGGTACGACGCGGTGGGCATCCGCGAGGTGGCCGCCGAGGCCGACGTGGCCGTCACCACGCTCTTCTCCCACTTCGCCTCCAAAGAGGCCCTGGTCTTCGAGCGGGACGCGGACTTCGAGCGGTGCCTCGTCGAGGCGGTCACCGGTCGCAGCCCGGACGAACCGCTCATGGCCGCGCTGCGCCGCGAGGTGCACGCCCTGGTGGAGCACTGCGCGGCGCCCGGCGCCGCCCCGGTCTGGCGCATGATCGACGCCTCCCCGGCGCTGCGGCAGTACGAGGAGTCGATGCGGCTGCGCCACGCGGACGCGCTGGCGGGGGCGCTCGCCGCCGACCTCGGCCTGGCGCGCGCCACCACGGCCTGCCGGGCGATCGCCAGGTTCGTGGTCGACGCCCGCGCGCTGGCCCGTGAGGCCGACGACCCCCGGGCGGCGGTCGAGGAGATCTTCGTGATGATCGAGGCGGCCTGGGCGGCCACCGGGGCGCGGACGGACTGATCGCCGCCGCGCGGACCGTACGCTGATGCGTATGGGTGCTGGGAAGACCAAGCGGATGCCGAGGGCGGTCCGTGAGCAGCAGATGCTGGACGCCGCCGTGCGGATCTTCGGGCAACGCGGGTACATGGCGGCGTCGATGGACGAGATCGCCGAACTGGCGGGTGTCTCCAAGCCGCTGGTGTACCTCTACCTGAACTCCAAGGACGACCTCTTCAGCGCCTGTGTACGCCGCGAGGCCCGGGCCCTCACCCAGGCCGTGCGGGCGGGTGTGCGGCCGGGACTGCCGCCCGACGGGCAACTCTGGTCCGGGCTGCGGGCGTTCTTCACCCACACCGCGCGCAACCCGGACGCCTGGCGCGTGCTGCACCTGCACGCCCGCACCCACGGCGAGCGGTTCGCCGCCGAGGTCGCGGCGATGCGGGCGGACATCGTCGCGTTCGTGACCCAGCTGATCGCGGCCGCGGCGCGGGACGCGCACCGCCGCCCGCACCTGCCCGAGGAGGAGGTCGCCGGGCTGGCCGAGGCACTGGTCGGCGCCGCCGAGTCGCTCGCCGACTGGGCGGGCGCCACCGAGGGCGTCACGGCCAAGCAGGCGGCGGCGACCCTGATGAACTTCGCCTGGGCGGGCCTGGGCGACCTGATGACGGGCCGGCCCTGGGTGCCGCCGGAGGAGCCCGAGCCGGAGCCCGCGCCGGCGCCGGGGGGCGCGGCGGTACCGGGGGGCGCGGCGGTGCCGGTTCAGGCCGGGTAGGGGTCCACCGTCCCGGACAGGTGCAGGCGCCGCCCGTCCCGGCCGCGCAGTTCGAAGCGCCCGTCCGCCGCCCCGTACGCCACCGTCCCGGGCAGCGGCACCGGCGCGCGGAACTCCGCCCGCACCACCGCCGCGTCCGGCGTCCCGTGCGCGGCGAGGCAGCGGGCCACGGTCCACATGCCGTGCGCGATGGCCCGCGGGAAGCCGAACAGGCGGGCGGTGAGCGGGTGCAGGTGGATCGGGTTGCGGTCGCCGGAGGCGGCACCGTAGCGCCGCCCGACGTCACCGGCGAGGCGCCACTCGGCCCGCACGGGCAGCGGCTCGGCCTCCGCCGCGGCCGGTCCGCCCTCCTGCCGCGGTGCCGCGTCGCCGTCCACCCGGTGCCGCGCCAGGTAGGTGCTGCGCGACTCCCAGACGGGCTCGGCCCCGCCGTCCGTCCGCAGTTCCGTCACCACCGCGGCCTCCGTGCCGCGCCGGTGCCGGGCCAGGCCCTCCACGTACACGGTGAGTTCGTAGGCGGCGGTCGCGGGCGTGGCGGCCCGCCGGGTGACGCCGATGGAGGTGTGGACGAGCCCGAGCAGCGGCAGCGGGAAGTCCCGGCCGCTCATCAGCCGCATCGCCACGGGGAAGCCCAGCACGTGCGGATACGTCACGGGCAGCGCGTCCGCGCCCGTCGGGAAGCCGCACACCCTCTCGTACGCCGCCAGCCGCGCCAGGTCCACGCGCAGGCCGGGCAGCACCAGCCGGGTGCGCGGGAAGTCCGCGTCCGGGCGGGGACGCTTGAGCGGGGAGCGCAGGGCGCCGCGCAGAAGGAGCGGCGGGAGGGAGGGCAGGCCGGTGAGGGTGCCGGTCGGGGCGGCCGGGGTGGTCATCACGCCCCCAGCAGGCTCTGGCCGCAGACCCGGACGACCTGGCCGTTGACCGCGCCGGAGGCCGGGTGGGCGAGCCAGGCGGTGGTCCGGGCCACGTCCACCGGGAGGCCGCCCTGGGCAAGGGAGTTCATGCGGCGGCCGGCCTCGCGGATGAACAGCGGGACCGCCGCCGTCATCCTCGTCTCGATGAAGCCCGGCGCCACCGCGTTCACCGTCACCCCGTGCTCGGCGAGCGCGCGGGGCGCGAGGAAGCGGACCAGGCCGGCGATCCCCGCCTTGCTCGCGCCGTAGTTGGTCTGACCCGCGTTGCCCGCGAGGCCCGCGATCGAGGCCGTCGCCACGATCCGGCCGCCCCGGTTGACCGCCCCCGACCCGAGCAGCGCGTCCGTGGTGCGCAGGACGCTGGCGAGGTTGACGTCGAGGACGGAACTCCAGCGCTCGGCGGGCATGTTGACCAGGCGCCGGTCGCGGGTGACGCCCGCGTTGTGGATGAGGACGTCCAGCCCGCCGGGCACGGCCGCGGCGATGCGCTCGCCCGCGTCGGCGGCCGTGATGTCCAGGGCGAGGGCGGTGCCGCCGAGGCGTTCGGCGAGCCGGCGTGCCTCCTGCTCGGCCTGCGGCACGTCGAGGACGACGACCCGGGCGCCCTGCCCGGCCAGGGTCTCGGCGACCGCCGCGCCGATGCCGCGCGCGGCGCCGGTGACCAGCGCGGTGCGTCCGGCGAGGGGCAGTTCGGGGG
>MUMD01000330.1 GCA_002155895.1 Streptomyces rochei
CCCGGCGATGATCCCGCCTTCCTCGCCCCCGACGGCACCGTCAAGGGCTCGCCCGGCCCCGCGCCCACCCCGGCCACCCCGCTGGTCGTCGCCCCCGAGGCACTGACCGCGCCGCCCGCCACCGCCTCCGCGGGCGGCGCGGTCAGTGCCTCGGGGGCGACGACCAGCGGGGTGGCCGGGGTGGGCGCGGGGCCGGGTGAGCCCTTGACGGTGCCGTCGGGGGCGAGGAAGGCGGGATCACCGCCGGGCACCATGCCCAGCTCGCGGGCGCGGCGCTGGAGGGCGCGGGGGGCGGAGTAGGCGTCGATGTCCCGCTGGAGCGCCTGCTCCTCGTCGGTCAGCTCCTTGGTCTGCTGCTTGAGGTCGTCCAGCTGGAACGAGCCCTCGCTCAGCGCGGAGTTGAGGACGAGGAGCCCGATGAGGCCGCCGCCGAGGAGGACGGCCACCAGGAGGACGAAGGGGGCCCGGGCGGCCTGGCCGCGGTTGCTCCCGGGCGGGAAGAGCTTGGCCAGCCGGGCCGCCCGCCCCTTCAGTTCGGGTTTCCGGCTCATCGGACCTCCCCCTGCCTCACTCGTTTCACTCGACGGACTCCCTGATGCGCTCGGCTCCGCGCAGCCGTGCCGGTGCCGCTCGCCGGTTCTCGGCGATCTCCTCCTCGGTGGGAAGTTCGGCACCACGGGTGAGCAGCTTGAGCCGGGGCGCGTAGCGTTCGGGGACGACCGGGAGTCCCGGCGGCGCGGTGTTGGCGGCGCCGGCCGCGAACACCTGCTTGACCAGGCGGTCCTCCAGGGAGTGGTACGACAGCACGGCGATCCGCCCGCCGACGCCGAGCGCCTTCACGGCGGCCGGAACGGCCCGCTCCAGGACGGACAGCTCGCCGTTGACCTCGATCCGCAGGGCCTGGAACGTGCGCTTGGCCGGGTTGCCGCCGGTGCGCTTGGCGGCCTGCGGCAGGGCCGCGCGGATCAGCTCCACGAGCCGCGCGCTGGTGCCGAACGGCTCCTTCTCGCGCTCGCGGACGATCGCGGACACGATCCGCTTGGCCTGCTTCTCCTCGCCGTACGCCCGCAGGATGCGGACCAGTTCGCCCGGCGGGTAGGTGTTCAGGACCTCGGCGGCGCTCATGCCGGTGCTCTGGTCCATGCGCATGTCGAGCGGGGCGTCCTGGGCGTAGGCGAAGCCGCGGTCGGCCTCGTCGAGCTGCATCGAGGAGACGCCGAGGTCGAAGAGGACGCCCTGGACCCGGGGCACGCCCAGCCGGTCGAGCACGTCGGGCAGCTCGTCGTAGACGGCGTGCACCAGGGTGGCGCGCTCTCCGTACGGGGCGAGCCGCTCGCCGGACAGGCGCAGGGCCTCCTTGTCCCGGTCGAGGGCGATCAGCCGGGCCTCGGGGAAGCGGGCGAGGAGCGCCTCGCTGTGCCCGCCGAGTCCCAGCGTGCAGTCGACGACCACGGCACCCGGCTCGGTCAGGGCGGGCGCCAGCAGGTCCAGGCACCGCTGGAGCATCACCGGGACGTGTCGACTCTGGCTCAAGTGGGACGGCCTCTCAGGTCCGGCACGGCGTCACGCACCGCCGGGTCCCCTCCCGCTCGCTCGTGAAGGGGAGTCCTGCCGGCGCCGGAAGCGTCGGCCGGCCGGGAGCGGGAGGAGGCCGAGCCGTACGTACGCGCCGCGCACGTGGGGAGATCTGGTGGGACTTCGCCCAGGTCTCCGGGGTTTTCAGTCCAGCAGGGAGAGCCTCGCCTCCCGCTTCGCGTCACTTTAGTCCACCCTGTCGCCCGGTCAATCAACCGGCCTGCGCGTCGCGGGTGCGGGCGCGCACGAATCGCCGCGAGGCGGTACTTCACCCGCACGGAGGCGGCCGTGCGGGTCTGTGCGGTGGCTCACAGCGCGCCGCGATGACGTTCTTTGTCCGTCTTCTCGGGGGGTACGGAGCGAGGCTGACCAGTAACGTCATGGTTATGACGACTTCCGCATCGGTTTCCGCCGACGGGCAGGGCGCGCCCGCCGGCGACGGCACTGTCACAGACCGGCTCGTCGAGGCGAACGAACGCTACGCCGCCGCGTTCACGGACCCGGGGATGGACGCCCGCCCCGTCCAGCGCGTCGCCGTCGTGGCCTGCATGGACGCCCGACTCGACCTGCACGCCGCGCTCGGCCTCAACCTGGGTGACTGCCACACCGTCCGCAACGCGGGCGGCGTCGTCACCGACGACGTGATCCGTTCGCTCACCATCAGCCAGCGGGCGCTCGGTACGCGCAGCGTGGTCCTCATCCACCACACCAACTGCGGCATGGAGTCCCTCACCGAGGAGTTCCGGCACAACCTGGAGCTGGAGGTCGGCCAGCGCCCCGCCTGGGCGGTCGAGTCCTTCCGGGACGTCGACCAGGACGTGCGGCAGTCGATCGAACGGGTGCGCACCTCGCCGTTCCTGCCGCACACCGACGACGTGCGCGGTTTCGTCTTCGACGTGAAGACGGGACGGCTGCGCGAGGTCTCCCCCGCCTGACCGGCCGCCCGTTCGTCGGCCGCCGGCGCGGCAAGCTCCCAAAGGCCGTAAGGCACGACATATCGCGGCCAGTTGTCCACAGGCGAGTGACACGAATCGGTAACGGCGGCAAGAATGCGGGAAGTGGTGTCGTGCGGAACTATTTCCGCCCGGCATCCGTGATTCGGGGTGGGCCGGTCCGCGGTACGGGCCGGTCCGGCAAGTTGGGGTACCCCCGCTCCCCCGGGGAGCGCGGGGAAAGGCCGAGGAGGGCCGGGTGACGACCTATGACGATCGAGCGAGCCTCACTGATCTGACCGCTGTGGTCGAGCGCGTGCGCGGTTCGGTGGAGGACGTGATCGAGGGCAAGCCCGAGGTCGTACGGCTCTCCCTGACCGTGCTGCTCGCCGAGGGACACCTGCTGATCGAGGACGTCCCGGGAGTCGGCAAGACCATGCTGGCCAAGGCGCTGGCGCGGTCCATCGACTGCTCCGTGCGCCGTATCCAGTTCACGCCCGACCTGCTGCCCTCGGACATCACCGGGGTGTCCATCTGGGACCAGCAGCGCCGGGACTTCGAGTTCAAGCCGGGCGCGATCTTCGCCCAGGTGGTGATCGGCGACGAGATCAACCGCGCCTCGCCGAAGACGCAGTCGGCGCTGCTGGAGTCGATGGAGGAGCGCCAGGTCACCATCGACGGGCAGAGCTACGAGCTGCCCAGCCCCTTCATGGTGGTGGCGACGCAGAACCCGGTCGAGATGGAGGGCACCTACCCGCTGCCGGAGGCGCAGCGCGACCGCTTCATGGCCCGGGTCTCCATCGGCTACCCGAGCCCGGACGCCGAGCTGCAGATGCTCGACGTGCACGGCGGGGTGAACCCGCTGGACGACCTGCAGCCGGTGGCACACGCGGACGAGATCCTGAAGCTGATCGAGGCGGTCCGGGGCGTCCACGTCGCCGACCCGGTCCGGCGCTACGCCGTCGACCTGGTCGCCGCCACGCGCACCCACCCGGACCTCAGACTCGGCGCCTCGCCGCGCGCCACGCTGCATCTGCTGCGCGCGGCGAAGGCGTCCGCCGCCCTGAGCGGCCGGGAGTACGCGCTGCCGGACGACGTGCAGGCCCTCGCGGTCGCCGTCCTGGCCCACCGCCTGCTGCCCACCGCCCAGGCCCAGCTGGCCCGCCGCAGCGCCGAGCAGGTGGTCCAGGAGATCCTGCAGCGCACCCCGGTGCCCGCGGCCCCTCAGCAGCAGCCGGGCTACGGCATGGGCCACGACGCGCCGGCGTACGGCCGGCAGACACCGCGGAGGCTGTGATGGACGCCGGGGGGACGGACCGGTCGACGGAGGACGGGGGTCGGCGCGGCGGCATCCGCACCGCCCTGACCGGCCTGACCACCCGTGGGCGCTCCTTCCTCGCCGCCGGGATCGCGGCCGCGGTCTGCGCCTACGTCCTCGGGCAGAGCGACCTGCTCCGCGTCGGCCTGCTGCTGGGAGCGCTGCCCCTGATCTGCGCGACCGTGCTGTACCGCACGCGCCACCAGGTGGCGGGCAGCCGCCGGCTGTCCCCCGGGCGGGTGCCCGCGGGCAGCGAGGCCCGGGTCCACCTGCGCGTCGACAACGTCTCGCGGCTGCCCACCGGTCTGCTGATGCTCCAGGACCGGGTCCCCTACGTGCTGGGACCGCGGCCCCGGTTCGTCCTCGACCGGGTGGAGCCGGGCGGGCGCCGCGAGGTCTCCTACCGGGTCCGCTCGGACCTGCGCGGCCGCTATCCGCTGGGCCCGCTGCAACTGCGCCTGACCGACCCGTTCGGCCTGTGCGAGCTGACCCGCTCCTTCTCCACCTACGACACCCTGACCGTGACCCCGCGGGTGGAGGCGCTGCCCCCGGTGCGGCTGAGCGGGGAGGCGAAGGGGTACGGCGAGGGGCGGCAGCGGTCGCTCGCGCTGGCGGGCGACGACGACGTGATCCCCCGCGGGTACCGCTACGGCGACGACCTGCGCCGCGTGCACTGGCGGTCCACCGCGCGGTACGGCGAGCTGATGGTGCGCCGGGAGGAGCAGCCCCAGCGCGCCCGCTGCACGGTGCTGCTGGACACCCGGGGCGTGGCCTTCGACGGCGCGGGCCCGGACTCGGCCTTCGAATGGGCGGTGTCGGGCGCGGCGTCCGTGCTGGTGCACATGCTGGAGCGGGGCTTCTCGGTCCGGCTGCTCACGGACAGCGGGGACTCGGTCCCCGGTGAGGGCGCCGACGGCTTCGCGGGCGCGAGCCAGGGCACGGCCGACGCGGCCGGCCTGATGATGGACACCCTCGCGGTGATCGACCACTCCGACGGTACGGGCCTGTCCCGGGCCTACGACGTGCTGCGCGGGGGGAACGAGGGGCTGCTGGTGGCCTTCTTCGGCGACCTGGACGAGGAGCAGGCGACGGTGGTGGCCAAGATGCGCCGGCGCAGCGGCGGCGCGCTCGCCTTCGTCCTGGACGGCGAGAGCTGGGACCGGGAACCGGTCGGCGCGCCCCGTCCGTTGGACAGGAGCGAGGAACGGCTGCGGATGCTCCGCGAGGCCGGCTGGACCGCCGTGCGCGTTCCCAGGGGCACCTCCCTGGAGGAGCTGTGGCGCCTGGCCGACCGCGAGCGCACCGGCCTCACGGCGACGAGCGGCGGGGAGGGCGCGCGATGAGCGGGCGGGCGCGGTTGGCGTTGTGTGCTTGGGCGGCCACGCTGATGACGTCGTGCGCGCTGCTGCCCCTGGTCGACCCGGCCACCTGGATCCTCCAGGCCGCTCTGCTGCTGGCGGCGCAGTCCGGGGTGGGAGCGGCCGCCCGCCGGGTCCCGCTGGCCCGGCCGCTGACCGTCGCCGCGCAGGCCCTGGTCACCCTGATGCTCCTGACCCTGGTCTTCGCCCGGCAGCAGGCGCTCGCCGGGCTGATCCCCGGCCCGCAGGCGTTCCAGCGCTTCGCCGAGCTGCTGCGGCAGGGCGGCGACGACATCGCCCGGTACGCCATCCCGGCCCCGCTGGAGTCCGACGGCATCCGTCTGATGCTGGTCGGCGGCGTCCTGGTGATCGGCCTGCTGGTGGACACCCTGGCGGTGACCTTCCGCAGCGCCGCCCCGGCCGGACTGCCGCTGCTGGCCCTCTACTCGGTGGCCGCGGGACTGTCCGAGGGCGGCACCGACTGGCTGTGGTTCCTGGTGGCCGCGGCCGGCTATCTGATGCTGCTCCTCGCCGAGGGGCGTGACCGGCTCTCCCAGTGGGGCAGGGTCTTCGGCGGCGCACCGCGCGGCCCCGGCCCGGAGCGGAGCGGCGGCGCGGTCGCCCCGGTGCGCACCGGGCGGCGTATCGGCGCCTTCGCCCTGGGCATCGCCCTGGTGGTGCCCCTCGCCCTGCCCACGATGAACGGCGGGCTGCTGGACAGCGCCGGCACCGGTGTCGGCTCCGGCACCGGGGGCGGCGGCACCATCTCTGCGGTCAACCCCCTCGTCTCCCTGCGCGACAGCCTCAACGTCGACGAGAACCGCCAGGTCCTCTCCCTGGAGACCGACTCGGCCGACCTGTCGAACCTGTACCTGCGCATCGTGTCCCTGGACGACTTCGACGGCACCACCTGGAAGCCGTCCAAGCGGCACATCACGGCGGTGCCGGACGACGCCTTCCCCACCCCGGTCGGCCTCGGCCCCGGCGTCAAGCGCGAGGAGATCCGGACCACGGTCTCGGCCGCCGACTGGTACGCCCAGGACTGGCTGCCGATGCCCTATCCACCGAGCGGCGTCCGCGTCCCGGGCAACTGGCGGTACGAACCGGTGGGCATGACCCTGGTCGGCGACCACGGCCAGAACACCCGCGGTCTCTCGTACCAGGTCCGCAGCCTCAACGTGCTGCCGACGGCGGAGCAACTGGCCGCGGCACCGCAGCCCCCGGCGGCGCTGAAGCGGGAGTACACCGCGCTGCCGGACTCCCTGCCCGACGTGGTCTCCCGGACCGCCCGCGACGTCACCGCGGGCGCGGCCAATCCGTACGAGCAGGCGGTCAAGCTCCAGGAGTACTTCGCGCTCAACGGCGGTTTCGAGTACGACACCCAGGTCAAGGTCGGCAGCGGTTCGCAGGCGATCGCCCGCTTCCTGAGGGACAAGCAGGGCTTCTGCGTTCACTTCTCCTTCGCGATGGCGGCGATGGCCCGCTCCCTGGGCATTCCGGCCAGGGTGGCGGTCGGCTTCGCGCCGGGCTCCCCGCAGGCGGACGGCTCGGTGTCGGTGGGGCTGCGGGACGCGCACGCCTGGCCGGAGGTGTACTTCGAGGGCGTGGGCTGGACCCGGTTCGAGCCGACGCCGACGCGTGGATCGACGCCGTCGTACACCGTGACGGACACGCCGGGCAACTCCGTGCCCGACCCCGCCCTGCCGTCCCGGAACGCGCAGACGGAGCCGTCGACCGCCCCTTCGGCCGGCGAGAGCTGCACGGCCGAGCTGAAGAAGGTGGAGGGGTGCGCGAGCGAGTCCGCGGCGGCCGTGCCCGTGTCGGGCGGGAGCGGGCCGAAGTGGTACGCGGTCCTCGCCTGGGTCCTCGGCGGGCTGGCGGTGCTGCTGGTCCCGCTGGCCCCGATGCTGTGGCGGCTGCGCGCCCGGTCGGTGCGGCTGGGCGCGCACGGCCGCTCGGAGGCGGACGCGGCTCCGCACACGCTGGCGGTCTGGCAGGAGCTGACCGACACGGCCTGGGATCTCGGCATCCCGCCCCAGGAGTCGCAGACTCCGCGGAGGGCGGCGGCCCGGATCGTCCGGCTCGGACATCTGGAGCCCGACGCCGCGGCGGCGGTGCACCGGGTGGCCGATGCCGTGGAGCAGGTCCTCTACGCTCCCCGGCCGCGTCTCACCGCCGGCCTCACCGAGGACGTACACCGGGCGAGCGCCGGTCTGCGGGCCGGGGTCGGACGCCGTACGCGGTCGCGCGCACTGCTCGCCCCGCGTTCGGCCGTACGGGTGGCCTGGGCGCTGTCGGCCCGCTGGACGGCCGTCAAGCGACGGGCGGCGGCGGCACGGCCGACGCTGCGGAAGGCGTCGGGCCAGCAGGGCTGAGCCGACCCGCATACGCCGGGCCACGGGCACGGCCGCTGGGCCCGGGCTCGGCCTTGGGCCCCGGGCACGGCCGTCGGGGCCCAAGGCCGAGGGCCCGGAGCCCAGGGGCCCGGGCGACGACCGGCTGAGGAGGACCGCATCGGCGCGTGGATGCCGCTGCGGCCCCCGTTGGGTTCTCCCGGTCGTGGGCGGCGGTAGGACGGCGGCCCAGCGGCTCGGACGTCCCGGACGGTCCAGCGGCCTGCGGGACCCGGCCGGACCGGTGTCCGCAGGGCCCGGCGGCTCCAGCAGCGGCCCCGTGCGCCAGATACGCGCCGACCCGCGCGCACGTGTGAGGGGTGACCACCGATCGGTGGTCACC
>MUMD01000331.1 GCA_002155895.1 Streptomyces rochei
GAGGTCACCGAGGCCGCCGAGGTGGACGGGGCGAGCGGCTGGCGCCGGATGTGGCACATCACGCTGCCGATGATCCGCCGCTCCATCGGCACCAACCTCATGCTGAACACCCTCCAGACCCTGTCGGTCTTCGGGCTGATCTGGGTGATGACCCGAGGCGGCCCGAGCGGCAAGAGCCAGACGCTGCCGCTGTTCATGTACGAGCAGGCCTTCCAGAACAGCCTGATCGGGTACGGCACGGCGGTGGCGCTCCTGCTGCTGTTGATCGGCTCGCTGTTCTCGGTCGTGTACCTGCGCCTGCTGCGGACGGAGGTCTGAGATGGCGTCCACCCTCGCGCCCCGGACGGCCCGCACGACCCGGTCGCCCGCCGCGTCCCGCCGTACCCCCGCCTCCCGGCGCACCCGGCGCCGGCTGGCCGCCGACGCGGGGCTGCTGGCGGCCGCCGCCGCCTTCGTGCTGCCGCTGGCCTGGGTGGTGCTGTCCGCCCTGGACCCGCGGGCGAGCCTGCGGGTGAAGGTCCCCGACGGGGTGACGCTGGACAACTTCGACGCGATCCTCACCCCGGAGGTCACCTTCACCCCGCTGCTGAACAGCCTGGTCCTGTGCGGCGGCGCGACGGCCCTGACGGTGGTGTGCGCGGCGCTCGCGGCGTACCCGCTCTCCCGCTTCCCGTCGCGGCTGAACCGGCCGTTCCTGCTGACCGTCCTGTTCGCGACCAGCCTGCCGATCACGGCGATCATGGTGCCGGTCTACGCCCTCTTCGTGCGGGTGAACCTGATCGACACCATGCAGGGGACGATCTTCTTCTTCGCCGCCTCGCAACTGCCCTTCGCCATCTGGCTGATGAAGAACTTCATGGACGGCGTGCCCAAGGAGCTGGAGGAGGCGGCGTGGACGGACGGCGCGTCGTCTCTCCAGTCGCTGCTGCGGATCGTGCTGCCGCTGATGGGGCCGGGCGTGGCGGTGGTGACCGTCTTCTCGTTCGTGATGATGTGGGGGAACTTCTTCGTCCCGTTCATGCTGCTGCTCACCCCGGACCAGATGCCGGCCTCGGTGAGCATCAACGACTTCTTCGGCAACCGGGGCATGGTGGCCTACGGGCAGCTGGCGGCGTTCTCGATCGTCTACTCGACGCCGGTGATCCTGCTGTACGTGCTGATCTCCCGGCGGCTGGGCGGGGGGTTCGCGCTGGGCGGCGCGGTCAAGGGATGACGGGGACCGGTCCGCGTCCGCCCGTAGGTTCCTACGATCCGTATCGCTGGCTGAACAGCCCGTAGTCAAGAAGTGCCCGGACCCCTACGGTGTGGCGCGTGCGCCGACCCTCACCTCACCCGAACCCGTCGGGTCCCCCGTTCAACGCCCTCGCCGCCCGCCGGCTGCGTGCCGCCCTCAACATGGGGCCCGAGCACGTCGCCCACGGCATGCGGGTGTCGTACGGCCTGCCGTACGTCACCCCGGACCACGTCATCGCCTGGGAGCGCGGAGTCGCCTCCCCCGCCGGTTCCGAACTCACCGCGCTCGCCGGGGTGCTGTGGTGCTCGCCCGGCGACCTGATAGGCCGCCCCCAGACCCTGCGCGAGCACCGCGTCGCACGCGGCCTGGCGCCGGAGGACGTGGCGCGTGCCGCCGGGGTGGCGCTCACGGCCTACCTGCGGATGGAGGAGACGGACGGCTGGCGCGGCACCGACCGCCAGTCGGCCGCGCTCGCCCATGTGCTGGACCTCGCGCTGCCCGACTTCGTGGCCGTCACCGGGCGCGAGGAGAAGCTTGCCGAGCTGCTGACCAGCGCCGTCACCACCCGCTGGCAGGGGTATGTGCGTCCGGTCGCCAAGATCGCCCCGCTGGACCGGCGCGTCCTGGAGAACGTCCTCCAGGTGCTGCACCAGGACTACCAGGGGCACATGACCGCCACCCTCAGCTGGGGCGGCGGCGGCCCCGACTCCAGCGCGGCGGGCCGTGACTTCCTCGACCGGGTCGTGGAGCACTTCTGGGCGGCGGTCGAGAAGCACCCGTGAGGCCCGGCGGCCGAAGAGCGCCCGTGCCGCCCGGTGGCCGAGAGGCGCCCGTGAGCCGGGGCCGGGGCCGGCTAGAAGACCGACTCGGCCTCGTCCATCCGGTCCTTGGGCACCGTCTTCAGCTCGGTGACCGCCTCGGCCAGCGGCACCATGACGACGTCCGTGCCGCGCAGCGCGGTCATGCGGCCGAACTCGCCCCGGTGCGCGGCCTCCACCGCGTGCCAGCCGAAGCGGGTGGCGAGCACCCGGTCGTACGCGGTGGGCACGCCGCCGCGCTGGACGTGGCCGAGGATGACCGGCTTGGCCTCCTTGCCGAGCCGGCGCTCCAGCTCGTACGCCAGTGCGGTGCCGATGCCCTGGAAGCGCTCGTGGCCGAACTTGTCGATGGCGCCCTTGCCGTAGTCCATGGACCCCTCGACGGGGTGGGCGCCCTCGGCGACGCAGACCACGGCGAACTTCTTGCCGCGGGAGAACCGCTCCTCGACCATCTTGACCAGGTCGGCCGGGTCGAAGGGGCGCTCGGGCAGGCAGATGCCGTGGGCGCCGGCGGCCATGCCGGACTCCAGGGCGATCCAGCCGGCGTGCCGGCCCATGACCTCGACGACCATCACGCGCTGGTGGGACTCGGCGGTGGTCTTCAGCCGGTCCATCGCCTCGGTCGCGACGCCGACCGCCGTGTCGAAGCCGAAGGTGCGGTCGGTGGAGGAGATGTCGTTGTCGATGGTCTTCGGCACGCCGACCACCGGCAGACCGGCGTCGGAGAGCATCCGGGCGGCTGTCAGGGTGCCCTCGCCGCCGATCGGGATCAGCGCGTCGATGCCGAAGCTCTGGATCATGTCCCCGGCGTTCTCGCAGGCCTCGCGGAGCCGGTCGCGCTCCAGGCGGGAGGAGCCGAGGATGGTGCCGCCGCGGGCCAGGATGCCGCTGACCGCGTTGAGGTCGAGGGCGCGGTAGCGGCCGTCGAGCAGACCGGCGTAGCCGTCCTCGAAGCCGATGACCTCGTCGCCGTAGTTGTCGACCGCTCGGTGCACGACCGACCGGATCACTGCGTTCAGGCCGGGGCAGTCGCCGCCTGCGGTGAGTACGCCGATACGCATCGTGCTGTGTCTCCTGCTCGCTGTTGACACCGGTGAGCCGATTCAATTGTTCCACGCTCCGGGCGCCCTCGAGCACTGACGGACCCGGGCGGTCGTTGACGGGCGCCTTATCCATCGCCGGAGGTATTGTCAAGAGGGTTCCGCTCACCCCGGTGGGCGATTTTTCTGCACGGGACGGCCGCCACCCGTGCGACGGGACGGCCGCCCGGACGAAGCGCCACCAGACGAACCACAGACGAAACGGAGAGCACGCGTGACGCGCAGCGTGTACGTGACCGGTATCGACCGCGGCGACGGCCGCCAGGTCGTCGAACTGGGGGTCATGGAACTCCTGACCCGGCAGGTCGACCGGGTCGGCGTCTTCCGGCCCCTGGTCCACGACGGACCCGACCGGCTCTTCGAGCTGCTGCGGTCCCGCTACCGGCTCTCGCAGGACCCCGCCACCGTGTACGGCATGGACTACCAGGAGGCGTCCGCCCTCCAGGCCGAGCAGGGCACGGACGAGCTGGTCTCCGCCCTGGTCGACCGCTTCCACCTGGTCGCCCGGGACTACGACGTCGTCCTCGTCCTCGGCACCGACTTCGCCGCCACCCAGCTCCCGGACGAGCTGTCGCTGAACGCGCGGCTGGCCAACGAGTTCGGCGCCTCCGTCCTCCCGGTGGTGGGCGGGCGCGGGCAGGCCGCCGAGTCGGTGCTCGCCGAGACCGTCAACGCCTTCCGCGCCTACGACGGGCTGGGCTGCGACGTCCTGGCCATGGTGACCAACCGGGTCGCCCGCGAGGACCGGGACGAGATCGCCGGGCTGCTCGGGGGCCGGCTGCCGGTGCCGTGCTGGGTGGTGCCGGACGAGCCCGCGCTGTCCGCGCCGACCGTCTCGCAGATCGCGCACACCCTCGGCGCCAAGGTGATCCTCGGCGACGACTCGGGGCTCGCCCGGGACGCGCTGGACTTCGTCTTCGGCGGGGCCATGCTGCCCAACCTGCTCGCCGCCCTGACCCCGGGCTGCCTGGTGATCACCCCCGGCGACCGCGCCGACCTGGTGATCGGCACCCTCGCCGCGCACAGCGCCGGCACCCCGCCGATAGCCGGTGTGCTGCTCACCCTGAACGAGGTGCCGGGGGACGGCATCCTCACCCTCGCCGCCCGCCTGGCCCCCGGCACCCCGGTGCTGTCGGTGACCGGCAACAGCTTCCCCACCGCCGAGCAGCTGTTCTCCCTGGAGGGCAAGCTGAACGCGGCCACCCCGCGCAAGGCGGAGACCGCCCTCGGCCTCTTCGAGCGGTACGTCGACACCGCCGACCTCAGCAAGCGGGTCTCCGCGCCGAGCAGCGACCGCGTCACGCCGATGATGTTCGAGCACAAGCTGCTGGAGCAGGCCCGCTCCGACCTGCGCCGGGTCGTGCTCCCGGAGGGCACCGAGGAGCGGGTGCTGCACGCGGCGGAGGTGCTGCTGCGCCGGGGCGTGTGCGAGCTGACGCTGCTCGGTCCCGTCGAGCAGATCCGCAAGAAGGCCGCCGACCTGGGCATCGACCTGGAGGGCGCCGAGCTGATCGACCCGGCCGTCTCCGAGCTGCGGGACTCCTTCGCCGAGAAGTACGCGGCCCTGCGCGCCCACAAGGGCGTGACCGTGGAGCTGGCGTACGACGTGGTCTCCGACGTGAACTACTTCGGCACGCTGATGGTGCAGGAAGGGTTCGCCGACGGGATGGTGTCGGGGTCGGTGCACTCCACGGCGGCGACGATCCGCCCGGCCTTCGAGATCATCAAGACCAAGCCGGACGCGTCGATCGTGTCGTCCGTGTTCTTCATGTGCCTGGCCGACAAGGTGCTGGTCTACGGCGACTGCGCGGTCAACCCGGACCCGGACGCGGAGCAGCTCGCCGACATCGCCACGCAGTCGGCGGCCACGGCGGCGCAGTTCGGCGTCGATCCGCGGATCGCGATGCTGTCCTACTCGACGGGCACCTCCGGTTCCGGCGCCGACGTCGACAAGGTGCGCGAGGCGACCGAGCTGGTCCGCTCCGGCCGGCCCGACCTGCGCATCGAGGGGCCGATCCAGTACGACGCGGCCGTGGAGCCGTCGGTCGCCGCGACCAAGCTGCCGGGCTCGGAGGTCGCCGGGCAGGCCAGCGTGCTGATCTTCCCCGACCTCAACACCGGCAACAACACCTACAAGGCCGTGCAGCGCTCGGCCGGCGCGATCGCCGTCGGCCCGGTCCTCCAGGGGCTGCGCAAGCCGGTCAACGACCTGTCCCGGGGCGCGCTCGTCCAGGACATCGTCAACACCGTCGCCATCACGGCGATCCAGGCCCAGCAGTCCCCGACCGAGAAGGCGTCCGCCCAGTGAGTTCCACCCGTGTCCTCGTCCTCAACTCCGGCTCCTCGTCGGTGAAGTACCAGCTGATCGACATGCGCGACGGCAGCCGGCTGGCGGCGGGGCTGGTCGAGCGGATCGGCGAGCAGACCTCCCGGCTGATCCACACCCACGTCGCCGACGGCGACACCCGGGAGCAGAACGGCCCGATCGCCGACCACGAGGCCGCCCTCAAGGCGGTCGCCGCGGAACTGGGCCGGGACGGCCTGGGCCTGGACTCCCCGGAGCTGGCCGCGATCGGGCACCGGGTGGTGCACGGCGGCATGTTCTTCACCGAGCCGACCCTCGTCGACGAGAACGTGCTCACGGAGATCGAGCGGCTGATCCCGGTCGCGCCGCTGCACAACCCGGCCAACCTCACCGGTATCCGCACCGCGCGGGCGCTCCGTCCCGACCTGCCCCAGGTGGCGGTCTTCGACACGGCGTTCCACACCACGATGCCGGAGTCCGCGGCGCGCTACGCGATCGACCCGAAGATCGCCGACCGGTACCGGGTCCGCCGCTACGGCTTCCACGGCACCTCGCACGCGTACGTCTCCCGCGAGACCGCGCGGCTGCTGGGCAAGGACCCCTCGGAGGTCAACGTCATCGTGCTCCACCTCGGCAACGGCGCCTCGGCCTCGGCGGTCGAGGGCGGCCGGTGCGTGGACACCTCCATGGGACTGACCCCCTTGGAGGGCCTGGTGATGGGTACGCGGTCGGGAGACCTGGACCCGGCGGTCATCTTCCATTTGGAGCGCGTTGGCGGAATGTCCACGGACGAGATCGACACTTTCCTGAACAAGAGGAGCGGTCTGTTCGGTCTGTGCGGCGACAACGACATGCGGGAGATCCGCCGCCGGGTGGACGAGGGCGACGAGCGGGCGCGACTGGCGTTCGACATCTACATTCACCGGTTGAAGAAGTACATCGGTGCCTATTACGCCGTACTCGGACGGGTGGACGCGGTGGCCTTCACGGCCGGCGTCGGGGAGAACTCGGCGCCGGTGCGGGAGGCTGCGGTGGCGGGCCTGGAGGGGCTCGGCCTGGCGGTGGACGGCGAGCTGAACGCCGTACGCGGCGACGAGGCGCGGCTGATCTCGCCCGCGGACGCGCGGGTGGCGGTGGCCGTGGTGCCGACCGACGAGGAAATGGAGATCGCGACCCAAACCTACGCGCTGGTAAATGGCTCGGGGAATCTCACCTGAGCGGCATCCCGCCCTTTTGTATTTTCCGCCAGACGGAATATTCCGCAGCGAAACAAACCGATAGGATCGCCCCATGCGCCGTTCGAAAATCGTCTGTACTCTCGGCCCCGCGGTCGACTCCCACGAGCAGCTCGTTGCGCTGATCGAGGCCGGCATGAACGTGGCCCGCTTCAACTTCAGCCACGGCACGCACGCCGAGCACCAGGGTCGTTACGACCGTGTCCGGGCCGCCGCCAAGGAGACCGGCAGGGCCATCGGTGTCCTCGCCGACCTCCAGGGCCCGAAGATCCGCCTGGAGACCTTCGCCGAGGGACCCGTCGAGCTGGTGCGCGGTGACGAGTTCACCATCACCACCGAGGACGTGCCGGGCGACCGGACGATCTGCGGCACGACGTACAAGGGCCTGCCCGGTGACGTCACCAAGGGCGACCAGGTGCTCATCAACGACGGCAACGTCGAGCTGAAGGTCACCGAGGTCGAGGGCCCCCGGGTGAAGACGATCGTCATCGAGGGCGGCGTCATCTCCGACCACAAGGGCATCAACCTGCCCGGCGCGGCGGTCAACGTCCCCGCGCTGAGCGAGAAGGACGTCGAGGACCTCCGGTTCGCGCTGCGGATGGGCTGCGACCTGGTCGCCCTCTCCTTCGTCCGGGACGCCAAGGACGTCGCCGACGTGCACCGCGTGATGGACGAGGAGGGCCGCCGCGTCCCGGTGATCGCCAAGGTGGAGAAGCCCCAGGCGGTCGACAACATGGAGGACGTCGTGATGGCGTTCGACGGCGTGATGGTCGCGCGTGGCGACCTGGCCGTCGAGTACCCGCTCGAGAAGGTCCCCATGGTGCAGAAGCGCCTGATCGAGCTGTGCCGGCGCAACGCCAAGCCGGTGATCGTGGCGACCCAGATGATGGAGTCGATGATCACCAACTCCCGTCCGACCCGCGCCGAGGCCTCCGACGTGGCCAACGCGATCCTGGACGGCGCCGACGCGGTGATGCTGTCCGCCGAGTCGTCGGTGGGCGCGTACCCGATCGAGACCGTCAAGACGATGTCGAAGATCGTCACCGCCGCCGAGCAGGAGCTGCTCTCCAAGGGCCTGCAGCCGCTGGTGCCGGGCAAGAAGCCGCGCACGCAGGGCGGTTCGGTGGCCCGTGCCGCCGCCGAGATCGCCGACTTCCTGGGCGGCAAGGGCCTGGTGGCCTTCACCCAGTCCGGTGACACCGCCCGCCGGCTCTCCCGCTACCGCGCGGCCCAGCCGATCCTGGCCTTCACCACCGACGAGTCCACCCGCAACCAGCTGGCGCTCAGCTGGGGCGTGGAGCCGCACGTGGTGCCCTTCGTCAACACCACCGACGAGATGGTCGACCTGGTGGACCAGGAGACGGCCCGCCTCGGCCGCTTCAGCGACGGCGACATCGTCGTGATCACCGCCGGTTCGCCCCCCGGCGTGCCCGGCACCACCAACATGGTCCGGGTCCTCCACCTGGGCGAGACGCGGCGCGGCTGACACCCGCCCCCCTTCCGGTACGGCACTGAGGGCGCCCCCTGCGACAGGGGGCGCCCTCAGTGGTGTCGCGGCTCCCGAACGGGTCCGTGGGCGGGCTCAGGTCGTGTACTGGTGGAGCCCGGGGATGTGCAGGGTGCCGCCGAACTGGCCGGCCTGGACGACCGTCACCTTGGTGAAGTAGATGAGCGGGATGTCCAGCGGCGGCGGGTGCTCCGGGTCGAAGGTGATCGGGATCAGCCCGAGCAGGTTGCCCGAGATGCTCTCGGTGTACATCACCGTGTCGCCGTCGCGGATGGTGGACGTCGAGCCCTCGGCCGCCTGCACGTGGTAGGTCTTGCCGGACTGCTCGTCCTTCACCGTCTGGTGCAGGTCGCCGATGTCGGTGCCGCCCGAGATGACGTACTTCAGCACCTTCTTGGTGGTGCCGTCGGCCGTCTTCACCTCGACGACGCCCTTGTAGGAGGCGCCCTTCAGCAGCAGCGAGCTGGCGTTGAGGTACCAGGGGTCGTCGGGCAGCGGCACCGTGTTGTCGACGCCGCCCTCCGCGTCCGTGGCGACCGGGCAGTCCTCGGGATCGGTGCCGGCGCTCTCGGAGGCGCTGGGGGACGGGCTGGGCGAGGCGGTGGCCTCTCCGGCCGCCTCCTCGGCTTCCTCCTTCGCGTCCTTCGCGCCCTCGGCGGCCTCCTCGGCCTTTCCGGCCGCCTCGTCCACCGGCTCCCCGGCGTCCTCGGCCGCCTTCGACGCCGCGTCGGCCGTGTCCTTCACGGCGTCCTCGGCCGTGCCGGCGGCCCCCTTCGCCGGGTCGGCCGCGGCCTCCCCGGCGCTCGCCGACGCCGAGGGGGTCGGCGTGGGGCTCGGGGTCTCCTCGGCCTTGTCGCCGCCGGTGAAGATGCCCTCGATGGCGTCGCCGAGGCCGCCCAGCAGTCCGCCTTCGGACTCGGACGGGGACGGGGACGGCTCCGCGGCGTCCGCACCGGGCTCCTCCCGGCTCTGCGGCTCCTTGCTCGGCGACTCCTGGGAGGCGGAGGGGCTGGGAGCCGGGCCGGCCTCGTCGTCGGAACCTGAATCCGACGAAGAGGTGCCGCCCGCGGCCTCGGCCGCTCCCTCGCCCTTGCCCGAGTCCTCGCCGGATTCACCGGACTCACCGGACTCACCGGAGGCCGACGTCTCGGGTTCCGGCTTGCCGTCCTCGCCGTCCTCGGCCCCGTCGGTCGCCGAGGGCGAGGCGGAGGCGGACGGGTCCTTCTCGGCGTCCTCCAGGGCCGCCACGCAGTCCTTGTACTCGTCCACGGTCAGGCTGTTGGAGGTGGGCTTCGCCGTGTCGTTGCCGTCGGCGAGGGCCAGCGTCGGCGTGAACCCCATACCCATGAGGACGGCCGTGGGCATCGCCGCCAGGGCTATCGCCTTCCCGGCCGGCATGTGGAACCTGGTGAACAACGGCTTCTTGGGTGCCGCGTGGCGCGGCCCGGTTCTCACACGGAACGACTCCACGTCAGTCCCGCGGGTCACCTCGTCAGCCGGCACTGTGCCTCCCGTTCGCCCCGTTGGCCGGGCTCGTTCCTGACAGATCGTTCGGCTCTCCCGCCCCGTCACGCGGCTGCGGCACCGTGGACTCGGGCACCGGGGTGCCGGGAGCCTCGGTCACGGGAGACACGCTCTCGGGCGCGCCGCCCGTCCCCTTGCCCTCCAGCGGCGGCTCGGCCTGCGGCGGCTCGCCCGGCGCCCACGACACGGCCATCGCCCCGCCGATCAGCGCGAGCAGGAAGCCGATGAGGAACCCGCCGAGGTTGGACACAGGGATGGACACCAGCGCCAGCAGGATCGCCGCCACGCCCGCGAAGACCCGGACGTGCTTCTGGAACCACAGGCTGACGCCCAGGACGACCAGCAGCACGCCGATGATCAGGGATCCGGCACCCGCGGTGGTGGCCATCGCCAGCGTCAGGTGACCGATCTGGAGGTTCGCGTACGGGAAGTAGGCGATGGGGAGTCCGCCGAGCGCGACGAACAGGCCGGCCCAGAACGGCCGCGCGCCTCGCCAGGCACGGAACTGCAGCCTCCGGCGGGTGAACTGGCCGGCTGCGGCAGGAGTCTCGGCGCTCATGGAAAACAGCTCCCTGGTACGGCTTTGCTGTGGTGGAGATGTGGGCCGTGCGCGAGACACGGCCGGAGAGGTGGACGGGCGGGGGCGCCACCGGCTCCCCCGCCCGTCAGGGGGTGCTTAGTAGCACTCCTTGACACCCTTGGACAGCGACATCTTCAGTCCGCTGAGCTTGAAGGTTCCGGCGGTGGTCGCCCACGCCGTCTGCTTCACGTCGGTCAGCGTGGCCGAGTCGGCCTGCTGCGAGAACCCGTACGGGTTCGCGGTGTCGCCCTTCTTGATGCCGGGACCCTTGTTGGCGTCCTTGGCGGCCACACCGATGTCGATGCCGCGGAACGTGGCATCGGCCTCGAGCTGCTCGACGTCGATGTACAGGTTCTTGGCCTCGACCGGGGTGCTGCCGCCGCCCGCCTTGAGCATGAGGCTGACCGAACCGATCAGCGGGATGTCCGGGGTGACCACGGACTGGCACATGCCCTTGATGGACGCGGACCTGAACGCCGAGACGGCGACGGGGTGAGCCGTCTTCTCGCCCTTCAGCGTGTAACCCGAGTCAATGGCCCCGTACTGGGAGAAACCCGTACCGTCGAGCCGGTCCGCCGTCACCTTGAACGACTGTCCGGACACGCTGAACGACGCGGCCAGGGCACCCTGCCCCAGCGCGACGCCTATCGCGGCCGTCGCGGCGACGCTGGGCACCATCACCACAGCGAACCGCTTCCATCTGGTCCCGCCACGCACCTGGGACTCCATATTTCCTCCTTCTCGGACGTACATCTCCTGGCCTCGGCCCGCCCCCGGAACGGCGGCCGGCCTGGCAGGGATGGGAGAAGTGCTACGTCCTCGGGAAGGAGAGCGCCCGCGCTCGACGGCACGTACCAGACGAGCCCGAATCACCGGCGATCACCCCCGAGCGACAACCACTGGTCGCGCCTGACACGCATCACGCACAACCCTGCTGGACAGGCTTCACCGGGTGGGCGAAGACCCCCCTGTCCAAGAGCCGGCGCCACTGGTGCCGGCTCTGCTCGGTGGGGACCCAGGAACCCCCGCGACCCGACTGGCTTTCGGGGTACGGGAATGGACCGAGCGTCGCCGATCGTGGTGCATTCTCGCCGTCGACACAAGGGGGTTCGTTACTCACTAGTAACGGCCGGATAACCGTGGGACGACACACGGATCCCGAACGGCGACGCTGGGTGTGTCATACGGGCAGAACAAAACTATTGATCGCTGGACAGAACCCGACAGATCGGCGCCTGCGACTTACTGCCAGTAACAGCGGCCGCGATTGCCAAGATTTGGCAAAGCGCGGCCGCAGTGGCGTACCGGGGGCAGCTCTTTCACACGGGCACCACCCGGGCGAACGGTCGGCGACCGATCGGTGTCGGGCGGCGGAACCGCCCGCTAGAACAGGGCGCGGGCCAGCGCCCTGCGGGCCGCGGCCACCCGCGGGTCGTCCGCGCCGACGACCTCGAACAGCTCCAGCAGCCGCAGCCGGACGGTGTCCCGGTCGTCCCCGGCCGTGACGCGGACCGTGTCGATGAGCCGCCCGAAGGCGTCCTCCACATGACCGCCCACCAGGTCGAGGTCGGCGGCGGCGATCTGCGCCTGGGCGTCGCCGGGCTTGTCGGCCGCCTCCTGACGGACCCGCTGCGGGTCGGCGTCCTGGACGCGCTGGAGCAACTCGGCCTGGGCGAGGCCCAGTTTGGCCTCCGAGTTGGCGGGGTCCTCGGCCAGCACGTTCTTGTACGCCTGGACGGCACCGCCCAGGTCGCCGGCGTCCAGGGCCCGCACGGCGGCCTCGAGCGCCGCGTCGTGCGGGCCGGCCGGACGCTCGGGGGCGGCCGCCTGGGCCGCGCCCGGCTCCGCCTCGGGGTCGACGGCGAGGCCGGTCAGACCGAACCGCTGCTCGGCGACCTGCACCAGCTGGTCGAGGGTCTGGCGGATCTGCGTCTCGCTCGCGGCGCCCTGGAAGAGCGGCAGCGCCTGGCCGGCCACGACCGCGAACACGGCCGGGATGCCCTGGACGCCGAACTGCTGCATCAGCATCTGATTGGCGTCGACGTCGATCTTGGCGAGGAGGAAGCGCCCGTTGTACTCGACGGCGAGCCGCTCCAGGACCGGGCTCAGCTGCTTGCAGGGCTCGCACCACTCGGCCCAGAAGTCGATGACGACCGGGACCTCGGTGGACCGCTGCAGGACGTCGCTCTCGAAGCGGGCCTCGTCGACGTCGATGACGAGGTCGGCCGGGGAGACGGTGCCCGTCCCGCCGTTCCTGGCCGCCTCGGCGCGCGCCTGCTCCGCCTTCGCCTTGGCCTCCTGGGCCTGCTTCACCGCGGCGAGGTCGACGACCCCGCTCATGGACATGTTCCGTGGCTGCATGGGTCTATCCTCCCCCGTACCGCGCGTGTGCGTGAAAAGCGGGGTGAAAGCCCGCCTGTTCGTGTGCTGTTGGCAGTCCTGCCGGCGCCGGGTCCCCACCCCACGCCCGTGGTCGTCGCTGGGGCGCGGGCGGACCCGCGCTTTCGCTACGACCCGTAGCGTAATGCCAGGACGAGCCGACGGGACAGCCCTCCCCCGTGATCTGCCTCACGGACGCCCGCTCGTTACTCGCCGGTTAAGGTCGGGGGATGCAGAGCAGCACCCCCGCCGGCCGTGCCGGGCGCCCGCGCAGCGCCGCGGCGGACACCGCGATCCTGGCCGCGACGCGGGCGGCCCTGGTGGAACTGGGCTGGTCGAAGCTCACCCTTCAGGACGTGGCCACGCGGGCCGGGGTTGCCAAGACGACGCTGTACCGCCGCTGGTCGGGCAAGAACGAGCTGGTCGTCGACGCGGTCGCGGAGCTCTTCGACGAGCTGCGGCTCCCCGACCTCGGCTCCCTGGCCGCCGACATCGAGGGCGTGGTGCTCCAGTTCGCGGCGATCCTGGCCCGTCCCGAGGCCAAGAGCGGGCTGATGGCGGTGGTCGCCGAGTCCACCCGCGACGAGGCGCTGCGCGAACGCATCCGCACGTCGATCGTGGAGCGGCAGAAGCGGCTGGTGCTGGAGG
>MUMD01000332.1 GCA_002155895.1 Streptomyces rochei
GTCTCGTACGTCTCGTACGTCTCGTACGTCCTGGTACGGATCAGACCTTCAGCGTCTTGACGGCCGTCGGGGCGTGCCCCGGCTCGGTCGCGACCTCCTCGAACTCCACGACGTTGCTGATGTCGTTGGTGCCCGACATGGAGATGTTGGTGACGCGCTCCAGGATCGCCTCGACGACGACCGGCACCTGGTGCTCGGCGGCGAGCTTCTTGGCCTGCTCGAAGGCGGCGCCCAGCTCGTTCGGGTCGGTGACGCGGATCGCCTTGCAGCCCAGGCCCTCGGCGACCTTGACGTGGTCGACGCCGTAGACGCCCAGCTCGGGCGAGTTGATGTTCTCGAACTCCAGCTTGACCTGGAAGTCCATGTCGAACCCGCGCTGCGCCTGGCGGATCAGGCCCAGGTAGGAGTTGTTGACCAGGACGTGCACGTAGGGGATCTTGTGCTGCGCGCCGACGGCCAGTTCCTCGATCATGAACTGGAAGTCGTAGTCGCCGGAGAGCGCCACGACCTGCGCCTCGGGGTCCGCCTTGGCCACGCCGAGCGCCGCCGGGACGGTCCAGCCGAGGGGGCCGGCCTGGCCGCAGTTGATCCAGTGCCGCGGGCGGTAGACGTGGAGCATCTGGGCGCCGGCGATCTGCGAGAGGCCGATGGTGGAGACGTACCGGGTCTCCGGGCCGAAGGCCTTGTTCATCTCCTCGTAGACGCGCTGCGGCTTGATCGGGATGTCGTCGAAGTGCGTACGGCGCTGGAGGGTGGCCTTGCGCTCCTGCGCGGAGGCGGCCCACTGCGAGCGGTCGGGCAGCTTGCCGGCCGCCTTCAGCTCCTTGGCGACCTCGACGAACAGCTCCAGGGCCGCCTTGGCGTCGGAGGCGATGCCGTAGTCCGGGGCGAAGATCTTGCCGATCTGGGTCGGCTCGACGTCGACGTGGACGAACTTGCGCCCGGCGGTGTAGACGTCCAGCTTGCCGGTGTGGCGGTTGGCCCAGCGGTTGCCGATGCCGAGGACGAAGTCCGACTCCAGGAAGGTCGCGTTGCCGTAGCGGTGCGAGGTCTGGAGGCCGACCATGCCGGCGTTCAGCTCGTGGTCGTCGGGCAGCAGGCCCCAGCCCATCAGGGTCGGGACGACCGGGGTGCCGGTCAGCTCGGCGAACTCGACGAGCAGATCGGCGGCGTCGGCGTTGATGACACCGCCGCCGGCCACGATCAGCGGGCGCTCGGAGGCGTTGAGCAGGCCGATGGCCTTCTCGATCTGGGCGCGGGTCGCGGCCGGCTTGTAGACCGGGAGCGGCTCGTAGGTGTCCGGGTCGAACTCGATCTCCGTCATCTGGACGTCGATCGGCAGGTCGATCAGGACCGGGCCGGGGCGGCCGGAGCGCATCAGGTGGAACGCCTGCTGGAAGACGCCGGGGACCTGCGCGGCCTCCAGGACGGTCACCGCCATCTTGGTGACCGGCTTGGCGATCGAGGCGATGTCGACGGCCTGGAAGTCCTCCTTGTGGATCACCGCGGTCGGCGCCTGGCCGGTGATGCACAGGATCGGGATCGAGTCGCCGATCGCCGAGTACAGACCGGTGATCATGTCGGTGCCGGCCGGTCCGGAGGTGCCGATGCAGACGCCGATGTTGCCCGGGTGGGTGCGGGTGTAGCCCTCGGCCATGTGCGAGGCGCCCTCGACGTGCCGGGCGAGGGTGTGGTTGACGCCGCCGGAGGCCTTGAGCGCCGCGTAGAGGGGGTTGATCGCCGCGCCCGGCACACCGAACGCGTCGGTGACGCCCTCGCGCTTGAGGATCTCAACTGCCGCTCGGGCAGCGGTCATACGAGCCATCGAGTACTCCTGCTTCGGCTGTCGGATTCGCACTCCCGTCGCGCCCCGCGGTGAGCTCTTCCGTAGCGACTTTGCGATTTTCCGTATAGTGGAAACTTGTTTCTACGATCTGGAAGTAATGTAAGTGGGCAGCCGAAGGCCGTCAAGGGAGGACGATGGGGGTCATGTCCGAGACCGTCTCGGTGTGCTGCACCGCCTGCGGGCGCCGGCACCGCTACACGGCACCGTCGTATCCCTGTGCGTGCGGGGAGCCGGTCAGCCCCCGGCTGGATCCGCGCCGGGCCGCCACCGCCGTCACCCACCGGACGTGGGACGAGGAGTGGATCGGACTGCGCTGCGCGGCCTGCGGGGCCCGGAGCCGGTGGCCGCGCCCGGAGCTGGGCTGCCCCTGCGGCACGGTGCTGTGCGTGCCGGTGGACCCGGAGGCCACGGGGAGGTCGGGGCGCACGCCGGGCTCCCGGGTGCCGGCCCACCGGGCCGTGCCGATCCGTACCGCCCGCGACGCGGTCACCGCCGCGGTGCTGTATCTGCGCGGGCTGGGGCACCGGGACGTCCGCCGCGCCGACCAGCGGCCGGTGGCCGGCATCGGGCTGGCCGCCCCCGGCCTGGTCGTCCAGGTGGACCCGACGGTGGGCCCGGCCTCGGCGCGGGACGTGGAGTGCCTGTGGCTGACGGCCATGGCGGAGTCCGCGACCCCCGTCTACTTCTCCCTCGCCGGGTACGCCGAACAGGCGCGCGCCCGCGCCGATCTGCTGGGCGTGCCGCTCTTCCTCCTCGACCCGGCCGGTGTGCCGCGCCCCGTCAACGCGCCGGCCGTGGCGCTGGACGCCACGGCCGGCTGACGACCGCGGGAGCTACGCGTCGCCGTAGCGCTCCCGCAGCTCGATCTTGCGCACCTTCCCGGAGACGGTCATCGGGAAGGCGTCCAGGATGCGCAGGCGGCTGGGCACCTTGTAGTGGGCCAGCCGGTCCGCGCAGTAGGCGCGCAGTTCCTCCAGGGTGAGCGGGTCGGCCGCGTCGCGCGGGATGACGCAGGCCAGCACCTCCTCGCCGTAGCGCTCGTGCGGTACGCCGACGACCTGGACGTCCGCGATCTTCGGGTGGCCGTAGAGGAACTCCTCGACCTCGCGCGGGTAGATGTTCTCGCCGCCCCGGATGATCATGTCCTTGATGCGGCCGACGATCTCGACGTAGCCGTCCTCGCGCATCACCGCCAGGTCCCCTGTGTGCATCCAGCGGCCCTCGTCGATGGCCTCGGCGGTCTTCTCGGGCTCGTCCCAGTAGCCGAGCATCACGCTGTAGCCGCGGGTGCGCAGTTCGCCGGCCTCACCGCGCGGCAGGGTCACGCCGGTCACCGGGTCGACGACCTTGACCTCGATGTGGGGCAGTACGCGGCCGACGGTGCCGGTGCGGTGCTCCAGGTCGTCGTCCATCCGGGTCTGGAGGGAGACCGGGGAGGTCTCGGTCATGCCGTAGCAGATGGAGACCTGCTCCATGTGCATCTCGGTCACCACCCGCTTCATGACCTCGACCGGGCAGGGCGAGCCCGCCATGATGCCGGTGCGCAGGGAGGTGAGGTCCCAGGAGGCGAAGTCCGGGTGGTTCAGCTCCGCGATGAACATCGTCGGCACGCCGTACAGGGAGGTGCACCGCTCCCGCTGCACCGCCTCCAGCGTCGCCCCCGGCTCGAAGGACGGGGCGGGGATGACGATGCAGGCGCCGTGGGAGGTGGCGCCCAGGTTGCCCATGACCATGCCGAAGCAGTGGTAGAAGGGGACGGGGAGGCACACCCGGTCCTGCTCGGTGTAGCCGACGGTACGGCCCACCCAGTAGCCGTTGTTGAGGATGTTGTGGTGGGAGAGGGTGGCCCCCTTGGGGAAGCCGGTGGTGCCGGAGGTGTACTGGATGTTGACCGGGTCGTCGCAGCTCAGCTCGGCCGCCGCCGAGGCCAGCCGCTCCGGCGGTACGGAGGCGGCGCCCGCCGTCAGCGCGTCCCAGGACGGGTCGCCGATGTAGACGGTCTCGCGCAGCGCGGGGCACCGGCCGCGGACCTGCTCCACGATCGCCCGGTAGTCGCTGCTCTTGTGGGCGAGGGAGGCGATCAGCACGCTGATGCCGGACTGCCGGAGGACGTACTCCAACTCGTGCGCCCGGTAGGCGGGGTTGACGTTCACCATGATCGCGCCGATGCGGGCGGTGGCGTACTGGACCAGGACCCACTCGGGGCAGTTGACCGCCCAGATGCCGACCCGGTCGCCCTTGGTCACGCCCTTCGCCAGCAGTCCGCGCGCCACCTCGTCGACGTCCGCGCCGAACTCGGCGTAGGTCCAGCGCCGTCCGGACGGTACGTCGACCAGGGCCTCGCGGTCCGGGTGGGCGGCGATCGCGCGGTCGAGGTCGGCGCCGATGGTGTCGCCGAGGAGCGGGGTGGTGCTGGTGCCGTGGGCGTAGGAGAGCGCGGTCACCGGAAGTCCTCCTCGCGGTACTCGTCCCGCGAGCCGGCCGCGGTGGCCTCGCGCAGTTCGATGCGGCGGATCTTGCCGGAGACGGTCTTGGGCAGTTCGCCGAACTCCAGGCGCCGGACGCGCTTGTAGGGGGCGAGGGTCTGCCGGGAGTGTTCGAAGAGGACCTTGGCGGTGTCGGGGCCCGGCTCCCAGCCCGCCACCAGCACGATGTACGCCTTCGGCACGGCCAGGCGCAGCTCGTCCGGGGCGGGCACGACCGCCGCCTCGGCGACCGCCTCGTGCTCCAGCAGGGCGCTCTCCAGCTCGAAGGGGCTGATCTTGTAGTCGCTGGCCTTGAAGACGTCGTCGGCGCGGCCCACGTAGGTGAGGTAGCCGTCCTCGTCACGGGCGCCGATGTCGCCGGTGCGGTAGTAGCCGCCGGCCATCGCCTCCGCCGTGCGGTCGGGGTCCCCGTGGTAGCCGGTCATCAGGCCGACGGGGCGCGCGGACAGGTCCAGGGCGATCTCGCCCTCGGTGGCGCCGGGCGCGCCGGTGACCGGGTCGAGGAGTTCGACGCGGTAGCCGGGGCTGGGGCGGCCCATCGAGCCGGTCTTCAGCACCTGGCCGGGGCTGTTGGAGACCTGGACGGCGGTCTCGGTCTGGCCGAAGCCGTCCCGGATGGTCCGGCCCCACACCCGGCGCACCTGCTCGATCACCTCGGGGTTGAGCGGCTCACCGGCGGCCACGACCTCGCGGGGCGGGGTGGTGAGCTGCGCCAGGTCGGCCTGGATGAGCATCCGCCACACGGTGGGCGGGGCGCAGAAGGTGGTGACGCCGGCCCGGTCCATCTCGGCCATCAGCCGGGCCGCGTCGAACCGCGTGTAGTTGTACAGGAAGACGGTCGCCTCGGCGTTCCACGGTGCGAACAGGTTCGACCAGGCATGCTTGGCCCAGCCGGGCGAGGAGATGTTGAGGTGCACGTCGCCGGGCTTCAGCCCGATCCAGTACATGGTCGCCAGGTGCCCGACGGGGTAGGACACGTGGGTGTGCTCGACCAGCTTGGGGCGGGCGGTGGTGCCGGAGGTGAAGTAGAGCATCAGCGGGTCGTCGGCGGCGGTGGGGCCGTCGGGGGTGAAGGCGTCGGAGGCCGTGTACACCTCCTCGTAGGGCCGCCAGCCGGCCTCCCCCGTGCCACCGACCGCGATCCGCGTGTAGTCGCCGGGCACGTCGGCGAACTTGCCGGTGTCCTCGGCGCGCACGATCACGTGCCGCACCCGGCCGCGGTCGACCCGGTCGCGCAGGTCGGCGGGGCCGAGCAGCGGGGTGGCCGGGATGACGACGGCGCGCAGCTTCATCGCGGCGAGCGCGGTCTCCCACAGTTCGGCCTGGTTGCCGAGCATGACGAGGATGCGGTCCTCGGGGGCGACGCCCCACTCCCGCAGCCGGTTGGCGACCCGGTTCGAGCGGGCGGACATCTCGGTGAAGGAGACCCGGACCTCGGAGCCGTCCTCCTCGACGATGTGCAGCGCGGTGCGCTCGTTGCCGTCGGCGATCGCGTCGAACCAGTCCAGGGCCCAGTTGAAGTGCTCGGGCCGGGGCCACCGGAACCCCTCGTAGGCGGCGGTGTAGTCCTCACGGTGCTCCAGCAGGAAGTCCCGTGCGCTGCGGAACAGCTCCGTGGCCGTCGTCATCTGTCCTCCTTCGTGCCGGACCTTGCCGGGCGGCTCTCTGCCATCGTGTAATCCGTGATGCAGGTCTCACTACCCCCGAACGGGGGTGTGCGCCCCGGGACGGGCGCGAGGAGGGCGGGACGAGTGGCGGTGGACGCGGCCGACGGGGTGGAGATCCGCAGTGCGCTGGTGCGGCTGCGGCGTACGACCGGGCTGCCGGTCGCCTTCGGCGGGCTGGTGGAACCGGGGCGGCGGCAGGTGCGGATCAGCGAGCTGAGCGGCACCTCGACGGGCGCGCTCAGCGCCCTGGCGGTGACCTCCGGCAACGGCCTGGGCGGCAAGGCGGTGGCGCTGTCGCGTCCCTGCGCGGTGACCGACTACTCCGTCTCCCGGCAGATCAGCCACGAGTACGACCTCCCGGTCGCCGCCGAGGGGCTGCGCTCGGTGGTGGCGGTGCCGGTGGTCGTACGGCGCCGGGTGCGCGGCGTGCTGTACGGCGCCCTGCGTGCGGCCCAGCCGCTGGGCGACCGGACGCTGGGCGCGGCCGTGGCGGCGGCGCGGGACGTGGAACAGGCGCTGGTGCTGCGGGACGAGGCCGGTGAGCTGCTGGCGGCGGCCCGGCCGCAGCCGGTGCCCGCGCCCACGGGCTCCGGCACCGCCTGGGAACAGGTGCGGGAGGCGCACGCGGCGCTGCGGGCGCTGGCGCCCAGGATCGCCGACCCGGCGCTGCGGGACGAGTTGCTGCGGGCGTGCGGACTGCTGGCCCCCGGCGTCGGGCCCGGCCCGCACGAGGTGCGGCTGACGCCGCGCGAGGTGGACGTGCTGGCCTGTGTGGCGGCGGGCGCGACCAACGCGGCGGCGGCCGAACGGCTCGGGGTGGGCCCGGAGACCGTCAAGGGCTATCTGCGGTCGGCCATGCGCAAGCTCGGGGCGCGCACGCGCGGGGCGGCCGTGGTCGCCGCGCGCCGCGCGGGCCTGCTGCCGTGACGGCCGGCTCTTCTCCGTCGTGTGCCGCGTTCGGTTCTCGCCGCCCGCGTCGTTCCCCTCACCCCGTCGTCCCGCCGTGACGCGACCGGCCGTTGCCTAACATTGGCCGGGACACGACATACGGAGGGGAGCGGTCGCCGTGCGACGGGACTTCACGGAGTCTGCCGGGTGCCGTTCCGACCTGGTCATCGGGCGGGAGGAGTCGTTCGGCGCGGCGCGCGAGCAGCTCTCCCGAGGGGGAAGTGTGCTGCTGCACGGACCCGCCGGCATCGGGAAGTCGACGGTGCTGCGGGCACTGGCCTCGGAATACGCCGGTACGGCGCACACCGTGTTGCGCTGCTCCGCCACCGAGTCCGAATCCCACCTCCCCTTCCTCGCCCTCGCCGACCTCCTGGGCCTGGTCCTGGACCGGGTGACCCCGGTGCTGCCCGACGCCCAGGCCACCGCGCTGGAGTCGGCGCTCACCGGACGCGGCGAGTCCACGCTCCAGCGCGACGGGCTGGCGCTGCGCCTGGCCGTGCTCTCCGCGCTGCGCGCCCTCGCCGCCGAGGGCCCGGTGCTGGTCGTCGCCGACGACCTGCAGTGGCTGGATCCGGCCAGCGCCGAGCTGCTCGGCTTCGCCGCCCGCCGCCTGGGCGACACCCCGGTACGGCTGCTGTGCGCGGCGCGCACCGAGGGACCGGAGGCGCAGGGCGCGGCGTACGACCGCCATCTGCGGGCGTCCCCGCCGGACACCCGCGCGGTCCGCCTGGGCCCGCTGACCCGCGCCCAGGTGTCGGCGCTGCTCGACGAGCGGGGCTACGCGGGCCTGCCCCGTTCCACGGTCCGTGACATCCACCGCACCAGCGGCGGCAACCCGCTCTTCGCCCTGGAGCTGGGCCGGGCGCTGGCCGAGAGCCCCACCCCGCCCCGGCCGGGCGAGCCGCTTCCGGTGCCGACCTCGCTGCGCGCCCTGGTCCTGACCCGGCTGGAGATGCTCTCGGACGAGGCCCGCCGCACCCTGCTGGTCGCCAGCGCCGGTGCCCGCCCGACCCCGGCGCTGCTGCACGCGGCCGGCCGGGAGAACGCCGAGGCGGAGACCGCGCAGGCGGCGGCCCTGGGGCTGCTGGCGACCGACCCGGAGGGCCCGGCCGTACGGTTCGCGCACCCGCTGATCTCGGCCGCCCTGTACGCGGAGGCGCCGGCGCCGGAACGGCGGGCCGCGCACGCCGCGCTGTCCACGGCCGCCTCCGACCCGATCGAACGCGCCCGGCACCTGGCCCTGGCCACCACCGGCACCGACCCGGAGGTGGCGGACCGGCTCGCCGAGGCCGCCGCGCTGGCCCGGGACCGCGGGGCGCCGTCGGTGGCCGCGTCGCTGGGTCTGCTCGCGGCCCGGCACACCCCGCCGGACGGCGCCCCGGGCCCGGACGAGCGCCGGCTCACCGCGGCCGAGGACGCGATCACCGCGGGCGAGCCGGACCTCGCCCGGGACATCGCCCGCGAGGTGCTGACCCGGGCCGGCGCGCCCGACGAGCGGGTACGGGCCTGGATGGTGGTGATCGAGGCCGCCGGGCAGGCCATCGCCGACGTCGACGCCGCCTTCCCGCAGGCGCTGGCCGACGCGGGCGAGGACCCGCGCCTGCTCGCCCTGGTCCACTACCAGCTGGCCTGGCGTTCCCTGGTGGTGCAGGGCGACTTCGCACAGGGCCGGGAGGAGGCCGCGCACGCGGCCCGGCTGGCGGCCGAGGCCGCTGACCGGCGCACCGAACTGCTGGCGCTGGCGTTCCAGGCGCAGGCCGAGACGCTGATGGGGCATCCGGACGCCCCGGAGACCATCGGGCGGGCCCTGGCGGAGCCGCAGGACGCGCGGGTCGCCTGCCATCACAACGGGGCCGGCTCCGCCCGGTTCCGGTGGCTGGTGATGAGCGACCGGCTCGCCGAGGCGCGCACCGCCGTCACCGGGCTGCTGCGCGAGGTGCGCCGGCGCGGCATGGCCGAGAGCGAGGTCCACTACCTGCGTTTCCTGGCCGAGACCGAGTTGCACTCCGGGCACTGCGGGCGGGCTCTGGAGCTGTCCCGGGAGAGCCTGACGCTGGCCCGCGACGCCGGCATCGGGGAGGGCGCCGGCGCGATGCAGGCCGCGCTCGCCGAGGCGGCCGGCGGGGACGTGGAGCGGGCGCTGACGCTGGCGCGGGAGGCGGTGCGGCGGGCCGAGGAGGACGGAGACGCCGTGTACCTCTCGCGGGCGCTGGCGGCCCTGGGCCACGCCGCCCTGGTCGCGGGTGACGCTCGGGCGGCGGTACGGGCGCTGCGGCGGGTGCGGGAGCTGGAGGCGGGCGCGGGCATCACCGACCCGGCGCGGGGCAGGTGGCAGGGCGACCTGGCGGAGGCGCTGGTGCGGACCGGGGAGCCGGCCGAGGCCCTGGACGTCATCGAGGTCACGCGGGCGCACGCGCTGCGGCTCGGCCGGGGCAGCGTGCTCGCGGTGCTGGACCGGGCCGAGGCGCTGGTGCGGGCGGCGCGCGGTGAGCACCGGGCCGCCGTCACGCGGTTGACGTCGGCCCGGGAACGGCTGGCCGCACTGGGCTACGGCCTGGAGGAGGCCCGGGCCGCCTTCGCGCTGGCGGAGCTGAGCGGGGACCGGGCGGGACGGGCCCCGCGGGCCGCGTCGTACGACGAGGCGGCACGGCTGTTCCGGAGCTGCCGGGCGCTGCCCTGGCTGCGGCGGGTGGAGGCCGCGCTCGCCGCGCCGGAGGCCGGTCCGCAGCCCGCGCGCGCTCCCCACCCCGAGGCGCTGGCGGGGCTGGCCTCGATGGAGCGTCAGGTGGCCGCGCTGGTCATGGAGGGCGCCACCAACCGGGAGATCGCCGGGCGCCTGTTCGTCAGCGTCAAGACCGTCGAGGCGACGCTGACCCGGGTCTACCGCAAGCTGGGCATCCGCTCCCGCGTCGACATCGTCCGGCTGGCGGCCGGCCCGCGGCCCGAGTGAGGCATCTCCCGCGCCGGCGGGCGGAGATGACGGACCGAGGGTTTTCCCTGCCCGGCTCCCCCTAGGGGGTTCCCTCATTGGGCCGGTCCCGCGGCCGGTTCTAGCGTGTGCACGTGCCGCTCGCCCGGGCATACGGGGGTCTGTCCCGAGACCCCCGTGCAACCCCCCACCCCGGGCCACCC
>MUMD01000333.1:0-356 GCA_002155895.1 Streptomyces rochei
CTCGCGCTGGTTGGTGATGCCCAGCGCGCTGAGCTGGTCGGCACGCAGGCCGGCCCGGGCGAGCGCCCCCGCGACCACCGCCTGGACCTTGGACCAGATCTCGGTGGCGTCGTGCTCCACCCAGCCGGGCCTGGGGAAGATCTGGCGGTGTTCGCGCTGGTCCACGGCGACGACCGCGCCGTCCCGGTCGAAGACGATGCAGCGGCTCGAGGTGGTGCCCTGGTCTATCGCGGCGACGTACTGCGCGGAGTGGTCCGTCATGGCTGTCCCTCCTGCTGGGCCGGTGATGGAGGAGTGCTGCGGCGGCGGGTCAGAAGGCCGCGTTGTAGACGAGCCCGGCGAGCGTCCCGCCGATC
>MUMD01000333.1:371-1350 GCA_002155895.1 Streptomyces rochei
GATGCGCGGGCCGAGGTCGCGCGCCGGGTTGATGGCGTAGCCGGTCGGTCCGCCGAGGGAGAGGCCGATGCCGACCACGAGCAGGGCGACGATCAGCACCAGCGTCCCGGACTCGCCCAGCCCCTCGGTCAGCCCGAAGGCGAGGACGGGCAGGACGAGCCCCACGGTCGCGATGATCTCCGTCATCAGGTTGGCGACGGGGTTCCGGATCTCCGGGATCGTGGCGAAGACGCCGAGCGTCGGCACGGGTTCGTCCGCCGTGCCCTCGGTGGTCCCGGTCTCGCGCACATTGGCGCGGAACTGGGCGAAGTACGTGAGGTAGCACAGCACGGCCCCGAGCATCGCGCCGGCGAACTGCCCCAGCACGTACACCCAGACCTGCCCCCACTCCCCGGTGTCCACGGCGATCCCGAGGGTGACGGCCGGGTTGAGGTGCCCGCCCGAGAGCGGGGCCGCGGTGTACGCGCCGGCCAGCACGCCGAACCCCCAGCCGAAGGCGATCACCACCCACCCCGAGGCCCGCGCCTTGCTGTACCTGAGGGTCACGGCGGCGCAGACACCCGCGCCGAAGAGGATGAGGATCGCCGTACCGATCATCTCGCCGACGAAGACGTCTCCGTTGCTCATGGCGGCTCCTGGGCCTGGCCCGGGACGATCGGCCCCGGTCCGCACGTGCGGGGTGCGTTCCCCGTGGCGTCCTGCGCCGAGGGGGCGTGAGTGACGAGCGAGCGTGCCGCAACAGCCGAACCGCCCGTGGGGGGAGTGGCCTCGAAGCACCGGAGCACTCGCGCGACGCGGTGTCGGAATACGCCGGGATGTACGGCGATGTCGACTGACACCGGCAGTGTTCACCGGCGTCCGGGGGCCGTCAAGGTGGCCGACCGCAACGGTTCGTGAGCCCCGCCGGGGCGGCGCCGGGACCACCCGTCGGCCGGACCGCCGGCCCTCACCCCGTCTGCGCCGCCGCCTGCCGGTGGTC
>MUMD01000334.1 GCA_002155895.1 Streptomyces rochei
GCCGCCCGGCTGCTCGCCGTCTATCCGGCGGGCGAGTTCACCGTGCACGTCATCGACCCGGCCGGATCGGGGACGCGGGCGCTGGCGCCCCTGGTGGAGACCGGGGTCCTCGCCGCCCCGCCCGCCCTGGGCGCGGCCGGGACGGCCGATGTCCTGGCTCGTCTCACCGAACGGGTCGACCTGGTGCAGATGGCCCTGCGCGCGGGCGCGCCCGACGCGCTCCCGCCCGGGTTCGACACCTCCCAGCAGCTCCTGATCGTCAACGAGTTCCCGCACGGGTTCGACGACCGGGCGGTGAACCAGCTGCGCTACCTCGCCGACGAGGGGCCGGCCGTCGGAGTCCACCTGATGCTGGTCGCCGACCGTGAGGACTGCGCGGCGTACGGACCGCTGCTCGACCCCCTGTGGCGCTCGCTGCTCCGGCTGACCCCCGTAGCCGACGACCACCTCGCCGACCCGTGGGTGGGGCACGCCTGGACGTACGAGCCCTCACTGGTGCCGTCCGGCAGCGACGTGCTCCGGCAGGTGCTCGCCCAGGTCGCGGCGGCCCGCCGTTCGTGGCCAGGGTAAACAGCTCTGATCTGCTCTTTTGAGCTTTATTTGCGAATCTCTTTACCTTCCCTTGGGGAATGGGGTACTGTCGTCCGTACGGAGGGGAGTACTCCCTGCCAACTACTGCGGCGTACCCGTCAATACGGATCAGGCCAGGTCCCGGGGCGTCGGCCCGTGGGTTCCGGACGCGTCACGCGTCCCGGGTACCCGGGGTGGAAGAGACCTCCGGCAGCGACGACGCTGACATCTGCCGTGTGACGTACTGCCGGAGGCGTAGTGGAAGTTTCCGTGACCCTGTGGGTCCTGACCATCGTGGGCCTCGCCGCCCTCATCGCCGTCGATTTCTTCATCGGCCGCAAGCCGCACGACGTATCGATCAAGGAAGCCGGCATCTGGACGGTCGTCTGGATCGCCCTGGCCGGCCTCTTCGGAGTCGGCCTGCTCGTCTTCGGCGGCGGACAGCCCGCCGGTGAGTTCTTCGCGGGCTTCATCACCGAGAAGTCGCTGAGCGTCGACAACCTCTTCGTCTTCGTCCTGATCATGGCGAAGTTCGCGGTGCCCTCGCAGTACCAGCAGCGAGTGCTCCTCATCGGTGTCCTCATAGCCCTGGTCCTGCGCGCCGTCTTCATCGCCGCGGGTGCCGCGATCCTCGCCAGCTTCTCGTGGGTCTTCTACCTCTTCGGCGCCTTCCTGATCTGGACCGCCTGGAAGCTCATCCAGGAGGCCCGGGCCGACGAGGAGGACGAGGAGTTCGAGGAGAACAAGCTCCTCAAGGCCGCCGAGCGTCGCTTCGGCGTCGCCGACCGGTACCACGGCACCAAGCTGTGGATCGAGGAGAACGGCAAGCGCATCATGACGCCGATGCTGGTCGTGATGCTCGCGATCGGCACCACCGACGTCCTGTTCGCCCTGGACTCCATCCCCGCGATCTTCGGTCTGACGCAGGACCCGTACATCGTGTTCACGGCCAACGCGTTCGCCCTGATGGGCCTGCGGCAGCTGTACTTCCTCATCGGCGGCCTGCTCAAGAAGCTGGTCCACCTCTCGTACGGTCTGTCGATCATCCTGGGCTTCATCGGCGTCAAGCTGGTGCTGCACGCCCTGCACGAGTCCGGGGTCCACGTCCCGGAGATCAGCATCCCGGTCTCGCTCGGCGTGATCTGCTCCGTCCTGATCGTCACCACGATCACCAGCCTCCGGGCCTCCAAGAAGAAGGCCGAGGCGGAAGCCGCGGAGAGCCGGAGCGACGAGGCCCCGAAGGACAGCATCGAGGCCTGACCGGCGGCATCGGCCCGGCCCCCGGGCGGGACGACCACCACCGGAAGCGGCGGGCGGCGAACAGCCGCCCGCCGCTTCCGCGTCCGCCGGGGCCCGGACCGGAGACGTACGGCGGGTGACCGTCCGTGTTCCCCGGTCCGCTCCACAGCCCGTGCGGGCGCCGTCGCCCTCTGCGACGATCGCCCCATGATCACTCGGCCCAGGGACTTCCTCACCCAGTGGACGGCCGTCACGCCCGTGATCGCGGTCGTGCTCCTGGTCCTCACCTGGGGCCGTGATCTGCCCGGGGCGGTCGTCGCGGTGCTGACCGTCGTCCTGGCCGCCTCGGTCCTTGCCGCCGTGCACCACGCGGAGGTGGTCGCCCACCGGGTCGGCGAGCCGTTCGGGTCCCTGGTCCTGGCCGTCGCCGTCACGGTCATCGAGGTCGCGCTCATCGTGACCCTGATGGCCGACGGCGGCGACAAGAGCGCGTCCCTGGCCCGGGACACAGTCTTCGCCGCCGTGATGATCACCTGCAACGGCGTGGTCGGCCTCAGCCTCCTGGTCGCCTCCCTGCGGCACGGCACCGCGGTGTTCAACCCCGAGGGCACGGGAGCCGCCCTCGCGACCGTCGCGACCCTGGCCACCCTCAGCCTGGTGCTGCCGACGTTCACCACCAGCGCGCCCGGCCCGGAGTTCTCCCCCGTGCAGCTGACCTTCGCGGCGCTCTCCTCACTCGTCCTGTACGGCCTGTTCATCGCCACCCTGACCGTGCGGCACCGCGACTACTTCCTGCCGATCACCCGGCAGGGCGAGGTGATCACCGTCGAGGACCACGCCCACGCGCCGTCCGCCCGCACCGCGCTGACGAGCCTGACGCTGCTCGCCCTGGCCCTGGTCGGCGTGGTCGGCCTGGCCAAAGGCGTGTCGCCCACCATCGAGGAGGGCGTGGCGGCGGCCGGGCTGCACCACGCGGTGGTCGGCGTCATCATCGCCCTGCTGGTGCTGCTGCCGGAGACCATCGCCGCGGTGCGCTCCGCCCGCCGCGACCGGGTGCAGACCAGCCTCAATCTCGCCCTGGGCTCGGCGATGGCCAGCATCGGCCTGACCATCCCGGCGGTCGCCTTGGCCTCCGTGTGGCTCTCCGGGCCGCTGGTCCTCGGCCTCAGCTCGATCCACATGGTGCTGCTCGCCCTGACGGTGGTGGTGGCCTCGCTGACGGTCGTGCCGGGCCGCGCCACGCCGCTGCAGGGAGGCGTCCACCTCGTGCTGTTCGCGGCCTATCTGGAGCTGGCGGTCAACCCGTAGACGGACACCGGCCCGCCGTCAGTACGTCACGGTGACGCGGCGCGCGGGCCCGTCGACCCGCACGGTCCCCCCGTACGGGATCACGACCTGCGGATCGGTGTGGCCGAAGTCCACGTCGAAGACGATCGTGGCCTCGGGGGCGTAGACCCGCATCGCCCGCAGCACCGCCTCGCGTTGCTCCGCCGCGTACCGAACCCCCTCCTCGGGACTGTTGGGGCAGGCGAAGGACCAGGTCTTCGGACGGGCCATCAGCAGCGCGGAGAAGCGGCCGAGCAGCCCGCGCTCGCCCATGTTGCGCAGGGTGCGGAAGACCTCCTCCGCGCTCGGCAGCTCCTCGGAGGTCTCCAGGAGCAGCACACCGCCGTCGTACTCCGCCGGGTCGCGGGCGATCTCCCGGTCGGCCATCAGCAGCCAGCCGAGGATCTCCAGGCATCCGCCCCAGGTGCGCCCCTCGACCACCCGGTCGGCGTTCACCCAGGACCAGCCCGAGCCGGGCCGTGAGGGTGGTTCCCGGTCGAAGGTGGCGGGGTCGGCCCAGTCGCGGTCGACGTCGTTGAACCGTTCCGCGGGCCGCAACTCGTAGGGGCCGGAGGTGAACAGGGCCGCGCGCAGCGAGTCGGCGGTCTGCGGGTGCATCGCGCCGGGACGGCCCAGCTCCACCATGACGCTCGCGCCGTGGTAGCCGACGATGCCCGTGTTGCGCAGGTAGGCGAGCAGATTCGTGTTGTCGCTCAGGCCGAAGAAGGGCTTCGGGTTGGCCCGGATCAGCTCCCGGTCCAGCAGCGGCAGCACGGTGATCTGGTCGTCGCCGCCGATCGACGCGATCACGGCCTTGATCGAGGGGTCGGCGAAGGCCGCGTGGACGTCGGCGGCCCGCGCGGCCGGCGTCGAGTCCATCGTCCGCGTCGCCGGATACTCGACCGGTTCCAGGCCGAACTCCTCGCGCAGCCGCCTCAGGCCCAGCTCGTGGGGGAGCGGGAAGAGTCCCGGCAGACCGGAGGAGGGGGAAATCACCGCGACACGGTCGCCGGGCGACGGCTTGGGCGGGTACGCGATCATCGTCATGGACGGAGGGTAGGGCCGTCCTGACCGTCGGCGCACCGTGATAAACCGGGGACCGAGCAGCGGCCCGCACCCGGACCGCGGCACCCCCAACGGACCGGAGGAACCGTGCCCCGCACCCTGGCCAACGCCCCGATCATGATCCTCAACGGCCCCAACCTGAACCTGCTGGGGCAGCGCCAGCCGGAGATCTACGGCTCCGAGACCCTCGCCGACGTGGAGGCGCGGTGCGCGAAGGCCGCGGCGGCACACGGCGGCACGGTGGACTTCCGGCAGTCCAACCACGAGGGGGAACTGGTCGACTGGATCCACGAGGCCCGGCTGAACCACTGCGGGATCGTGATCAACCCGGCCGCCTACTCACACACCTCCGTCGCGATCCTGGATGCGCTCAACACCTGCGACGGCCTGCCGGTGGTGGAGGTCCACATCTCCAACATCCACCAGCGTGAGTCCTTCCGGCACCACTCCTACGTCTCGCAGCGCGCCGACGGGGTGATCGCGGGGTGCGGTGTGCAGGGGTACGTGTTCGGCGTGGAGCGGATCGCGGTGCTGGCCGGGACGGGGACGGCCCGGGCCTGAGACGCCGGGAGGCGGCCTCCGAGCCCCGGCGCCGGCACCCGACGGCGGGGGTCGGCGTCCCCGGCGCCGCGGCGGCCGGCCTCCCGCGCGCCCCGTCGGTTCACCAGCCGCGCGCTCGCCACTGGGGCAGGTGCGGGCGTTCGGCGCCGAGCGTGGTGTCCTTGCCGTGCCCGGGATAGACCCAGGTCTCGTCCGGGAGCACGTCGAAGACCTTGGTCTCCACGTCGTGGATCAGACTCGCGAACGCCTTCGGATCGTCGTGGGTGTTGCCCACACCGCCCGGGAAGAGACAGTCCCCGGTGAAGACATGGGGGTGTCCGTGCGGGTCGTCGTAGACCAGCACGATGGAACCCGGCGTGTGCCCCACCAGGTGGCGCGCGGTCAGCTCGACCTGCCCCACCCGGATCGTGTCGCCGTCGTCGACGGGGACGTCCGTCGGCACGGGGATGCCCTCGGCGTCGTACCGGCCGGCGTGGGTGCGGGCCCCGGTGGCGGCGACGACCTCGGCGAGCGCCTGCCAGTGGTCGCCGTGCCGGTGGGTGGTGACCACGGAGGCGATGCCGTCGTCACCGATCGTGCCGAGCAGCGTGTGCGCGTCGTTGGCGGCGTCGATCAGCAGTTGCTCGTCGGTGGCCCGGCAGCGCAGCAGATAGGCGTTGTTGTCCATCGGCCCGACCGCGACCTTGGTGATCATCAGGTCCTTGAGTTCGTGCACGTCGGCGGGTCCGCCGACCCTGACCTCTCCGCTGTACGTCATGACCGCCAGCCTAGCGCCGGGAGGCGGCCCGCAGGCCGCCTCCCGGCCGTGGGCTACAGCGGGGGCAGGGTCGGCAGCGGGCCGCCCTCCACCGTCAGCGCGGAGCCCTTGCGGCGTCCGGCGAGCCAGCCGAGCAGGTCGGCCGGGGGACCGGTGACGGTCACCTCGGCGGTGTCCGCCTCCCGGCCCGTGCGCCAGGTGCGCGTGCCGTCCGTCAGCCGGGTGGGAGCCACGTCCGGGTGCCCGGCGAACCGCGCGGCGAGGAAGTCGGTCTCCCGCCGCGTGAACTCCGTCGGCAGGTCCTCCAGCTCGTACCCGATGCCCAGGTCGACGTGGTGCAGCTCGACCTCGATCCACCGCCGGAACGGCACCCGGGAGGCGGTGTCGGTGACGCCGTTGCGCAGTTCCACCGTGCGCGACCAGTCCGCGGGGGCGGCCGAGGCGTCCTGGAACCGGGCCGCGCTCTCGCGCACGTCCGCGAGCTGTACGTCGAGGGAGCGCGGCGCGTCCCGCTCGATGTCGGCGTCCCGGGCCTCGGCGGAGGCGTACATGGGGCGTCCTTCGAGGACGTTCACGAGGGCGTCCGCGTTGCGGGCGAGGTGGGCGAGCACGTGGCCCCGGCTCCAGCCGGGGAGCCGTGACGACTCCGTCACTGACGCGTTGTCCAGTTTCCCGACCGCGGTGAGCAGCCGCTCGGTAGCGTCACGTACAGACGCCAGGTCATGCGCGTGATCAATCATGGTGCTGACCCTAGACCGCGCCACACCTTCGGGTGAAGGTGGCGGATCGCCCCCGCTATTCGAATGCACGTGCTATATGGTCGGAGGCGGCGTCGGGCATGCTGGGTAGTCGGGGTTTGTTGACAACCGGTGAATCCGACCGGCGTTGTCAGTGGCTCCCCCTAGTCTGAGAAAGACGGGGGCCTCGCCCCTGTCACTTCTCTCAAGAAAGGTGCGGACCGGCGTGGCCGACCGTCTCATCGTCCGTGGCGCGCGCGAGCACAACCTGAAGAACGTCTCGCTCGACCTGCCTCGTGACTCGCTCATCGTCTTCACGGGCCTGTCCGGGTCGGGCAAGTCCTCCCTGGCCTTCGACACCATCTTCGCCGAGGGCCAGCGGCGCTACGTGGAGTCGCTCTCCTCCTACGCCCGGCAGTTCCTCGGCCAGATGGACAAGCCGGACGTCGACTTCATCGAGGGCCTCTCCCCGGCGGTCTCCATCGACCAGAAGTCGACCTCGCGCAACCCGCGCTCCACGGTCGGCACCATCACCGAGGTCTACGACTACCTGCGCCTGCTCTTCGCCCGCATCGGCAAGCCACACTGCCCGGAGTGCTCCCGGCCGATCTCGCGCCAGTCGCCGCAGGCCATCGTCGACAAGGTCCTGGAGCTGCCGGAGGGCAGCCGCTTCCAGGTGCTGTCGCCGCTGGTGCGCGAGCGCAAGGGCGAGTTCGTCGACCTCTTCGCCGACCTCCAGACCAAGGGCTACTCCCGTGCCCGGGTGGACGGCGAGACGGTCCAGCTCTCCCAGCCGCCCACGCTCAAGAAGCAGGAGAAGCACACCATCGAGGTGGTCGTCGACCGCCTGACGGTGAAGGACTCCGCCAAGCGCCGGCTCACCGACTCCGTGGAGACCGCGCTCGGCCTGTCCGGCGGCATGGTCGTGCTCGACTTCGTCGACCTCCCCGAGGACGACCCCGAGCGCGAGCGCATGTACTCCGAGCACCTGTACTGCCCCTACGACGACCTGTCCTTCGAGGAGCTGGAGCCCCGCTCCTTCTCCTTCAACTCGCCCTTCGGCGCCTGCCCCGACTGCTCCGGCATCGGCACGCGCATGGAGGTCGACCCCGAGCTGATCGTCCCGGACGAGGAGAAGTCCCTCGACGAGGGTGCCATCCACCCCTGGTCGCACGGGCACACCAAGGACTACTTCGGCCGCCTGATCGGCGCCCTCGCGGACGCCCTCGGCTTCCGTACGGACATCCCCTTCGCCGGCCTCCCGCTGCGCGCCCGCAGGGCCCTGCTCAACGGCCACAAGACCCAGGTCGAGGTCCGCTACCGCAACCGGTACGGGCGCGAGCGCCGGTACACCACGGCCTTCGAGGGCGCGATTCCCTTCGTCAAGCGCCGGCACAGCGAGGCCGAGAGCGACGCCAGCCGCGAGCGCTTCGAGGGCTATATGCGGGAGGTGCCCTGCCCCACCTGTGAGGGCACGCGCCTCAAGCCCCTCGTCCTCGCGGTCACCGTCATGGGCAAGTCGATCGCCGAGGTCTCGGCCATGTCCATCAGCGACTGCGCCGACTTCCTGGGCGAGCTGAAGCTCAACGCCCGCGACAAGAAGATCGCCGAGCGCGTCCTGAAGGAGGTCAACGAGCGGCTGCGGTTCCTGGTCGACGTCGGCCTGGACTACCTCTCGCTGAACCGCGCGGCCGGCACCCTCTCCGGCGGCGAGGCCCAGCGCATCCGTCTGGCCACCCAGATCGGCTCCGGCCTCGTCGGCGTGCTCTACGTCCTCGACGAGCCGTCCATCGGTCTGCACCAGCGGGACAACCACCGGCTGATCGAGACCCTCGTCCGGCTCCGCGACATGGGCAACACCCTCATCGTCGTCGAGCACGACGAGGACACCATCAAGGTCGCCGACTGGATCGTCGACATCGGCCCCGGGGCCGGTGAGCACGGCGGCAAGGTGGTCCACAGCGGCTCCGTGAAGGAGCTGCTGGACAACGCCGAGTCGCAGACCGGTCTCTACCTGTCCGGCCGCAAGGCCATCCCGCTGCCCGATGTCCGGCGCCCCCGCGACCCGGCCCGGCAGCTCACCGTGCACGGTGCCCGGGAGAACAACCTCCAGGACATCGACGTCTCCTTCCCGCTCGGCGTGTTCACGGCGGTCACCGGCGTCTCCGGTTCCGGCAAGTCGACCCTGGTCAACGACATCCTGTACACCCACCTGGCCCGCGAGCTGAACGGCGCGCGCAACGTGCCGGGCCGGCACACGCGCGTGGACGGCGACGACCTCGTCGACAAGGTCGTCCACGTGGACCAGTCGCCCATCGGCCGCACCCCGCGGTCCAACCCGGCGACGTACACCGGCGTCTTCGACCACATCCGCAAGCTGTTCGCCGAGACCACCGAGGCGAAGGTCCGCGGCTACCTGCCCGGGCGCTTCTCCTTCAACGTCAAGGGCGGCCGCTGCGAGAACTGCGCGGGCGACGGCACCATCAAGATCGAGATGAACTTCCTCCCGGACGTCTACGTCCCGTGCGAGGTCTGCCACGGCGCCCGGTACAACCGGGAGACCCTGGAGGTCCACTACAAGGGCAAGTCCATCGCCGACGTCCTGAACATGCCGATCGAGGAGGCGACCGACTTCTTCGAGGCGGTCCCCGCGATCTCCCGGCACATGAAGACCCTCAAGGACGTCGGCCTCGGCTACGTCCGGCTCGGCCAGTCCGCGACGACCCTCTCCGGCGGTGAGGCGCAGCGCGTCAAGCTCGCCAGCGAGCTGCAGCGCCGCTCCACCGGACGCACGGTCTACGTCCTGGACGAGCCGACCACCGGCCTCCACTTCGAGGACATCAGCAAGCTGCTGACCGTCCTGTCCGGCCTGGTCGACAAGGGCAACTCGGTCATCGTCATCGAGCACAACCTCGACGTGATCAAGACCGCCGACTGGGTCGTCGACATGGGCCCCGAGGGCGGCGCCGGCGGTGGCCTGGTGGTCGCCGAGGGCACGCCCGAGCAGGTCGCCGCCGTCCCCGCCAGCCACACCGGCAAGTTCCTGCGGGACATCCTCGGCGCCGACCGCATCAGCGACGCGGCCCCGGTGAAGGCGCCGCGCAAGGCGGCGGCGAAGAAGGCCGCCCCCAAGACGGCGAGGACGGCCAAGGCCACCAAGACGGCCACCAAGACGGCCGCCAAGCCCGCCGCGAAGAAGACGACGCGGACGAGCAAGGCCTGAACCGGAGCCGCGCCGGGCCCCACGGACTGTCCCGTGGGGCCCGGCGCGGCGTTTTCTCCGGCGCGGGCGCTCAGGCACCCGCCGGACGGTGACGGTCGGCGCGGTGTCCGCCACCGCGTCGCGGCCCTCGGTGCGCCCCCGGTGCGGCCCGCGCCGCGTCGAGGCCCAGCGGGTCGGGCACCCGGAGGCCGGGCCGGTGCCATCGGCGTTCAGCCGGCCACCTCGTGGGCGTACGGCGGTTCCGCGCCCGCCCGCGAGCAGGTGACCGCCGCCGCGCGCGCGGCGAAGCCCAGCAGTTCCCGCCAGCCCTCCGCGCCCAGGGCGGCCACCGCCGAGGCGCTGAGGGCGTCGCGCTGCGCGAGGCCGTGCAGCAGAGCGGCGTTCACCGTGTCGCCCGCGCCGATCGTGTCCACCACGTCGACCCGCTCACCGGGCACCGTGTACTCGCCGCCGTCCCGGGTGTACGCGGTCAGTCCGGCCCCGCCCCGGGTCACCACGACCGCCGCCGGACCCGCCGCCAGCCACTGACGAGGCGTCCCGCCGAGCCATTCGGCGTCCTCGGCGGACAGCTTCAGCAGGGTCACGGACGGCAGCCAGCTCTCGAACCGGGCCCGGTAGGCGTCGGGGTCCGCGATCAGTCCGGCCCGGACATTGGGGTCCAGCGCGGTGAAGACGCCCCGCGCGGCGGTCCGGCGCAGCAGCTCCTCGTACGCGCTCGCCCCGGGCTCCAGCACCAGGGAACAGGTGCCGAAGGACACCGCCCGGGTGCCGGACGGCAGCGAGGCGGGCACCGAGAACAGCCGGTCCGCCGTCCCCTCCACATAGAAGGAGTACGCGGCGGACCCCTCCGCGTCCACCGAGGCCACGGCGAGCGTCGTCGGCTCGCTGCCGCGCTGCACCGGAGCGAGGTCCACCCCGGTCTCCCGCAGCCGGTCCAGCAGCGCCTCACCGAAGGCGTCGTACGACACCCGGGAGCAGAAGGCGGTGGGGGAGCCGAGGCGGCCCAGCGCTACGGCCGTGTTGTACGGGCCCCCGCCGAGTGCGGGCCGCAGTGCGGCGAGGGCGCCCGTGCCCTGCGGTACCAGGTCGATCAGGGCCTCACCGGCGACGACGATCACGGGAGTGTCCTTTCGTGAACCATTGCGGAGGCTTACTCGGATAGCTCGGACAGCTCGGACCGCCCGGCGAGCCCGGCCCGCTCGGGGCAGCCGCACGAGGTGCGGTGGACGAAGGCACAGGGCAGCCGCTCGGTGCGCCCGGGCCGGTCGGGTTCGGCGAGGCGGTCCAGCAGCAGCCGCACCGCGCGGGCACCGATCTCCCTGCTGGGCTGCGCCACGGCGGTGAGCCTGGGGGAGAAGAGGTCCGCCCAGGCGAAGTCGTCGAAGCAGCACAGCGCGAGGTCCCCGGGCACGGACAGCCGGCGCTCGCGCAGGGCGCGCAGCGCGCCGATGGTCATGGCGTTGTTGGCGGTGACCAGCGCGGTCGGCGGTACGGACAGTGACAGCAGCGCCCCCGTGGCCCGCTCGCCGCCGGCCGCCTCGGAGTCGCCGTGGACGACGAGCTGTTCGTCCCAGGGAAGCCCGGCGGTGGCGAGGCCGTGCCGGTAGCCGGTGATCCGCTCGCGCGTCGTGCTGAGGCCCGGCCGTCCGGCGACCAGACCGATCCTGCGGTGGCCGAGCCCGGCGAGGTGGGTCACCAGCCGGCTCGTCGGGCCGGTGCCCTCGGCGCAGACCTGGTCGAAGGGCGGGGCCCCGTCCTCCGCCGCACCGTCCACGACCCGGTCGAGGAACACCGTCGGCACCCGGTGGCGGCCCAGGTAGGCGACGAGGCCACGCGGGTCGGCGGAGGGCGCGACGATCACGCCGTCCACCCGCCGCTCGTGCAGCAGCCGGACGACCTCGCGCTCGTGCCGGGGATCGTCGTGCGGGTCGGCGATGAGCAGACCGTAGCCGTGCTCCAGCGCCGCGGCCTCGACGCCCTGGAGGATCTCCGTGAAGTACGGGTTGCTGATCGCGGACACCGCGAGCCCGATGGACCGGGTGCGGGAGGTCACCAGGGAGCGGGCCAGGGTGTTCGGGGTGTAGCCGAGCTCCTCCACGGCGTCCAGCACGGCCTGCCGGGTGTGGGGGAGCACCGGACGGGTGCCGTTGAGCACGTGCGAGACGGTCGCCACGGAGACTCCGGCGCTGCGTGCGACGTCGGCCATGGTCGCCATCGACGGTTCCCCCTTCGCACGCGGCCGGGCAGCGGCACCACCCGGTCGCGGCGCCGTACTGGCCGGGACCGTACCCCATCGCCGAGGGGCGCGTAAACGCTTGCGCAAGCGTTTACGCGCCCCTGCCGGGGTGGGATCGGCTCCACGCCACCCGTCCCGCACGGCGGCTCCGGCTCCACGCCACCCGCCCCGCACGGCCTCCCCGGCCGCCGGATATCGTCGCCCTGCACACCCCCCGACCAGTGGAGTCCGCATGCCTGGCCGTCCCGCCCCGAGCCGTCGCACCGTCCTGCGGTCGGCGGCCCTCACGTCCGTCGCCGGACTCGGTGCGGCCGCCTGCTCACCGGGCGAGGACGGTGCCGCGCCCGCCCGTCCCACGGCACCGGTCGACCTCGGCGCGGACGGGGAGATGGCCAAGGGGACGACCCGGCTGGACCGGGATCACCACGTGGTGGTCAGCCGGGCCGACGACGGCTCGCTGAAGGCGTTCAGCACGGTCTGCACCCACGCGGGGTGCCCCATCAGGAAGCTGGAGGGGACGAAGCTCGTGTGTCCCTGCCACGGCAGCGAGTTCGACGCCCGGACCGGCGAGGTGCTGCACGCCCCGGCGACCGTGCCGCTCGTCGAGCTGCCGGTCCAGGTGAAGCAGGGGCGGATCGTCGCCGGTACCGGCGCCTGACCGGCCGGCCGCGCGACCGCCCGCTCACTCCCAGTCCCACCCGATCCCCAGCATCCCGGCCCGCACCCGCGGTTCCACGAGGTGCACCGAGCGGTGTCCGCCGAGGACGAGTTCCTGCCGGCCGCCGCGCGGCGCCGCCGGCGAGTGCTGCGTGAACCGGTGACAGCGCGCCGGCAGGGCCGCCTCGTCGAAACGCACCTGGAGGGCGTACTGCCCGCCCGCCGCGCCGAACCCGCGGACGTACTCGCGGCTCACCCCCGCCGTGCCGTCCTCGACCCCGTACCGGAAGAGGTGGGTCTCACCGGCCCGCAGCCGCGTGTCGAAGAGCAGCTCCGTCACCAGCACCCCGGTCTCGTCGTGGGTGCGGACCCGGCCCGTGCGGCAGTTCTCCAGCGCCCGGACCGTCATCCGGGCGGGCACGCACCCCGGGTCGCCGTGGTGGACGGCGACGAAGCGGTCGACGCCGTCGCGGTGGGCACGGACGATGTGGTGCGACTCGCGGCCGGCCAGCTCACGACGGGGTCCGATCAGGATCCGTTCGTGGTGGCCGAGGGTGTGGACCCCGCCGTCCGGCGACGGCTGGCCCAGCTCGGCCAGCAGCCGCTCCAGGACGCCGGAGGCCTCCACCTGCGCGCGGTAGGAACGGGCGGCCGGCCGCCGATGCTCCGGGTCCTCGTCGGCCTCGGCCAGCAGCCGGATCAGCGACTCCTCCGGCAGCCGCAGTATCTCCTCCAGCGCCCGCACCGCCCGCAGGGACTCCGGACGCTGCGGGCGCCGGGCACCCTGCTGCCAGTAGCTGAGGCTGGTGACGCCCACCTTCACCCCGTGGCGCGTCAGGTGGTGCTGCACGCGCTGCAGCGGCAGTCCGCGCGCGGCGATCGCCGCGCGCAGGGCCACGTGGAAGGGGCCACCGCGCAGGGCCGAGTCGAGTTCCGCGGTGGCGACGTCCAGGTGCTGGGTGGTGGCGGGCGGCATGCAGGGGCCTCTCTGTGAAGTTCACGACGGCTGGTCAGACCGTTCGACGGATCAGCCGGGGCCGCCCCCGGTCGCGGCGCAGCGGTCTTCACATCCGTACGCCGTACTTCAGGCCCCGAGTCCCCCCGCATTGAAGCGTGTTGACCAAGTCCCGACAACACCTGTCGCCGGACCGCGACGCACTCCTGGCCGAGAACGCACCGTCCGGCCACCGTGCGGGCACCCGGCGTGACCGGCAGGCCCCCGAAGACGCCCGGGGGCGCTGTCCACAGGCCCGTCGCGGTGTCGGTCCCCGCCAGTAGGGTGTGAGTCATGGCCGACCCCTCCAGCTACCGCCCCAGGCCGGGTGAGATCCCGGACTCCCCGGGGGTGTACAGGTTCCGTGACGAGCACCGCCGGGTGATCTACGTCGGGAAGGCGAAGAGCCTGCGCCAGCGCCTGGCCAACTACTTCCAGGACCTGGCGAACCTGCACCCCCGCACCCGCACCATGGTCACCACGGCCGCCTCCGTGGAGTGGACGGTGGTGTCCACGGAGGTCGAGGCGCTGCAACTGGAGTACTCCTGGATCAAGGAGTTCGACCCCCGGTTCAACGTCAAGTACCGCGACGACAAGAGCTACCCGTACCTCGCGGTGACGATGAACGAGGAGTTCCCCCGCGTCCAGGTGATGCGCGGCCACAAGAAGAAGGGCGTGCGCTACTTCGGGCCGTACGGGCACGCCTGGGCGATCCGCGACACCGTCGACCTGCTGCTGCGGGTCTTCCCGGTGCGCACCTGCTCCGCCGGCGTCTTCAAGAACGCCGCCCGCACCGGCCGCCCCTGCCTGCTCGGCTACATCGGCAAGTGCTCCGCGCCCTGTGTGGAGCGGATCTCCCCCGAGGACCACCGGGAGCTGGCCGAGGAGTTCTGCGACTTCATGGCCGGCCGCACCGGCACCTACCTGCGCCGCCTGGAGCGGCAGATGGCCGACGCGGCCGAGGAGATGGAGTATGAGCGCGCGGCCCGCCTGCGCGACGACATCGGCGCGCTGAAGAAGGCCATGGAGAAGAGCGCGGTGGTCCTCGCCGACGCGACCGACGCGGACCTGATCGCGGTCGCCGAGGACGAGCTGGAGGCGGCCGTCCAGATCTTCCACGTGCGCGGCGGCCGGGTGCGCGGCCAGCGCGGCTGGGTCACCGACAAGGTGGAGGAGATCACCACCGGCGCCCTCGTCGAGCACGCCCTGCAGCAGCTGTACGGCGAGGAGACCGGGGACGCCGTCCCCAAGGAGGTCCTGGTCCCCGCCCTGCCCGACCCGGTGGAGCCGGTCCAGCAGTGGCTGACCGAGCGCCGGGGCTCGGGCGTCTCGCTGCGCATCCCGCAGCGCGGCGACAAGAAGGCGCTGATGGCAACCGTCGAGCGCAACGCCCAGCAGGCGCTCGTCCTGCACAAGACCAAGCGCGCCTCCGACCTGACCACGCGCTCGCGCGCGCTGGAGGAGATCGCCGAGGCCCTGGACCTGGACAGCGCCCCGCTGCGGATCGAGTGCTACGACATCTCGCACCTCCAGGGCGACGACGTCGTGGCCTCCATGGTCGTCTTCGAGGACGGGCTGGCCCGGAAGAGCGAATACCGACGGTTCCAGATCAAGGGCTTCGCGGGACAGGACGACGTCCGTTCCATGCACGAGGTCATCACCCGCCGCTTCCGCCGCTACCTCGCCGAGAAGGAGAGGACCGGCGAGTGGGCGGACGGCCAGGACGCGGACACCGCCGGACCGGGCGTCGGTGACGTCGCCTCCGACGGCCGGGTGCCCGCGGACGGCCGGGCCGTCCCGGACGACGGCGAGGCACTGGTGGACGGCCCCGCCCTCAAGGACGACGACGGCCGCCCCAAGCGCTTCGCCTACCCGCCCCAGCTCGTCGTCGTCGACGGGGGGCAGCCGCAGGTGGCGGCGGCCCAGCGGGCCCTGGACGAGCTGGGCATCGACGACATCGCCGTCTGCGGTCTGGCCAAGCGCCTGGAGGAGGTGTGGCTGCCCGGCGACGACGACCCGGTGGTCCTGCCCCGCACCAGCGAGGGTCTGTACCTGCTCCAGCGGGTCCGGGACGAGGCCCACCGCTTTGCGATCACCTACCAGCGCGTCAAGCGCGCCAAGCGCTTCCGCTCCAGCCCGCTGGACGACGTGCCGGGCCTCGGGGAGACCCGCAAGCAGGCGCTGATCAAGCACTTCGGTTCGGTGAAGAAGCTCAGGGCGGCGACGATCGACCAGATCTGCGAGGTGCCCGGCATAGGCCGCAAGACGGCCGAGACCGTCGCCGTGGCCCTCGCCCGGGCCACCCCGGCCGCACCCGCCGTGAACACGGCGACCGGAGAGATCATGGAAGACGAGGACGGGGCACCCGAGACGACGACGGATGCCCCGGGGGAGCCCGTGACCGCGGGCACCCCGGACGAACGACGGGGGCAGGAGAGATGACCGAGCACGAGGCACGGCCCGCAACGGGACGAGAACAGGCCCATGGCACGGCCGGCGGGGACGCGGACCCGCGGACGGCCGGACCGGACCCGCGCCAGAACGACGGAGCACAGGTGAGTACGGGCAAGGAAACAGCCGGGGCGCACGAGGCGGCCATCCCCGAGCTGGTGATCATCTCCGGCATGTCCGGGGCCGGCCGCTCGACGGCCGCCAAGTGTCTGGAGGACCTCGGCTGGTTCGTCGTGGACAACCTGCCGCCCGCCCTGATCCCCACCATGGTGGAGTTGGGCGCCCGCTCGCAGGGCAACGTGGCACGGATCGCGGTGGTCGTCGACGTCCGCGGCCGGCGCTTCTTCGACAATCTGCGCGAGTCCCTCGCCGACCTCGACGCCCGCGGCGTCACCCGCCGGATCGTCTTCCTGGAGTCCTCCGACGACGCCCTGGTGCGCCGTTTCGAGTCGGTGCGCCGGCCGCACCCCCTCCAGGGCGACGGCCGGATCGTGGACGGCATCGCCGCCGAGCGGGAGCTGCTGCGGGAGCTGCGCGGCGACGCCGACCTGGTGATCGACACCTCCAGCCTCAACGTGCACGAGCTGCGCGCCAAGATGGACGCCCAGTTCGCCGGCGAGGAGGAGCCGGAGCTGCGGGCCACCGTCATGTCCTTCGGCTTCAAGTACGGCCTGCCGGTCGACGCCGACCTGGTCGTGGACATGCGCTTCCTGCCCAACCCGCACTGGGTCCCGGAGCTGCGCCCGTTCACCGGCCTGAACGAGGAGGTGTCCTCCTACGTCCTCAACCAGCCGGGGGCCAAGGAGTTCCTCGACCGGTACACCGAGCTGCTGCAGATGATCGCCGCGGGTTACCGTCGGGAGGGCAAGCGCTATGTGACCGTCGCCGTCGGCTGCACCGGCGGCAAGCACCGGTCCGTGGCCATGTCGGAGAAGCTCGCCGCCCGGCTCGCCGCCGAGGGCGTGGAGACGGTGGTCGTCCACCGGGACATGGGACGGGAATGACAGGACGTACTCCGCGGCTGAGCAGGCTGCGCCGGGTGGTGCCCGAAGGGCGCGGCGGCAGACCCGCCGAGGCCCGCGCCGCCCGGCCCGAACAGGCTCGCGGCGGCAAGCCGCGCCGCCGGGGCGCCCAGCCCAAGGTCGTCGCCCTCGGCGGCGGTATGGGCCTGTCCGCCTCGCTCGCCGCACTGCGCCGGATCACCGGCGACCTCACCGCCGTCGTCACCGTGGCCGACGACGGCGGCTCCAGCGGGCGACTCCGTGACGAGCTGGGCGTCCTGCCGCCCGGCGACCTGCGCAAGGCGCTGGCCGCGCTGTGCGGCGACGACGACTGGGGCCAGACCTGGGCACGCGTCATCCAGCACCGCTTCCAGTCCCAGGGCGACCTGCACGAACACGCGGTCGGCAATCTGCTGATCGTCGCCCTGTGGGAACAGCTGGGCGACCACGTCCAGGCCCTCGACCTGGTCGGCAAGCTGCTCGGCGCACACGGACGCGTGCTGCCCATGTCCGCGGTGCCGCTGGAGCTCCAGGCCCTGGTCAGGGGGCACGACCCGGACCGGCCCGACGCGGTGGACACCGTGCGCGGACAGGCCACCGTGGCCCTCACCCCGGGCGAGGTCCAGTCCGTGCACCTGGTGCCGAACGACCCGCCGGCCGTCCCCGAGGCGGTCGAGGCCGTCCTGGACGCCGACTGGGTGGTGCTCGGTCCCGGCTCCTGGTTCTCCTCGGTCATCCCGCACCTGCTCGTGCCCGACCTGCTGGACGCCCTCGTCGAGACGAAGGCGCGCCGGGTGCTCTCCTTGAACCTCGCGCCGCAGCCCGGGGAAACCGAGGGCTTCTCACCGCAGCGTCATTTGGAGGTTTTGGGACGACACGCCCCTAAACTCGCCCTGGACGTGGTGCTGGCCGACGAGGCCGCCGTGCCCGACCGTGACTCGCTCACCGATGCCGCGAAACGGTTCGGCGCCGCGGTCGAGCTGGCTCCGGTAGCCCGGACCGACGGGACCCCGAGGCACGACCCGGAGCTGCTGGCCGCCGCGTACGACCGTATTTTTCGGATGCATGGAAGGATCGGCCCATGGCGATGACGGCAGCGGTGAAGGACGAGATCTCCCGGCTCCCCGTCACCCGGACCTGCTGCAGAAAGGCGGAGGTCTCCGCCGTACTGCGGTTCGCCGGCGGCCTTCACCTGGTGAGCGGGCGCATCGTGATCGAGGCGGAGCTGGACACGGCGAACGCGGCGCGCCGCCTCAAGCGGGACATCCTGGAGATCTTCGGGCACAGTTCCGAGCTGATCGTGATGGCGCCGGGCGGGCTGCGCCGCGGCTCGCGTTACGTCGTTCGGGTGGTCGCGGGCGGTGATCAGCTCGCCCGGCAGACCGGCCTGGTCGACGGGCGGGGCCGGCCGATCCGCGGGCTGCCGCCGCAGGTGGTCTCGGGGGCCACCTGTGACGCCGAGGCCGCTTGGCGGGGCGCGTTCCTGGCGCACGGTTCGCTCACCGAACCCGGCCGCTCCTCCTCCCTGGAGGTGACCTGCCCGGGTCCCGAGGCCGCGCTCGCCCTGGTCGGCGCCGCCCGCCGGCTGTCGATCGCCGCGAAGGCCCGTGAGGTGCGCGGCGTGGACCGGGTCGTGGTCCGCGACGGCGACGCGATCGGCGCCCTGCTCACCCGGCTCGGCGCGCACGACTCCGTGCTGGCCTGGGAGGAGCGGCGGATGCGCCGTGAGGTCCGGGCCACCGCCAACCGCCTGGCCAACTTCGACGACGCCAACCTGCGCCGCTCCGCTCGCGCGGCCGTCGCCGCCGGCGCCCGGGTCCAGCGGGCCCTGGAGATCCTCGCCGACGACGTGCCGGAGCACCTCGCCGCGGCGGGCCGGCTGCGGATGGAGCACAAGCAGGCCTCGCTGGAGGAGCTGGGCGCCCTCGCCGACCCGCCGCTGACCAAGGACGCGGTCGCCGGCCGCATCCGCCGGCTGCTGGCCATGGCCGACAAGCGGGCCTCGGACCTCGGCATCCCCGGCACGGACGCCAACCTCAGCGACGAACTGGCCGACAACCTCGTCGGCTGACCGAACGCGCCGGCCCGTCGTCGGGCCGGCGCGCGTCGTCCGTCACACGCCGAGCCGACCGTCCGCGCAGGCCGCAGGGGGTCGCCTCGCGTGAGCCTGTCGTCCGGTTTCCTTCGTGCGGGCCGCTCCCGGTCGTCCGCGTCTGCTCGTCGGCCGGGCGAGTGCGCAGGGCACACCCGGCCGCCCACGCGAGCCCGTCGTTCGTCCAGGCAGCTCCTGGCCGTCCACGCGAGCCGTCGTCCGCGCCGGCCGCTCCCGGCCGTCCGCGCGAGCCCGTCGCTCAGGCGTCCGCGCGGCCGCACCGGGCCGGCCGTGCAAGCCGCACCGGCCGTCCACGCGAGCTGTCGTCCGTGCCGGCCGCTCCCGGCCGTCCGCGCGAGCCCGTCGCCCAGGCGACCGCGCTGCCGCACCGGACCGGTCGTGCAAGCCGCACCGGCCGCCCACGCGAGCCGTCCTCCGCGACGGCCGCTCCCGGCCGTCCGCGGGAGCCCGTCGCCCAGGCGACCGCGCTGCCGCACCGGGCCGGTCGCGCAAGCCGCACCGGCCGTCCACAGAGCCCGTCGCTCAGGCGACCGCGCCGGCCACACCGGGCCGTCCGCGCCAGCCGTGACTCAGCCGACCGCGCCGACCGCGCAGGCCGTGGACCCGGGCCACCGCGCAAGCCGCAGCCCAGTCCGGCCCACCGCCCAAGCCTTCGGCTGCCCGCGCCGGTCCGCCCCACCCCCAAGCCTTCGGCTGCCCGCGCCGGTC
>MUMD01000335.1 GCA_002155895.1 Streptomyces rochei
GCCCCGTACCCACACGGACGCGGTCGGCGCGCCGCCCCCGCCCCCGTCCGCCCCGCGCCGCCGCGCCGACCCCGTCCGTGTGGGTACGGGGCGGCGCGCCGCACGCGTCCTAGGCCGCCTCGCGCCGCATCGTCGGCACCCGCATCGGGCGCGAGCCCGGGCCGCCGACGTGGGAGAAGGGCTGGGTCCGCCAGTCCAGGCCCCGCGGGAGCGTCAACAGCAGCGCGGTGTCCTGCTCGTGCGGCTGGAACGACTCGTCGGCGGGGCGGGCCTCGGCGGCCCGGCGGCCGGTGCCGGCGCAGACCGTGAGCCCGAACGGGTTCCACGGCGAGGCGCACAGCGCGTGCTCCGGCAGCACCTCCTCGTCCGCCAGGAGCGCGATGGGCTGCGCGCAGTCCGGGCAGATCACCCGGTACATCTCGAAGGTGTCGTAGGCGTCGAGTTCCTCGTCGTCGTAGGCGTCGGGTTCGACGCCCTCCGATACGGGCTCGACGACCGGCTGCTGCCGCTTGGACGCGGAACGACCAGGGCGCTTAAGACTCTGCATGGGATTCTCCCCCTCGGGCTGGGCCGTGACGGCACTGCGGCCTCGACCACAGCAAGCACTTCCCGTCCCCCCTCCGGGGTAATCACGAGAACATCACGGAGACCGCGCCGGAGGTGTGGTCTTCGTCACATGCCCCTCGCGGGTGCCCGGGGCACCGGGTCCCGCTCCGCCCGCCGGCCGACTCCCCGTCACATCACGAACCGGGTATGACCTGGACCGCTCGGGTATCCGAGGAGATCAACCGCACTGTAGGTTCTCCGCCATGGAGGAGCTGGACCGACAGATCGTGCAGCTGCTCGTCAAGGACGGGCGGATGAGCTACACGGACCTGGGCAAGGCCACGGGCCTGTCCACATCGGCCGTGCACCAGCGGGTGCGGCGGCTGGAGCAGCGCGGGGTCATCCGCGGCTACGCCGCGGTCGTCGATCCGGAGGCCGTCGGACTGCCGATGACCGCCTTCATCTCCGTGAAACCCTTCGACCCCAGCGCGCCCGACGACATCGCGGACCGCCTGGCCGGCGTACCGGAGATCGAGGCGTGCCACAGCGTGGCGGGCGACGAGAACTACATCCTCAAGGTACGGGTGTCGACCCCGCACGAGCTGGAGGAACTCCTCGCCCGGGTGCGCTCCCTGGCCGGCGTCTCGACCCGGACCACCGTCGTGCTCTCCACGCCGTACGAGGCCAGGCCGCCCCGGGTCTGAGGACCGGCGCGACGGGAGCGAGGCCGTACGGGCCGCCCGTGACCCGTACAGGGGCGACCTGCGTGCCGGGCGCGCCCCGCGAGGGGCGAGACTGGTGTCCATGAGTGAGTCCACCGCCTCGTCCACCGCGTCCACCACCGTCCTGCTGCGCCGCGGCGAGGTGCACAGTCCCGCCGACCCCTTCGCGACGGCGATGGTCGTCGAACGCGGCCAGGTCGCCTGGGTCGGCTCCGAGGGCGCCGCGGACGCCTTCGCCGACGGCGTGGACGAGGTGATCGACCTGGACGGCGCCCTGGTCACCCCGGCGTTCACCGACGCACACGTGCACACGACGTCCACCGGCCTCGCCCTCACCGGCCTGGACCTTACCGGCGCCCCCACCCGCGAGGCCGCCCTCGCCCTCGTCCGCGACTTCGCCGCGGCCCGCCCGGCGGACCGGGTGCTCCTCGGGCACGGCTGGGACGCCTCCCGGTGGCCCGACGGGCAGCCCCCGACCCGCGCCGAGCTGGACGAGGCCACCGGTGGGCGCCCCCTCTACCTCAGCCGCATCGACGTCCACTCGGCCGTCGTCACCACCGCCCTGCTCGACCTCGTCCCCGGCGACGTCACCCGCGCGGACGGCCCGCTCACCGCCGACGCCCACCACGCCGTGCGCGCCGCCGCCCTCGGGGCCCTCGCCCCCGCCCAGCGCACCGAGGCCCAGCGCGCCGCCCTCGCGCACGCCGCCTCCCTCGGCATCGGAACCGTTCACGAATGCGCAGGCCCGGACATCTCCTCCGAGGACGACCTCACCGGGCTGCTGCGGCTGGCGGCCTCGGAGCCCGGCCCGCGCGTGATCGGCTACTGGGCCGAACAGGACGTCGACAAGGCGCGCGAGCTGGGCGCGGTCGGCGCCGCCGGTGACCTCTTCGTCGACGGCGCCCTCGGCTCGCACACCGCCTGTCTGCACGAGCCGTACGCCGACGCCGGACACACCGGCACCGCCTACCTGGACGCCGATGCCGTCGCCGCCCACGTCGTCACCTGCACCGAGGCCGGCCTCCAGGCGGGCTTCCACGCCATCGGCGACGCCGCCGTCACCGCCGTGGTGCGGGGGGTGCGCGCCGCCGCCGACAAGCTCGGTTTCGCCCGGGTCCGCGCCGCCCGACACCGCGTGGAACACGCCGAGATGCTCACCCCCGAACACATCGCGGCCTTCGCCGAGCTGGGCCTGACCGCCTCCGTCCAGCCCGCCTTCGACGCCCTGTGGGGCGGCGAGGACGGCATGTACGCCCGGCGCCTGGGCGCCGAACGGGCCCGCACCCTCAACCCTTACGCGGCCCTGCTGCGCGCCGGGGTCCCGCTCGCCTTCGGCTCCGACAGCCCGGTCACGCCCCTCGACCCGTGGGGGACCGTCCGGGCCGCGGCCTTCCACCGCACGCCCGAGCACCGCGTCTCCGTCCGGGCGGCCTTCACCGCGCACACGCGCGGCGGCTGGCGGGCGATCGGGCGCGACGACGCGGGCGTCCTGGTGCCGGGCGCACCCGCCGACTACGCCGTGTGGCGCACGGGCGCGCTCGTCGTCCAGGCCCCCGACGACCGGGTGGCCCGCTGGTCGACCGACCCGCGCTCCGGCACGCCCGGGCTGCCCGACCTGACTCCGGGCGGTGACCTGCCGGTCTGCTTGCGCACCGTGGTGGGCGGCCGGACGGTGTTCGTACGGCCGGGCGAGTGATCCACGCGGCCGACGGGGCGATGATCTTCTCCCGTCCGCGACCTGCGCATCCTCCGCGCTGACCTGCGCATTGGCAGGGAAGTCGCAGGTCGAACGACTGTTGACAGGCGACGGCGGGGGGCCGGTAGGTTCGGCCGGGTCCACCACCGGACGCCCGACCGGGGAAGCCTCCGCGCGCGCGTCGCGGCGCCGCTGGGTCAGGGACGGTGTGCCGCACCGGGGCACCGCCACTGGGAGCCAGGCTCAGCGCTCGCGCCGTGACGACGGAACGTTCCGGACGGTCGGGAGGTGTGACCCGGGTGGGGCCCGGGCGCTCAGTAGACAACGGCCTAGGTCGACCCGCAGCCGGCGGGTCCCGGGTCGGCCCGAAGGGCGCCGGGCCCCCATCCGCCGTGCAAACGGTCCCGAATTGCCTATCCCTACCCCGGCCCGGGGAAAACAACACCCCTTTGCGGACGTCCTGTCACGTCACCGCAGGCCGTGGCCATTATGGTGGTCCTCTGCGTACGGACTCGAAGGGACAGCGGTGAACGACGGCGACGGGACGCCCGCGGCGGCGGGGCAGGGGAGGCGGTTCGGTCCCCTGGGCACGGCCTTGGTGATCATCCCGACCTACAACGAGGCGGAGAACATCAAGGCGATCGTCTCGCGCGTGCGCGAGGCGGTCCCCGAGGCGCACGTCCTGGTGGCCGACGACAACAGCCCCGACGGCACCGGCAAGCTCGCCGACGAACTGGCGGCCGAGGACGACCACGTCCAGGTCCTGCACCGCAAGGGCAAGGAAGGACTGGGCGCCGCCTACCTCGCGGGCTTCCGCTGGGGACTGGAGCACGGCTACGGCGTGCTGATCGAGATGGACGCCGACGGCTCCCACCAGCCCGAGGAGCTGCCCCGGCTGCTGACCGCCCTCAAGGGCGCCGACCTGGTGCTGGGCTCCCGCTGGGTGCCCGGCGGCCGGGTGGTGAACTGGCCCAAGTCCCGCGAGTTCATCTCCCGCGGCGGCAGCATGTACTCGCGCCTCGCGCTGGACCTGCCGCTGCGCGACATCACCGGCGGCTACCGGGCCTTCCGCCGCGAGACGCTGGAGGGGCTGGGCCTGGACGAGGTGGCCTCCCAGGGGTACTGCTTCCAGGTCGACCTCGCCCGCCGGGCGATCAAGGCCGGCTACCACGTCGTCGAGGTGCCGATCACGTTCGTCGAGCGCGAGCACGGTGACTCGAAGATGAGCCGCGACATCCTCGTGGAGGCGCTGTGGCGGGTCACCACGTGGGGTGTGGGGGAGCGGGTCGGCAAGGTCCTCGGCCGCGACCGGCAGCCCGAGCGCCCGGTGGACACCCCCGACGGGCCGGTGCGGTCCACGGAGGAGAAGGGCTGATCGCCCCCTTATGCCGCGCTGAGCCGGGGCCAGGCACACTGGAAGCATGACGACTGGCGCTCAGACCCCCAGGTCCCCCGCCCGGCCCCCGCGCTCCAGGCTGCGCACGTTCCTGCCGCTGGGCTTCGCCGCGTGGCTGGTGCTGGAGATCTGGCTGCTGACCGTGGTGGCGGGCGCCTCCAGCGGGTTCGTGGTCTTCCTGCTGCTGGTGGCGGGCGTCGTCCTCGGGTCCGTGGTGATCAAGGCGGCCGGCCGCCGCGCCTTCCGCAGCCTCCAGGAGACCGTCCGGCAGCAGCAGTCCGGCGTCATGCCCGGAGCCGGGCCGGGCGGCAACAGCGAGGGCAACGGTCTGATGATGCTGGGCGGCCTGCTCATCATCATCCCCGGCCTGATCTCGGACGCGCTGGGCCTGCTCATGCTGCTGCCCCCCGTCCAGAAGGCGGTGAGTCGCTATGCGGAGCGGACGGTGGAGCGCAAGCTCCGCGAGGCCGGTCCGGGCACGCTGGGCGACGCCTTCCGCCAGGCCCGCATGCACCGGCCGGACGGCAAGGTCGTCCAGGGCGAGGTCGTCCGGGACGAGCCGGGCGACGCCCCGCAGGGACCCCGTCCGCCGCTGACGCACTGAGGCTCCGCAGGCGCGCCGGGCCGGTCCGCGCGCCCGTCCGCGCCCGTCGGCGCGCCGGGACCCGGCGGCACGGCAAAACCGCGGGTGCCGTACGTGAGATCACGTACGGCACCCGCGGTGTTGTCGTTGTGTCGTCTACGGTTTCCCGTCACGCACCTTTGTCACGCACTCTTGCGGCTGTCTCGCGGGTGCACCGCGATGTTCATCGCGCCGGAGCGCAGAACCGCCAGCCGCTCCTCGAGGACCTCTTCGAGTTCCTCGCGGGTGCGCCGCTCCATCAGCATGTCCCAGTGTGTACGCGCGGGCTTGGCCTTCTTCTCCTCAGGGCCGTCGCCGTCCACCAGGAGTGCCTGGGCCCCGCAGACCTTGCACTCCCACTCCGGCGGGATCTCCGCCTCGACCGAGAAGGGCATCTCGAACCGGTGCCCCTTCTCGCATGCGTACTCCACGGCCTGGCGCGGGGCCAGGTCGATGCCGCGGTCCGTCTCGTAGCTGGTCACCACGAGGCGCGTGCCGCGAAGAGCTCGCTCACTCATGAATCGTGCCTCCCGGGCTTGTCGCCCACAGGACAGGTGTCGCTGTCGTCGTCATCCGGTCAACGTCCGGGCGGCGGTAAAGATTCCCGTCCCGACTCCCGATCCGGGCCCTGCGTCGCCGTCGCAGCCGCAGCCTTGCAACCAGTGCAGTACCCGCCGACGTCCGGTTTGTCACCTCTGCTGGCAGGTGTGACATAGCGATTCGGCACCTTTGACGCGCAGTAACGGTACGCCTGGCAGGCCAAACGCGTACACTACAGCCCTTTCGCGCCGAGTGCTAAATCCTTTCGGGCACCGGGTTGCCCGCGTCGCCGATCGCCCGGCGCACCGGCACCCGCGCGAGCAGCGCGAAACCGATGACGAAGAACGCCACCAGCGAGACGATCGCGTCGCGGTAGCTCCCCGTCAGCTGGTAGGTGAGCCCGAACAGCAGCGGCCCCAGCCAGCTCATCCCGCGGTCGCTCAGCTCGTACGCCGCGAAGTACTCGGCCTCCTTGCCGGGCGGGACCAGATGGGAGAACAGGGAGCGGGACAGCGCCTGGCTGCCGCCGAGGACCAGCCCGATCCCGGCGGCCAGCACGAAGAACCAGCCCGGCGCCCCGGCCGGCAGGAAGTACCCGGCCGCCAGCGTCACCGTCCAGGCGACCAGTGACCCGAGGATCGTCCGCTTGGCCCCGTACCTCCGCGCCAGCTGCCCCAGCGCCAGGGCGCCCGCCACCGCGAGCACCTGGACCAGCAGCACCGCCACGATGAGCGTGGACTGGCCGAGGCCCAGTTCCTCGGAGCCGTACACGGACGCCTGGGAGATCACCGTCTGGATGCCGTCGTTGTAGACGAGGTAGGCCAGCAGGAACGCCAGGGTCAGCGGGTGACGCCGCATGTCGCGGACGGTCGCGGCGAGCTGCCGGAACCCGGGCAGGGCGGAGCCCTCCCGCGCGGGGGCACGGCGGTCGCGCAGCCGCCGCAGCGGGACGAGCGCGAACGCGCCCCACCACAGTCCGGCGGAGGCCAGGCAGACGCGGACCGCCTCGCTCTCGGTCAGCCCGAAGGAGTCGTGGCCGGTGTAGAGGACCAGGTTGGCGACGAGGACCAGGGCCCCGGCCGCGTAGCCGAAGGCCCACCCGCGCGAGGAGACCGCGTCACGCTCCTCGGGCGGGGCGATCTGGGGCAGGTAGGAGTTGTAGAGCATCATCGCCACGGACTGCGCGGCGTTCGCCACGACCAGCAGCAGGCCGCCCAGCAGATAGCGGTCGCCGTCCAGGAAGAACATCCCGGTGGTGGCCGCGGCGCCGGTGTACGCGGCGGCGGCCAGCAGCGGCTTCTTGCGGCCCGAGCGGTCGGCGGCGGCGCCCACCAGGGGCATCACCAGCACCGCCACGATCACCGACAGGGACACCGAGTAGGCGAAGAACGACCCGGCGCGCACGGGTACGCCCAGCGGGTGCACGTACCCGTCCGCGTCCGCCGCCGCCCGGGCGACAGAGGTCAGGTAGGGCCCCAGGAACACGGTGACCACGCTGGTCGAGTAGACCGAGCACGCCCAGTCGTAGAAGTACCAGCCGCGCTGCTCGCGCCGTCGGCCGGCGGCGTCGTCGGCCGCGTCCGTCCGCAGGGTGTCGGTGCCCACCCGTGCCCTCGCTTCCCCGTGCCCGCGCACCGCCCCCGGGGACGGGCCGGGACCTCAGACCCAGACGCCCCGGTCCTCCATGACCTTGCGCAGTGTGTCGATGTGATCGGTCATGATGCCATCCACGCCCAGGTCCAGGAGCCGGTGCATGCGGCCGGGATCGTTCACCGTCCAGACGTGCACCTGGAGCCCGCGCGCGTGGGCCGCGCGGACGAAGCGGCGGTCCACGACCTGGATGCCCGACTGCGCCTCGGGCACCTGCGCGGCCACCGCCGAACGGCGCGGCGCCGCCGGCACGCCCCAGGACCGCAGCCGCAGGTTGAGCACGCCCCTGGTGCCGTACGAGGTGGCCAGACGCGGCCCGGCCAGGCGCTGGGCGCGCACCACACGCGCCTCGGAGAAGGAACCGACGCAGACCCGGTCCCAGGCGTCCGTCCGCCCGATCAGCTCCAGCAGAGGCGCCAGCGCGGGCTCCGTCTTCACGTCGACGTTCCAGCGCACGTCGGGGAAGGCCGCCAGCAGGTCCTCGAACAGCGGCACCGGCTCCCGGCCCGCCACCCGCGCGCGGCGCACCGTCTCCCACGTGAGGTCGGCGATCCGCCCGGCCCCGTCCGTCACCCGGTCCAGGGTCGCGTCGTGGAAGGCGACGAGCTTCCCGTCCCGGGTGGCGTGCACGTCGGTCTCGATGTAGCGGTAGCCCGCCTCCACCGCGCGCCGGAACTGCCGCAGCGTGTTCTCCAGGCCGTCCGCCGCGCCGCCCCGGTGGGCGAAGGCGATCGGACCGGGATGGTCGAGGTAGGGGTGGCGCGGACGGGGTATCGGCGTGGTCACCGACGCAGTATCGCGCGCCGGGGTTGACCTGCGGCAACCACCGTGCTGCCGTCGGATGCCGCCGGGACGGCGAACACGCGCAGGAACACCTGGGCGAGCGGGCCGATCGACACGGCGTACAGGAGGGTGCCGACGCCGACCGTGCCGCCGAGGGCGAAACCCGTCACGACGACGGTGATCTCGACGGCCGTGCGCACCAGGCGCACCGACAGTCCCGTGCGCCGGTTCAGCCCGGTCATCAGTCCGTCGCGCGGACCGGGACCGAAACGCGCGGCGATGTACAGCCCGGTGGCCGCGCCGTTGAGGACGATCCCCGCCACCAGCACGGCGATCCGCAGCGTCCAGCCGTGGGCGTCGGGCACCACGGCCAGCGTCGCGTCCATCGCGGCGCCGATCACCAGCACGTTCGAGACCGTGCCGAGGCCCGGCCGCTGGCGCAGCGGGATCCACAGCAGCAGCACCAGAGCGCCCACGACGGTCAGCACCACGCCCATCGACAGGCCCGTGCGTTCGGCGAGGCCCTGGTGCAGCACGTTCCACGGCTCCAGACCGAGCCCGGACCGGACGAGGAGCGCCGAACTGGCGCCGTAGAGCACCAGGCCGCCGTAGAGCTGGGTGAGCCGGCGGGCGAGGCGACCGGATGAGTCGGGTCGGCCTGGTCGACTGGGTCGGCTGGACAAGACGAGCCCCCCTGTGTGGTGGTAGTGGCCTGCTGCATGACACCCTGTGGCATGAGAGGCAGGGTCAACCATGGCCAATTCCGGGAAGGTGGACTGATTTCCATGGCGCAGTGGACCTCGGCCGTGGGGGCCGGACAGCTCGCCCGGCTGCTCGGCTCCCAGCAGGACCGCCCCGCCGGGCCCGGCACCCGTCGCCCCCCGGCCTACCGGGCGCTCGCCGACGGCATCCGGTTGCTGGTCCTGGAGGGGCGCGTGCCGGTCGCCGCCAGGCTGCCCGCCGAGCGCGAGCTGGCCCTGGCCCTGACCGTCAGCCGCACCACCGTCGCCGCCGCGTACGAGGCGCTGCGCGCCGAAGGCTTCCTGGAGTCCCGGCGCGGCGCGGGCAGCTGGACGGCGGTGCCGGCCGGGAACCCGTTGCCGGCGCGCGGTCTCGAACCGCTGCCGCCCGAGGCCCTCGGTTCGATGATCGACCTCGGCTGCGCGGCCCTCCCCGCGCCCGAACCCTGGCTGACCCGCGCCGTGCAGGGCGCGCTGGAGGAGCTGCCCCCCTACGCGCACACCCACGGCGACTATCCGGCCGGTCTGCCGGCCCTGCGCGCGATGATCGCCGAGCGCTACACCGCGCGCGGCATCCCGACCATGCCCGAGCAGATCATGGTGACCACCGGGGCGATGGGCGCGATCGACGCCATCTGCCACCTCTTCGGCGGCCGCGGCGAGCGCATCGCCGTGGAGTCGCCCTCGTACGCCAACATCCTCCAGCTGATGCGCGAGGCGGGGGCCCGGCTGGTCCCGGTCGCGATGGCGGAGGGGCTCACCGGCTGGGACCTGGACCGCTGGCGCCAGGTGCTGCGGGACGCCGCGCCGCGCATCGCCTACGTCGTCGCCGACTTCCACAACCCCACCGGCGCGCTCGCCGACGCCGACCAGCGGCGGCGGCTGGTGGACGCGGCCCGCTCGGCGGGGACGGTGCTGGTGGCCGACGAGACGATGAGCGAGCTGTGGCTGGACGACGAGGTCGAGATGCCGCGCCCGGTGTGCGCCTTCGACCCGGCCGGCTCCACGGTCGTCACCGTCGGCTCCGCCAGCAAGGCGTTCTGGGCCGGGATGCGCATCGGCTGGGTCCGGGCCGCGCCCGACGTGATCCGCAGCCTGGTCGCCGCACGGGCCTACGCCGACCTGGGCACACCCGTGCTGGAGCAGCTGGCGGTGAACTGGCTGTTCAGCACCGGCGGCTGGGAGCAGGCCGTCCAGGTGCGGCGCGAGCAGGCCCGGCAGAACCGGGACGAGCTGGTGGCGGCGGTCCGCCGCGAGCTGCCCGACTGGGACTTCGAGGTGCCGCGCGGCGGGCTCACCCTCTGGGTGCGGACCGGCGGCCTCTCGGGCTCGCGGCTCGCCGAGGCGGGGGAGCGGGTCGGCGTGCGGGTCCCGTCCGGGCCGCGGTTCGGGGTCGACGGGGCCTTCGAGGGCTATGTCCGGCTCCCGTTCACCGTCGGCGGCGCGGTGGCCGAGGAGGCGGCGGTGCGCCTGGCCGCCGCGGCCCGGCTGGTGGAGAACGGCGGCGCCGGGGGCGGGGAGCCGCCGCGGACGTTCGTGGCCTAGCGGGGCACCGTCCGGGCCGCCCGGCGCCGGACCGACGGCCGGCCCGGCCCCGGTGTCCGATACGGCCCGGGCGTCGGTCCGGTCCCGGCGTCCGGTACGGCGAAGAGCCCCGCCCGGGGTACGGGCGGGGCTCGTGCGGTGTGTCAGGCGGCCGGTGTGGGTCAGGAGGACTCCGCCGCGACCGCCTTGGCGGCGACCGTCTCGGGCGCGGCCGGTTCCGCCGCCGCGGCCGCCTCCCTCGGCGCCGCCTCCGCGGCGACCGCCACGGGCTCGGCGTCCGTCCGGCGCGTCTTCGGTGCCGGCTCGGCCGGCTCCTCCTCCTCCTTCTCGGCGGAGGTCTTCTCGGCCGGCTTCTCCAGCTTCTCGAGCCTCTCGAGCTTCTCCAACTTGTCGAGTTCGTCGAGCTTCTCGAGTTTGTCGAGTTTGTCGAGCTCCCCCAGTTCCTGGAGCTTCGACTCCATCTCCCTCTCCCTCACCGCCTCCGCCTCCGCCTCCACCGGCACCGGTGCCCGTTCGCCGTCCGCCGGTGTGGTGCGCGGCGGGAGCAGGTCCAGTACCGCCTGGCGGTGGGCCTCGCTCGTCGCGTCGTCGTACGGGTCCGGGGTGGCCGGCACCTGGAGGCGGTGCACGGGGCCGGTGCCCAGGCGGGCGTAGCCCCGGCCCGGCGGGACCTGGTCGACGGGCGTGGTGCGCGGCGGAGCCCCGAGCGCGGCCGTCAGTTCGTCGGCCGTCGCGGGGCCGAGCACGACACGCGCGCGCGTGTGCTGCCGTACCGCGTCGCCGAGGCCGTCCAGGGCGTCCAGCTGCTCGGCGACGACCACCGTCACGCTCGCGGCACGGCCGTGCCGCAGCGGGACCTGGAGCAGGGACTGCGGGTCCCTGCGCCCGTCGGCGGCGGCCAGGTGGGAGAAGGCGCCGGGGCGGTCCAGGAAGATCCACAGCGGCCGCCTGGCGTCCTCGGGCGGGGCCTCGCCCTCCTGCCGGGCGCGGTTGACGGCGATCAGCCTGCGCTCCGTCTCGGCGGCGGCCCATTCCAGGCTGGTCAGGGCCCCGGTGAGGCCGCACTCGACGGCCAGCACGCCGTCCCGGCCGACCAGGCAGGCGTACTCGCCGGTGCCGCCGCCGTCGACGATCAGCAGGTCGCCGTGGTGCAGCGCCTGGAGCGCGATCGACCGCAGCAGGGTGGACGTGCCGGTGCCGGGCTGCCCGAGGACGAGGAGGTGGGGTTCCGTGGAGCGGACGCCGGTGCGCCAGACGACCGGCGGCACGTCGCGCTTCTCCTCGCCGTGGGTGAGCGGGAGGGTGCGCTGGACGCCGGTGGGGTCGGTGAAGCCGAGGACGGTCTCGCCGGGCGCCGTCACGAAGCGCTGCGCGGCGATGTCGGTGGGCAGCGCCGCGAGCACGTCGACGGTGAGGTGGTTGGCCTCCTCGTTCCACGTGAAGCGGTACTCCCGGCCCCGGCCCGCCTTGGCGGTGAGCAGGTGCTCGATGCGGGTCCGGGCCTCCGCCTCCCCGTCGGTGAAGTGCGCGGGGTAGCGGATCACCAGATGGGCGAAGCGGCCGGCGTCGTCGAAGTCGTAGGCCGGGAACGCCCTCTCCCACGCGCCGCCGTGGGCGTACAGGGGGTCGGGGTCCTCGGCGAGCGAGAAGTACGGGACCAGCGCCTCGTAGAGGGACCGCAGACGCTGGGACTGTGAGTCGTCGGGGCCTTCCGGCGCGGGCGGGGTGCGGTCCCGGCCCTGCCAGGCCGCCGCCGCCATCAGGACGACGGCGGCGAGCAGCGGACCGTACGGCACGAGCGCCACGACCAGGACCACCGAGGCCGCCAGGAAGAGCAGCGCGCCGCGCCGGTCCTTGGGGGTCTCGGACCACCTGCGCCGCGCGGCCGCGGCCAGTCGGCGCAGGCCGCGGGCGATGGTGATCAGCGGCTGGAGGACGTCGGTGGCGCTGTCGGCCGCCGTCCGGGCCAGCTCCCGGCTCCGGGCGAGCTGTGCGCCGCCGTTGCTCAGAATGCGGGGGAGGGGCCGCCGGGCCACTGCTGCCTCCTGGAAGTGCGTGCGTGCGGATGTCGGGCGGTGCGTGGGGGCCTCAGAACTTGATTCCGCCGAGCAGGCCCGCCAGGCTCTCGCCGCCCGCCTTGATGCTCGGGGCGATGGCCGTGGACGCGAGGTAGAACCCGAACAGGACCGCTACCAGCGCGTGCGAGGCCTTGAGGCCGTCCTTGCGGAAGAAGATGAAGACGACGATGCCGAGCAGGACCACGCCTGAGATCGAGAGGATCATGTGAGTTCTCCTGGTTCGCGGGGACAGTCACCATGAGTACTTCCAGGCTCACAGGATGTATCCGTACGATAAAAGGTGCAAATGGGGGAATTTCGGCGAAGTTGCCCCGGGCGGGGTAGGCGTGACTGGGCCGGTTGAGCAGTGCGGTTGCGCGCTGCCGGTTCCTTGCCGATCTTTACCTCCGGCACTTCGGCCCGGGTGCCGCGACAGCCAGTACCCTGGCGATTCACTCGTACGGCCGCTCCGCTCGCGGCCGTGCGCACCCGCAGTCCCCAACGCGCGCGCTGCGCGACGTTCGTAGTGAGAGGTGGTCCGGCCGATGACTGAAGCCCCCGACCCCGAGGTCGTGGAGCTGGCGACCAAGATCTTCGATCTGGCCCGGCAGGGGCGGACGGAGGAGCTGGTGTCCTATGTGGACGCCGGTGTCCCGGCCAACCTCACCAACGACCGCGGGGACTCCCTCGTCATGCTCGCCGCCTACCACGGCCACGCCGACGCGGTGCGCGCCCTGCTGGCGCGTGGCGCCGAGCCGGACCGCGTCAACGACCGGGGTCAGACGCCACTCGCCGGGGCCGCCTTCAAGGGTGAGACGGAAGTGACGAAGGCGCTCCTGGAGGCCGGCGCGGACCCGTCCGCGGGCACTCCGTCCGCCGTCGACACGGCGCGGATGTTCGCCCGGACGGAGCTGCTGGAGCTGTTCGGCGCCCAGTGACCGGAGGCGGGGACGGGGCTGACCGGCGCCCGCTCCGCCCATTCTGACCAGGCAGAACACGGAAAACGGGGGAGGCGGTACAGGGCCGCCGAAATTTCGGTCGCGGCAGATGTGACCGCCGGGCCATCATGACGACGTGGTTCACGGACGTGATGGCTGGGCAGGTGTTGCCGCACCGCGCGGGCCGTGACACGGCCCGCAGGGGCCACCGACGAGAGGCAGAGGAACATGGTCTTCAGCAAGCAAGAGACGGCGGGCGCTTCGACGTGTTGGCGCACGGCCAGGTAACGCGTGCTCCCCGGTTGCGTCGACGCTTGATGTGAGGCTGTTTCCCATGTTCGATCCGGTCATAGCGCCCAGCGGTACGCTGCTCGGCCTGCTTCAGCGGGGTCGCGGCGACGGCACGCTGCACGCGCTCACCGCTCCGCGCGCCGAAGCGCTCGCGGCCCTGAACCACTGCGTGGTCCACGACCCCCGGCACGACTGGCAGGTCGAGAACCGCTCCCTCTACTACGCCCGCCTCTATCTCGACCTGAACGGCGAGCTGGACGCCGTCGAGGCCCATCTCTTCGACCCCGAGGACGTCCTGGACGCCGACGAGTCGCGCACCGGGCTGGCCCTCGCCGTCCTCGGTCACCTCGCCTCCTACGGCAGGCTGGACGCGCTCCACCTGCTGCGCCGGTACGCCGCCCACGGTGTCAACTGGGCGTGGGCGCTGGACGAACTGGCGCTGCGCGACGACGACGCCGGGCTGCGCTCGCTCGCCCTGCCCGTCCTGGCCCGCTTCCCGCGCGACGCCGAGGGCGACGCCGAGCTGGCCGCCGCCGTGCGGGACGCCTTCGAACCCCGGCCCTGGCGCCTGTGGGCCGACGATCCGCGTGAATCGGTCGCCGCACGCGTGCGGGCCGCCC
>MUMD01000336.1 GCA_002155895.1 Streptomyces rochei
CCCATCGCGCTGATCAGCGCGGGGTCGTACCTGGAGAGGTTCCGGCGCGCCACCGCGGTCGTCGCCTCCGTGGCGTTCGCGGTCCTGTCGGTGGAGCTGTACCGGCGCGGCACGGGTGAATCGGTGGTCGAGTTCGTGGCGTTCTACCTGGCGCTGGCCCTCGCGTGGGGCATCGGCGCGTGGATGCGCTCCGTCCGGGCCGCCGAGGCCGAACGCCGCGGCCGTGCCGCCGAGGACGCGCGCAACACCGAACGCGCCCGCATCGCACGCGAACTGCACGACGTGGTGACCCACCATGTGACGGCGATGGTCGTGCAGTCCGAGGCGGCCCGGTACCTGACCGCCGCCCCCGACCGGCTCGACGCGACGCTGGCCGCCGTCAGCGACACCGGCCGGCGGGCCATCACCGACCTGCGGCACCTGCTCGACCTCCTCAACCCCGACCACGGCACTGCCGAGCCCCGGACGCCACCGGTCGGCCGGGTGCTCACGCTGGTCGAGCAGACGCGCCGGGCCGGGCAGCCGGTGGAGTTCACCGAGGAGGGCACCCCGGCGGCGGCGACCGGCAGTTCCGATCTGGTGGCCTACCGCGTCGTGCAGGAGGCCCTGACCAACGCCCTCAAGTACGACCACGGCGGCCGGACCTCGGTCCTGGTGCGGCACGGGGAACGGGAGATCACGGTGGAGGTGGGCACGGACGGCTCCGGTACGGGGGCCGGGTCCCCCGGCGGAAGCGGGCGGGGGCTGGCCGGTCTGCGGGAGCGGGTCGGCGTGCTGGGCGGCGAGTTCAGCGCGGACCCGGTGGAGGGCGGCGGCTTCGTCGTCCGGGCCCGGATACCCGGCGGGGGCGGAGGGAACACGTCATGAGCGCGCCGGTCCGGGTGCTGATCTGCGACGACCAGGCACTGATCCGCACGGGACTGTCGACGATCGTCGACGCCCAGCCCGACCTGGAGGTCGTGGGCGAGTGCGGGGACGGGCGGACCGGGGTCGACCTCGCCCGCGAACTGCGCCCGGACGTCGTGGTGATGGACATCCGCATGCCGGTGCTCGACGGCCTGGAGGCCACCCGCCTGCTGGCCGGCGCGGGCGTGGAGCACCCCGTCAAGGTGCTCGTGGTCACGACGTTCAACCTCGACGAGTACGTCTACGAGGCGCTGCGGGCGGGAGCGAGCGGGTTCCTGCTCAAGGACGCGCCGCCGGACCGGCTGCTGCACGGCATCCGCACCGTGGCCATGGGCGCGGCGCTGCTGGACCCCGAGGTGACGCGCAAGCTCGTGGGCCGGTACGCCGCCCGCATCCGGCCCGCCGAGGGAGACGCCCGGGACATCCCGCTGACACCCCGTGAACTGGAGGTCCTGCGGCTCATCGCGGACGGCCTGTCCAACAGCGAGATCGCCGCGGCCCTCGTCATCAGCCACGAGACGGTCAAGACCTTCGTCTCCCGCATCCTCACCAAGCTCGGCCTGCGCGACCGCGTCCAGGCCGTCGTCTACGCCTACCGGCACGGCCTGGTGACCTGAGGCGCCGCGCGGGCGCGGTGCCGTACCCGTTGACCTTCCCCCGTCACCCCCTTACCTTTTCGGCGTTCGTCATCACAGATGGCGTTCGGTATGCCGAACGTAGCGTGCCGGACTCCCCGTCGAGAGGCAGCCCGCATGAGCCGCGCCGACGAAGCGCAGCCCGTCCAGCCCGCAGTCCCCGGCCGACGCCTGCTGTTGAAGGGCGCCGTGGCCGCGGGAGCCCTGTCGGCCGTCCCCGCCGTCGCCGCCGCCGCACCCGGCGAGACGCCCCCGTACGTGAACCCGCTGGTCCGCAACCGCGCCGACCCGCACATCCGCCGCCACACCGACGGCTTCTACTACTTCACGGCGACCGCGCCCGAGTACGACCGCATCGTCCTGCGCCGCTCCCGCACCCTCCAGGGCATCGGCACCGCCCGCGAGTCGGTCGTCTGGCGCAAGCACACCACCGGGGACATGGGGGCCCACATCTGGGCGCCGGAGATGCACCGCGTCGACGGCAAGTGGTACATCTACTTCGCCGCCGCGCCGGCCGAACGCGTCTGGGACATCCGCATCTGGGTCCTGGAGAACGCCCACCGCGACCCGTTCCGGGGCACCTGGGTGGAGCGCGGCCAGGTGAAGACCGCCTGGGAGACCTTCTCCCTGGACGCCACCACCTTCACCCACCGCGGCACCCGCTACCTCGCCTGGGCCCAGCACGAACCCGGCATGGACAACAACACCGCCCTGTGGCTGTCCGAGATGGCGAACCCCTGGACGCTCAAGGGCCCCCAGATACGCCTGTCCACGCCCGAGTACGACTGGGAGTGCGTCGGCTTCAAGGTCAACGAGGGTGCGGCCGTCCTCGCCCGCAACGGACGGGTGTTCATGACCTACTCGGCCAGCGCCACCGACGCCAACTACTGCATGGGCCTGCTCACCGCCGACGCGGACGCCGACCTGATGGATCCCGCGAGCTGGTCCAAGTCCCCGGTCCCGGTCTTCACCAGCAACGAGACCACCGGTCAGTACGGACCCGGGCACAACTGCTTCACCGTGGACCGCGACGGCCGCACCGACGTGCTGGTCTACCACGCCCGCCAGTACAAGGAGATCGACGGCGACCCCCTCGACGACCCCAACCGCCACACCCGCGTCCAGCGCCTGGGCTGGAAGGCGGACGGCACACCGGACTTCGGCGTCCCGGTCGCCGACACGGCGCGGGGCCGCGCGTGAGACGCGTCGCCGCCGCCGCGCTGGTGGCCGCCACCCTGGCCGCCGGCGCCCTGACGGCCGTACCCGCCCGGGCCGCCCAGGGCCGCGCCCCCGCGACGGGCGAGTGCACGGCCACCGCCTGCCACTTCGACGTCCCGCCGGGCACGTACGACGTGACGGTGCTGCTCGGCGGTGAGGAAGCCGCCCGTACCTCGCTCACCGGCGAGACCCGGAGGTCCCTGCTGCCGGAGACCGCGACCGCCCCCGGCGAGCGGGTCGCCCGCAGCTTCACCGTGGACGTCCGCACCCCCGAGGGCGAACCCGCCGGGCCCGCCGGCAGCCCCGGCCTGGACCTGACGATCGGCGGACCGGCCCCCGCCCTCGCCGCCGTCCGGGTCACCCCGGCGCGGCACGCCCGGCAGATCCTCCTCGTCGGGGACTCCACGGTCTGCGACCAGCCGGGCGCGCCGTACTCCGGCTGGGGCCAGCAACTGCCGCAGTACCTGCGCAAGGGCCTGTCCGTCGCCAACCACGCCGACTCGGGCGAGAGCACGGTCAGTTACCTGGCCGACGAGCGGATGTGGGGCACGGTGCGGCGGCTCGTCCGCCCCGGTGACCTGGTGCTCGTCCAGCTCGCGCACAACGACAAGACGACCGACGGGCCGACCTACCGGGCGAACCTGGAGACGCTGGTGGCCGGTGTCCGGGAGCGCGGCGGACGTCCGGTCCTCGTGACGCCGGTCGTGCGCCGCTGGTTCGGCGCCGACGGCACCCTGGAGAACGACACCGCCCTGCTCGTCAACGGCCTCGGCGTCGACCATCCGGCCGTCGTCCGCGCGGTCGCCGCGGCCCGGGACGTGCCGCTGATCGACCTGACCGCCAGGACCAAGGCGCTGGTGGAGTCGCTCGGCGTGGAGGGCTCCAAGTCGCTCTACCTCCACGACGAGAAGCGGGACAACACCCACACCTCCGCCCACGGCGCCACCGTCTACGCGGGCCTGGTCCGGGACGAACTCGTCGCCCGGCACCTCGTGCCGCGCGGCGCCGTACGGCCCGGCTGAGCACGTGGCCCGCGGCGGACACCCGGCCGTGGGCCACCGGGTACGGCGAGAACGGTTCGGCCCGTGCCGAAACGACGGGCCCGTAGCGTCGCGGGTATGAGCGACACCGACACCGCCACCGACCCCAGCGCGCCCGTGACCCCCGCCGGCATCGTCACCGGCATGGTCGAGCACGTCCTCGCCCTCGCCGCCACCTGGACCCGCTGGGACGGGCGGCCGGCGCACGTCGACGGCCGCGTCTACACCCCGCACAAGGCGATCCGCCGGGTCGCCGACCACCTGGTCGACCACCTCGCGGAGCTGGAGGCCCGGCTGGCGGGGGAGGAGACCCAGCCCGACCACTGGCACGCCTCCACGGTCACCACGGAGGCGGACCGCGCGCCCTTCACCCAGGAGGACCTCGACGAGGCCCGCAGCCGCCTCACCCGGCTCGCCCGGATCTGGGCCAACCGCCTGGACGCGCTCACCGAGGAGCAGTTGGACCACTCGCCCGGCGAGGGCTGGAGCTTTCGCCGACTGGCGGCGCACCTGGAGGAGTCGGTGTACTACGCCGACGCGGTGGGGGACCTGTCGTGACGGCTCCGGGCGAGCCCACCGCCGACCCCACCGCCGAGCCCCCGACGGACGCCGCGCCGCCGGACGCCGCCGCCTTCGCCGGCCTGCACCGTCCCGGTGAGCCGCTGCTCCTGCCGTGCGCCTGGGACCATGCCTCGGCGTTCGCCCTCGCGGGGCGCGGGTTCCGGGCGGTCGGCACGACCAGTCTGGGCGTCGCGGCGGCGGCCGGGCTGCCGGACGGGGCGTCGGCGACCCGCGACGGGACGCTGCGGCTGGCCCGGACCCTGGGCCCGGGCCCGTTCCTGCTCACCGTCGACGCGGAGGACGGCTTCAGCGACGACCCCGAGGAGGTGGGGGAGTTCGCGCGGGAGCTGGCGGCGGCCGGCGCCGTCGGCGTCAACCTGGAGGACGCCCTCGGCCCCGCCGACCGGCACGCCGCGAAGATCGCCGCGGTGCGGGCGGCGGCCCCCGGCCTGTTCGTCAACGCCCGCACGGACACGTACTGGTGCGGCGACGGCTCCCTCGCGCGGACCGTGCGCCGGCTCGACGCCTACCGCGAGGCCGGCGCCCACGGGGTCTTCGTCCCCGGCCTCGCCGACCCCGGCGCCATCGGGGAGCTGGCCGCCCACCTCGGCGGCCTCCCGCTGAACGTCCTGCTCACCCCCGCCGGACCCACCGTCCCGCACCTCGCCGACCTCGGCGTGAGCCGGGTCAGCCTGGGCTCGCTCCTCTACCGGAGGGCCCTGGGGGCCGCCCTGGAGGCGGTGGAGGACGTGCGCGCCGGGCGGACACCGGGCGGCGCGGCCCCCGCTTACGCCGAGGTGCGGGCGCTGGGGACGGTGAACCCCGGACCGGGGACGGCGAGCCCTGGGCCGGGGACGGTGGACCCCGGGCCGGGGGCGGCCGGCTCCGGGCCGGGGGCGATCAGCCCCGGGTCCCCTCGCGCGGCCAGTGGGTGAGTGTCACGTGCAGGGCCTCGACCACCTTGTCCCAGGACGCCCGTACGTCGCGCGGGGCGCCGAAGCCGCCGGTGGCCTCCAAGGAGCAGTAGCCGTGGAAGGTGCTGCGCAACAGGCGCACGGCGTCGGTGAGGTCGGGTTCGGTGAGGCCGTAGGCGCGGAGCATGCCGTGGGTGATCTCGGCGGTGCGGCGCAGGGCGGGGGAGTCGGCGACGAGGGACTGGTCCATGCGGATCTGGGTCGCGGCGTAACGGCCGGGATGGCGCAGGGCGTAGGAGCGGTAGGCGCCCGCGAAGGCGGCCAGCGCCTCCTTGCCGGCCCGCCCGGCCACCGCCGCCGCGATCTCGTCGATCAACTCGCCGCCGGCCAGCAGCGCGACCCGGACGCGGAGATCCCGCAGATTCCGCACGTGCGTGTACAGGCTCGCGTCCTTCACGCCGAAGTGGCGGGCGAGCGCGGAGACCGTCACGTTGTCGAAGCCGGTCGCGTCGGCGAGGTCGGCGGCGGCCGCGACGACACGGTCGGTCGTAAGACCCGCTCGGGGCATGCGCCACCTTCCCTGCTTCCCGGACATTCCTAGGGCTCCTAGGTTTCATGCTAGGGCGGGCGGCCGGGCATACGGGGCTCACCTCCGAGTCGTTCAACGTTCACCTTCCGCGCCGATTCTCCTCGGAGCCGCGTACGGCGGCGGTTTCCAGGAGGGGCTTCATGGGTCACGGACACGGCCACACGCACGGCCATCACCACCACGGACACGCACACCCGCACGACCACGACCACGCCGGGGCGCAGGCCCTGCCCGCGGCCTTCGACACGTCCGTCCCCGACGAGGCCCTGAGCCCCGAACAGCAGTCCCGCCGGAGCCTGCTGCGCCGTGCCGGCCTGCTCGGCGCCGGACTCGCCGCCGGTACCGTCCTCACCCAGACCGCCGGCGCCGCCCCGGCGCAGGCCGCGGGCAACGGCCGCCGCAAGAAGGGCTTCCTCTGGCTGGCCGGCGACCACCACATCCACACCCAGTACAGCAGCGACGGCAAGTACCGCGTCGTCGACCAGGTCCGCCAGGGCGCCCGGCACGGCATGGACTGGCTGGTCATCACCGACCACGGCAGCGTCACCCACGCCAAGATCGGCGTCGAGAAGGTCAACCCGGACATCCGCGAGGCCCGTGACGCCTACGGGGACACCCTCGTCTTCCAGGGCCTGGAGTGGAACATCCCGGCCGCCGAGCACGGCACCGTCTTCGTCCACCCCGGCAAGAACGAGGTCTCCGTCCTCAAGCAGTTCGAGACCGACTACGACGGCGGCGTCAAGGGTGCCACCGACTCCACGCCCGCCAACGAGGCCCTCGCCGTCGCCGGTCTGTCCTTCCTCGCCGACCAGGTGAAGCGGCGCAAGGTCAAGGACGCCCTGATGCTCGCCAACCACCCGGCGCGCAAGGGCATCGACTCCCCGCACGAGATCCGCGCCTGGCGCGACGCCACCTCCCGCGACCACCAGATCGCCGTCGGCTTCGAGGGCGCCCCCGGCCACCAGGCCGCCGGCCTGCCCGAGCCGCTCGGCATGGGCCGCGCCCGCGGCATCTACGACGGCAGCCCCGGCGCCAACTCCTTCCCCGGCTACCCGCTGGAGAGCTACCGCACCTGGGGCGGCTTCGACTGGATGACCGCCACCGTCGGCGGCCTGTGGGACAGCCTCCTCGCCGAGGGCCGGCCCTGGTGGATCACCGCCAACTCCGACTCCCACCAGGTGTACGCCGACACCGCCGCCCGCGGCGGCGGCGACTTCAACGCCAACGGCCGCTACGACGACCCGGTCTACGCCGGGAAGATCGACGTCACCCAGGGCGACTACTGGCCGGGCCAGTACAGCCGCACCCACGTCGGCTCCGACGGCTTCTCCTACGCCGCCGTCATGGACGGCATCCGCGCCGGCCGCATCTGGGTCGACCACGGCCGGCTCATCAGCGGCCTCGACGTCCGCGTCTCGGGCGGCGGACGCTGGGCCACCCTCGGCGGCGCCCTGCACGTCCGCAAGGGCACCCGGGTCACCCTGACCGTGGACGTCGCCCTGGCCGGCGGCCCCAACTGGGCCGGGTTCACCCCGAAGCTGGCCCGCGTCGACGTCGTCCAGGGCGACGTGACCGGCCCGGTCGCCGACAAGGACACCTTCACCGCGCCGACCGCCCGGGTGGTCAAGTCGTACGAGGTGAACAAGGACTCCGGCACCGTCCGCCTCACCTACGACCTCGGCCGCGTCGACCGCCCCGTCTACCTCCGCACCCGCGGCACCGACGGCAACCGGACCGCCGTCGGCGCACTGGGCGCCGGGGTCGACCCGGCGGGCCCCGCCATCGACGTCGTCGGCGACGCCGACCCGTGGCGCGACCTGTGGTTCTACTCCAACCCGGTGTGGATCCTGCCGTCGTGACACCGCCCGCCCCCGCGCCGTACGCCATCGGCGTCGACACCGGCGCGACGACCCTGCGCGAGGCCGACCACCTGCTCCGGGCGCTCGCGGCCGAACTCGGCCTCCCGGAGGACGTCTTCGGCTGCACCCACCTGGTGCGGGACGGCCGGCCGCGCGTCGCCCTGTCGCTGGCGGCCGAAGACGAGCCGGTCCTGCGCGCCGCCCGGGACCGGCTCACCGAGCAGGGGTACGAGGTGGGCGACGGCGCCCCGGACGAGGCCGGCCGGGCCGTCCTCTTCCCGGGCGCCGGCGCCCTCACCGGCACGCTCACCCTCGCCGAGGTGCTGGCGCGCTCCGCGATCGACCGGGTGACCGTGCTCGGCACACCGGACGAACCGTCCCCGGACACCCTGCTGGTGACCCGGGAGCACGTCCGGCCGCAGTGGCGGGACGGCCGCCTCGTCCTGGCCGCCATGCCCGCCGTCGGCGGCGTCCTGGTGCCGTTCGAGGATCCGGCCCCGACACCCTGCTGCGCGGACCACTGACCGCGCGGAAATCCCCGCTGCGCACACCCCCGACCGCTCCGTAAGGTGGGCTCGCACCTGGCAGCGGGCGACGGGGGAGGCGACCGGCATGCGACGGCGGACGGCGGCGGGCCGGTGACCCGCGAGGCACGGGACACGGGGCGCGCCGCCGACCGCGCCGCCGACGGCCGCCGCCCGCTGTGGCGGGAACGGGACTTCGGCGTCTTCTGGGCCGCGCAGACCCTCTCCGTCCTCGGCGACTCCTTCGCCCTGATCGCCCTCCCGCTGCTGGTGCTGGAGGCGACCGGGTCGATCGCGCGGATGGGGCTGCTGACCGCCGCCGGCGGCGCGGCGGCCGTCCTCGCCGCCGTGTTCGCCGGCGCCGTCGTCGACCGCGTCGACCGCCGCAGGCTGCTCATCGGCTGCGACCTCGTGCGGATGGTCCTGTACGGGCTGATCCCCCTGGTGTGGCTGCTCGGCCCGCAGGTCTGGCTCCTCTACGCGGTCCTGCCGCTGTGCGAGGCCGTCGGCATGTTCTTCGCCGTCGGCTACGTCACCGTCGTGCGCTCCCTGGTCGGCACCGAACAGCTCACCGAGGCCAACGGACGCCTCAACGCCACCGCCGCCGCCGCGGGGGTCCTCGGGCCGCTGTGCGCCGGCGTGGTGGCCGCCTGGTCCGGTCCGGCCGCCGCGGTCGGCGTGGACGCCGCCAGCTTCGGCGTCTCGGCCGCCCTCGTCGCCCTGGTCCGCTTCCGGCCCCGCCCCGCCGACGACCGGGAGCCGGACGAGCGCCCCGGACTGTGGCGGGACCTGCGCGCCGGCGTCGCCTTCCTGCGCGGGCACCCGGTGCTGCGCGCGCTCACCGTCCTGCTGTGCTGCTTCAGCTTCCTCACCCTCGGCCTGAACGACCTGGTGATCTACCACCTCAAGCACGACCTCGGCCACGACGACGGCACGGTCGGCACCGTCATGGCCGTCGGCGCCCTCGGCACCATCACCGGCGCGCTGCTGGTGGCCCGCACACGCCGCCTCCTCGGCTTCGGACGGACCTGGACCGGCGCGGTGGCCGTGTGCGGACTGGCCTTCGCGGGCCTGGGCCGGGCCGGTGACGTGCCCACCGTCGCCCTGCTCAGCGCCGCCTTCCTGGCCTGTGTCGGCATGGCGGGCACCTGCTCGATGTCCCTGCGGCAGGAGGTGACCCCGGAGCATCTGCTCGGCCGGGTCACCGCCGCCTACTGGACCCTCCAGTACTCGGCGGCGCCCGTCGGCGCGGCCCTGCTCACCTGGGCGGCGGAGGAGCGCGGCACCGCACCGGTCGCCCTGGTGGCCGGCGCCTGCTGCGTCCTGATCGCGGTGGCCGCGCTGTTCACCCCGGTCCGCCGGGCCGGGCGGGCCTGAGAGCGCCGGGGCGGTTCAGCCGGCCAGCACCTCGCGCACGAACGCGTTGGTGAACTTCCCCGACGGGTCCAGGTCCCGGGTCAGCGTCCGGAAGTCGGCCAGCCGCGGGTAGAGCGCGCTCAGCCGGTCCGCCGGGGTGGTGAACACCTTCCCCCAGTGCGGACGGGGCGCGAACGGGGCGAGCGCCTCCTCCAGCCGCCGCACCACCGGCAGCACCGCCGCCGTGTCCTCGACCCAGGTGAAGTGCGCCGCCACGGTGTCCCGCCCGTAGGAGGGGCTCAGCCACTGCCCGTCGGCGGCGACCGTACGGATCTCACAGGTCTGCAGCACCGGCGCCACGACCTCCCGTATCGCGTCCATCGCGCGCAGGGCGTCCAGGGCGTGCTCGCGCGGCATCAGGTACTCCGACTGCAGCTCGGCGCCGCTGCTGGGGGTGAACTCGGCGCGGAAGTGCGGCAGCCGCTCGTGCCAGGGCCCCGCCACCCCGAACTGCTCGGTGCAGTTGACCGCGGGCATGCCCGGCACCGGGTGCGTCTTCTCGGCGGCCGGAGCGGCGTACGGGAAGTCGGGCAGCGGCCGGTCGGTGCGCCGCTTCAGCCACACCTGCCGGAAGCCGGGCGCCCGCCAGTCCGTGAACAGGCTCACGCTGTACGCCGCCGACATCACCGCCTCGAACGTCGCCGCGTCCAGCCCCTCCAGCGGCAGCTCGGTGAAGACGTGCTGCTCCACCTCGTAGGCCGGCTCCAGATCGAGGGTGAGGGCCGTCACCACGCCCAGCGCGCCGAGCGAGGTCACGGCACCGCCGAAGCGCTCCTCGTCCCGGGCGATCGTCACCGTGGAGCCGTCCGCCGTGACCAGCTCCACCTCCCGCACGGACGAGGAGAGCGGCCCGTTGCCGACCCCGGAACCGTGCGTGCCGGTCGCCACCGACCCGGCGACGGAGATGTGCGGCAGCGACGCCATGTTCGCCAGCGCCAGTCCGCGGCCGTGCACCACCCGGGCCAGCTCCGCGTACCGGACGCCGCCCCCGACCCGTACGGTGCGGGCCGCCGAGTCGACGTCCACCTCGGCGGGCAGGTCCGCCAGCGACAGCAGGACGCCCTCGGGCCCCGGCTCGGCGATCTCGTTGAAGGAGTGCCCGCTGCCCAGCACGCGCACCCGCGCGCTGTCCGCCACCAGGGTCCGCAGCGCGGCCGTGGTGTGCGGCCGGAGCAGTTCCTTGGCCGTGTAGGTGATGTTGCCGGCCCAGTTGGTCACGGTGATGTCGGTCATACCCCGGAAACCTACCCGGCGCGTCTGGAGGGCCCCCGCGCGGGAAGCCGCACCGGCGGGGGCATACCGTGAGAAGTCGAACGCCGGACCCGGGAGGAGACACGGGATGGACAGCCGTACCGCGCTGGTCGAGGATCTGATGGAGCGGTTCCCGCACGTACCGCGCGAGGCCGTCTTCAAGGAGGACCTCCTGCGGGGCGGTGTCGCCTTCGACCCCTCGGCGCTGAGCGACAACGAGGACGGCGAGGTGAAGCCGAAGTCCTACTTCATCTTCTCCTTCGACCACGGCACCCTGCCCGAGCTGGGCGAGGCCGCCCTGCGCCGCCCGCCCGAGGAGATCATCCTCACCGGCGGGCCCTACGACCTGCGCCGCACCGTCGTCTCGGTCCGGGTGAACCCGGCCTCGCCCTACCGCGTCGCCGCGAACGAGGACGGTGTCCTCGGCCTCTACCTGGACGGCAAGCGGATCGCCGACGTCGGCGTGCCGCCCATGCCCGAGTACTACCGGCACAAGCTCTCCAACGGGAAGTCGGTCATGGAGGTGGCCCCGACCATCCAGTGGGGCTACCTGATCTACCTGACCGCCTTCCGCGTCTGCCAGTACTTCGGCGCCAAGGAGGAGTGCCAGTACTGCGACATCAACCACAACTGGCGCCAGCACAAGGCCGCCGGGCGGCCGTACACGGGCGTGAAGGACGTCGACGAGGTCCTCGAGGCGCTGGAGATCATCAACAAGTACGACACCGGCAAGATCTCCACCGCGTACACCCTCACCGGCGGCGCGATCACGTCGAAGGTCCAGGGTCTGGACGAGGCCGACTTCTACGGGCGGTACGCAAAGGCCATCGAGGAGCACTTCCCCGGCCGCTGGATCGGCAAGGTCGTCGCCCAGGCGCTGCCCAAGCCGGACGTCCAGCGCTTCAAGGACTACGGCGTGCAGATCTACCACCCCAACTTCGAGGTGTGGGACGAGTACCTGTTCAAGATGTACTGCCCCGGCAAGGAGCGCTACGTCGGCCGCGACGAGTGGCACCGGCGCATCCTGGACTCCACCGAGGTCTTCGGCGCCCGCAACGTCATCCCCAACTTCGTCGCGGGCGTGGAGATGGCCGAGCCCTTCGGCTTCAAGACGGTCGACGAGGCCATCGACTCCACCACCGAGGGCCTGCGCTTCTTCATGTCGCACGGCATCACGCCGCGCTTCACCACCTGGTGCCCCGAGCCCACCACCCCGCTCGGCAAGACCAACCCCGACGGCGCCCCGCTGGAGTACCACATCCGCCTCCTCCAGGCCTACCGCCAGACCATGGAGGACTTCGGTCTCTCCTCGCCCCCCGGCTACGGCCCTCCCGGCGCCGGCAACGCGGTCTTCTCGGTCAGCTCCTTCATGGACAGCCTGCCCGCGGACGCGCCCGTGGAGGTGTGAGCCGGCCGTGACGGCGCGGCCGGTCAGCCGGAGGCACCGGGGCCTCCGGCCCGGCCGGGGCCGCACACCCTGAGGGCGACCCAGGGGCCCAGCCACACCGTGTCGCCGTCGCGCAGGGGCTCGGACCGGCCGGGGGAGAGCACCCGGTCGTTGACCCGCACGCCGTTGGTCGCGCCCTGCGGGACCTCCGTCACCGAGGCCGCGCCGTCCTCGCCGTGGGCGACGAGGGCGTGGCGCGCGGAGACGCTGGTCTCCCCGGCGAGCAGCCCGGCCGCCTCCGGCGCCCAGTCCGGGTCCCGGCCCAGCCGCAGCTCCGCGCCCGGCGGGACCTCCAGGTGCCCTCCGGTGCCGCGGAACACCAGACGCCAGGCGGCGGGCGGCGGGCTCCCGGGCACCGCCGTGCCCGAGGCCCCGAGCGGGGACAGGCATGCCGGGCAGGCGTCGACCCCCTCCGGCACGCGCGCCCCGCACCACGGGCAGGGGGCGGAAG
>MUMD01000337.1 GCA_002155895.1 Streptomyces rochei
GGCGACGCGGCGGACGTCCTCGCGGGTCGCGGCGTCGGTCGAGGCGAGGCTGGAGAGCGGGTAGTCCGCGGTGAGCACGCCGTCGGCGGGCCGGATGACGGTGAGGCCGTCGATGCCCTTCAGGACGGACTCGTAGTTGAGCAGCGCGTCCACGTTCCCGCGCCGCTCGTAGGCGGACGCCAGCCAGCCCGACGAGCCCGAGGTCAGCTTCTGCCCGGTGAAGAACTCCTTCAGCCGGGGCGTCGCCTTCGCCACGTCCGCGTCCGTCAGGGCGGACTGGGCGCCGGAGAGCGCGGAGGCGACGGAGACCAGCGTGGCGAAGCCGGAGTGGGAGCGGGCCGGGTCGGTCATGCCGTAGGTGAGCCGCCCCTCGGCGACGGCCCGCTCGACGTCCGACCAGGTGACCTCCCGCGGCCGCCAGCCCAGTGCGCGCACGGTGGCGTCCTTCACGCCGATGGCGACGGGGCTGGTCATCACCGGGGTCTCGGACACGATCCTCTTCCCCGCCTCGGGGCGCAGCCGCAGGGAGTCGTTGGAGGAGAGCCACACGGCGTCGTACGTCCCGTCCGTCGCGCCCCGCGCCAGCAGGTCCACGGCGTCGAGGGTGCCGATGGGGGTGAGCCGGACGGTGACGCCGGTGGCCTCGCGGACCCGCTCCAGGACCGGGGCCATGTCGCTCAGCTCGCTGGAGGCGAGGACCCGCAGGGTGCCGGGTTCGGCGGTGGCCGGCGCACCGGGTGCCGACGCGCCGTCCGTCCCGTCCTCCCGCGTGGTGCAGGAGGTGAGGAGGGCCAGCGCGGCGAGGCATCCCGCCAGGACGCGTCTCATGCCGGGCCCCCTTCGCGGGACTCCAGCCGCCCCTGCGCGCGGCTGCGCTCCAGATACGCGCTCGCCTGCCGCAGTTCGCCGGTCAGGGACTCCACGGTCGCCGCCATCGCCTCGGTCGCCTGCACCTTGTAGGTGTCGATGGCGTCGAGGGTGCGGTAGATCTGCTGGAAGGCGCCGCGCAGGGTCTCCGCCCCGACCGCCGGGTCGGCGGCGATGCGCTGGATCTCGCCGCTCTGCGTGCCGAGCATCTCCGCGTTGCCCCGGATCAGGTCCTCCGTCGTCCCGCGCAGGGCGTCGACCTGCCGGACGACCTTCTTCTGGTGGTCCAGGGCCGAGGCCAGCATCACGGAGATCCGCAGCGCGGACACCGTGGTCGTGGCCGCCCGGTCGACGCCCTTGATCAGCTCCTCGTTGTTGCGGCGCACGACGTCCATGGCGAGGTAGCCCTGGGCGCACACCGCGAGCTGGGTGAGCAGGTCCTGGTGCTTCTGCCGCACCGGGAAGAGGACGTCGGCGCGCAGCGCGTCGGCGGCCCGCGGATCGGTCGGCTCCACCCCGGCGACGTGCCGCTCGACGGCCGTGTCCAGGGCCTCGGTGAGCACCACGTACTCCTGGAGCTTGCCCATGGTCTCCCACAGGCGGACCCGCTCGGTCTGCAACGCGGCGTTGTCACGCCGCAGTTCGTCCTGGCCGCCGCGCAGCGAGCCCACGATCCCGTTGAGGGTGGACTGCGCGGAGGCGTACTTGGCGACGTGGTCGCGCAGCCGGTTGCCGCCGGGCAGCCGGGACAGGAACGCGCGGCCCTTGCCGGCGGGCAGGGCGCGCGGGTCCAGGTCCTCCACCACGCGCCGCAGCTCCACCAGGGAGCCCGCGACCCGTGCCTGGGCGTCGTCGCCCCGGTCGGGCAGGCTGCGCACGGTCCGCTCCAGCATCCGGTTGGACTGCGCGGCGGCGGCCCGCATCTCGGCGGCCCCGAGCCCGGTGATCTCGCCGACCTTGCCGGCGAACTCCGGTGAGCGGGCGTCGAGCGCGGCGAGCCCTTCGACGTAGGCGGCGGCCTTGCGGTCCATGTCGGCGCGGACCCCTGCGTCGACGGGCACGAGGCCGCCGGCCTTCTCCCGGGGCACGGCCGCGACGGGGTCGGGCGGGGTGAGCGTGAGCGTGAAGTCGTCGTCGATGCCGGTCATATGGACGGTCCCCCTGTCGTCCGCTGTCATCCGCGCGCCCGGCGGGCCATCTCGCGCAGCACCTCGGAGGTGGGCACGGGAGCCTGCCGGACGCCGGTCAGCTGCTGGTTGAGATAGGCGGTGTGGGCGTCGGTGGCCTCGGTGAACTCGGCGCTCGCGCCCTGCGGCCGGAACCCGTGCCGCACCGCGAGCTGCCGCAGCCGCGGATCGGCGGCGAGGAGGTCGCCGAGCGCGCGGCCCTCGTCGGTCAGCGGCACCACGGTGTGGTCGCTGGTGGCGGTGGTGTCCGGGTACAGCACGGTGAGGTCGCCGACGTTCGTGCCGCCCTCCCTGAGCAGCGCGGCCACCTGCGACTCGTACACCAGCACCAGCGGGTCACCGACGCCGCTGACGAAGTCCCGGAACGTCGCGTCGGAGCTGGACTTCTGGGCGCCCTGGGCCTGGACCAGCTTGCGCATCAGCGGCGTGACGCGGTCCAGTTCGGCGGTGCCGGCCACGACCCGGTTGCCGTTCGCCACGTAGGAGGCGGCGGCCAGGTAGAGCGCGCCGGAGTTGGAACTCTCCGGGTCGGTCGTCGCGACGTACACCGTCCCGATCAGCTCGCCGTGCTTCCCGGCCCCCTTCAGCTGCTGCCAGGTCCGGTCGGCGCGGGCCGCGTCCAGGAAGGGTCCCATCCTCAGGGTGCCGCCCCGGCTGCGGTCGAGCGTCACCAGCCCGTTCGCCGCGAGCACCTGCGCCGCGCTGCGGTGGGCCACCACGACCAGCGGCGAGTAGAAGGGCCGGGGCAGCGGCTTGCGCACGCCGTACTTGTCGGCGAGTTCGTCGGCCGGGGCCTGGCTGGACGGGAAGGCGAGGTCGTACCCTTCGAGGTGGAGCTGCTCCATGGCCCACGAGCCGGAGGTCTCCGCCCGTACGGTCCAGCCCTCGGCGGCGAGGGCCTTCACCACGTCGGGGTCGGCGAAGAAGGCCGCCTTCTCCGACCCGATCACCGCGCGCACGGTCTTCGTTGCCGTGCCCTTGTCCTCCGCGTCGGCCGCTTCCCGGCCCGCGACGACGGCTGCCACCACTCCGCCGATCAGCAGGACCGCGAGGACTATTCCTGCGATTCGTCTCACTCGCGGAGCATCTCCGCGGAACTCTACGTTCCCCGGCGTCCCGGGTGAACGAGAGGTGGCCGAGCCATACCGGTATGCAACGGGAACGATCCCCTCCGCCGGATCGGCGGTGTACGCTCCCGATCTTGTCCGGCCCGAACGGCTGTTCCCCGTCCCGCGGGGAGGGGGGTGCCGTTTCGCGAGGGCCGCCAACAAGACCTGTGGGGGGCACAGTTGAATACCGTCCGAAACACCAGACGTCTCGCGGCCACGCTGCTCACCGCCGCGCTCGCCGCCGGCGGCCTGACGGTCGCCGCCGCACCCGCCGCGCACGCCGCGGCCTCCGACGTCGTGGCCAAGCTGCCGATCTCCTCTTTCTCGGCGCTGACCGTCGACTCCGCGCACCAGCGCGTGTACGTCGCCGACAGCAACCTCGGCTACTACGACAACAAGGGGCTCGTCGCCGTCTACGACTTCTCCGGCGAGCGCGTCACCACCCTCACCACCGCGCGCCACATCTCCGGCCTGGCGCTGAACGCCGACGGCAGCGTGCTGTACGTCGGCAGCCGGGACGGCGTCCTGCGGTACGACACCACCACGTACCTGCCGCTCAGCTCCGTGGTGGCGGGCACCGACACCTGCGGGCGCAGCATGGCCTTCGCGGGCGGCAAGGTGTACCACACCGCGCCGTACGCGAACTACCTGTCCGACTGCGACACCACGCTCACGTACCTGGACTACAGCCAGGCCGACCACACCTGGCAGCGCAGCGGGTGGCAGGACAACGGCAAGCTCCAGCTGGAGGCGGGTCCCGGCGACCGGTTGATGATGGGTCAGCCGTTGAACACCAAGGCCCCGGACCCCTTCGTGTCGGTGTTCGACACGAGCGGGACGACCCTGGTGCGCACGGCCGGCCGCCGCTTCGCCGACGCCGAGGGCAAGGGCGCCCTGAACCTCAAGGACATGGCGTTCTCCGCCGACGGCAGCAAGGTCGCCGTCGCCGACGCGGCCGCCGGCACCCGGCTGCTGAACACCGCCGACCTGTCCGACGCCGCGACCGGCTACCCGGCGCTGCCGTCCGGCGCCTCGGCCTCCGCCGTCGCCTTCAGCGGTGACGGGAAGTACCTCGCGCGCGGCGCCGCGGCCTCCGGTGCCACGCCCGACCTGCTTCTGTCGCCCGCCGATCCGGAGGACGGGACTGCTCCGCTGGAGTTCGCCTTCGAGGGCAGCCTCGACGGCGACCGGGTGGCGCCGCGCGGCCTGGAGTGGTCCGCCGACGGCTCCCGGCTGTTCGCGGTCACCACCAACACCGCCGGGAACCAGTTCTGGCTGCACGTCGTCCAGCCGCCCGCCGTCCAGTACGACGCCCGTTTCACCGGCGGCCTGGCCCACAGCCCGGCCCAGGCGGTCGTGGGCGAGGCGCTGGCGGTGCGCGGCAGGCTGGAGCTGGACGGCCCGGCGCCGGCCGAGCCGCTGAAGGTCACGGCGACCCGCACCGACGCGGCCGGCACCCACCGGCTGGGTACCGCGACCGTCAAGGCGGACGGCACCTTCACCGTGCTCGACGAGCCGGACCTGATCGGTGAGGCCACGTACACGGTGTCGTTCCTCGGTGACCTGACCCACCGCCCGGCCACCGACGTGACCCACACGGTGACCGTCGGCAAGGCGGCCAGCTCGATCGCGCTGACGGCTCCGGCGGAGGCGTCGATGAGCACCGGCGTCCACATCGCCGGCACGTTCACCGCGCAGGGGAAGGCGCTGCCCGAGCGGGCCGTGCTGAAGGTGGAGCGCACCGACCGGCTGGGCACCGGCACGCTGTCCTCGGTGACGGTCGCCGCCGACGGCACGTTCACCGTCGACGACCTGCCGCGCACCCGCCGGGACACCACCTACACGGTCAGCTGGACCGGTGACGACCTGCACGAGGGGTCGAGCGCGTCGGCGACGGTGCGCGTCACCCGCTGACCCCGGGCCGGAAGTGAAGGGCACCCGGCCCGCGCGTCGCTGCGGGTGCGCGCGGGCCGGGGCCGTCGGGGGAGCCCGGAGGGCTCAGCGGGACGCGAGTTCGCGCGGCTCCAGGGCCGCGGCGTGCGCGTCCATCCGCTCGGCGGTCAGGATCGCGACCGCCGTGTCGGCGCGGGAGGCCGCCACCACCAGGGCGCGGCCCGCCAGGGTGTGCGCCCGACGGTGCAGGGCCGCCGGACGGGCCGAGGGGCGGGCGGCGGTCACCGGTACGCGGACCGGCGCCTGTCCTCCCCGCAGCCGGGTCACCTGCTCGGCGAGCCGGTCGGCGGCGGTGTCCAGGTCGGTGCCGGGCGCCAGGGCGCGCAGCTCGTCGGTGACGGCGAGCAGCGCGGCGAGGTGGCCCGCGAGCTGGATGTCCAGCTCCTCCTCCCGGGACCGGTGGGGAAAGTCCGCGGTGGTGCCGGCCATCGTGCTGTGGACCGACTTGGTACGGATCGGTTCGTACATGGGATGGCCTCCTGACTGCTTCAGGAAGCCATCCTACATTAGATTCAATCTAAAGTTGATGCCGATCGGGAAATGGCTCAGGGCTGGCTGTAGCCGTCCAGGAAGGTGCCGATCCGCCCCACCGCGTCGCGCAGGTCGCTCGCCGTCGGCAGGGTCACCACCCGGAAGTGGTCGGGCTCGGGCCAGTTGAAACCGGTGCCCTGGACGACCATGATCTTCTCCTGGCGCAGCAGGTCCAGGACCATCCGCCGGTCGTCCTTGATCTTGAAGACCTTGGGGTCGAGCCGCGGGAAGAGGTAGAGCGCGCCCTTCGGCTTCACGCAGGTCACCCCCGGGATGCTGGTCAGCGCCTCGTGCGCGGCGTCCCGCTGCTCGCGCAGCCGCCCGCCCGGCAGCACCAGCTCGTTGATGGTCTGCCGTCCGCTGAGCGCCGCGACCACGCCGTGCTGCCCCGGCATGTTGGCGCACAGCCGCATGTTGGCCAGGACCGTCAGGCCCTCGATGTAGGACTCGGCGTGCGCGCGCGGCCCGGAGATCGACATCCAGCCGACGCGGTAGCCGGCCACCCGGTACGCCTTCGACATGCCGTTGAAGGTGAGGGTGAGCAGGTCCGGGGCGACGGCGGCGGTCGGGGTGTGCGTGGCCTCGTCGTACAGGATCTTGTCGTAGATCTCGTCGGAGCAGACCAGCAGGTTGTGGCGGCGGGCGATGTCGGTCAGCGCGCGCACCATCGCCTCGTCGTAGACCGCGCCCGTCGGGTTGTTCGGGTTGATGATCACGAGCGCCTTGGTGCGGTCGGTGATCTTCCGTTCGACGTCCGCGAGGTCGGGCATCCAGTCGGACTGCTCGTCGCAGCGGTAGTGCACCGCCGTGCCGCCGGACAGCGACACGGCGGCCGTCCACAGCGGGTAGTCGGGCGCCGGGACCAGGACCTCGTCGCCGTCGTCCAGCAGGCCCTGCATCGCCATCACGATCAGCTCGGAGACGCCGTTGCCGATGAAGACGTGCTCGACGTCGGTCTCGATGCCGAGGGTCTGGTTGTGCATGACCACGGCCCGGCGCGCGGCCAGCAGGCCCTTGGCGTCGCCGTAGCCGTGGGCCGTCGAGACGTTGCGGAGGATGTCCTCCAGGATCTCCGGCGGGCACTCGAAGCCGAAGGCGGCCGGGTTGCCGGTGTTGAGCTTCAGGATGCGGTGGCCGGCCGCTTCCAGCCGCATCGCCTCCTCGAGCACCGGGCCCCGGATCTCGTAACAGACGTTGGCGAGCTTGGTCGACTGGATCACCTGCATGTCCGTGAGCTTACGACCCGGTCACCTCCCACGGGCCGTGTTATCCGCCACGTGAGACGTGTGGTTTGGGTGGATTTCCTCACTCCTTCGCGGCCGGGTCACCGCGGAGCGCGCCGCACCGACCGCCCCGCCAGCACATCCGTGCGCCGCCCGTCCTCCATCACGAACCGTCCGTCGACCAGCACGTGGGGGATGCCCGTCGGCAGCTCACGCGGGTTCTCGTAGGTGCTGCCCGCCCCGACCGTCGCCGGGTCGAAGAGCACCAGGTCGGCCCGGTACCCCTCGCGGACCAGCCCCCGGTCCGGCAGCCGCAGCCGCGCCGCCGCCCGCGAGGTGAGGTGCGCGACGCACTCCTCCAGCGACAGCACGCCCAGCTCGCGCACGTAGTGCCCGAGGTAGTGCGGGAAGGTGCCGTAGGCGCGCGGGTGCGGCTTGGCGCCCTGGAGGATGCCGTCCGAGCCGCCGGTGTGCACCCGGTGCCGCATGATCGCGCGGACGTTCTCCTCGTGGCCGACGTGCTGGAGGATGGTCGGCGCCAGCCGGTCGGTCAGCAGCAGGCGCCGGGCGACCGTCCACGGACTCTCGCCGCGCAGCCGCGCCGACTCCAGGACCGTACAGCCGACGTACTCGGCGAGGGCCGGGTCGCCGGTGCCGGAGATCTCGATGGTCTCCCACTCCACGGGCACGCCGTGGCAGCCGTCGGAGCCGGTCTCCTCCAGGTGGTGCCGGATGCGCTCGGCGGTGTCGTCGTCCGCGAGCCGCTCCAGGACGCGCTCCGGGCCGCCCTCGTTCGCCCAGCTCGGCAGCAGTGCCACGAGGGTGGTGCAGCCGGGGGTGTACGGATAGGTGTCGAGCGTGATGTCGGCGCCGGCGGCGAGCGCGTCGTCGAGCAGCGTCAGCAGTTCGGGGGCGCGGCCCTTGTTGACGCCGAAGTTCATGGTGGCGTGGGCGAGGTGGAGCGGGCAGTCCGCCTCCCGGGTCAGCTCCACCATCTCCTCGTACGCCTGGAGCGCCCCGGCCCCGTACGAGCGGTGGTGCGGGCAGTAGTAGCCGCCGTACGAGGCCACCACCCGGCACAGCTCGGTCAGCTCCGCGTCCTTGGCGTACATGCCCGGCGTGTACGTCAGCCCGGACGACATGCCGACCGCGCCCTGCTCCATGCCCTCGGCGACCAGCCGCCGCATGTGCTCCAGCTCGGCCTCGGTCGCCTCCCGGTCGTCCCAGCCGACGGCGAGGGCCCGGACGGTGCCCTGCGGGATCAGGTACGCGGCGTTGACGGCGATGCCGCGGTCGAGCCGGTCCAGGTACTCGCCGACCGACCGCCAGTCGAAGTCCACGTCGTCGCCGGGCCCGTTCCACCCGGCAATGGCGCGGCGCACCTCGCCGAGGGTGCGGTCGTCCACCGGCGCGTACGACAGCCCGTCCTGGCCGATGACCTCCAGGGTGACGCCCTGCGCGGCCTTGGCGCTGTGGTCGGGGTCCCGCAGCAGCGCCAGGTCGCTGTGGGCGTGCATGTCGATGAAGCCGGGGGCCAGGACCAGGCCCTCGGCGTCCAGCTCACGGCGTGCCCTCGGGCGCTGGCAGCCGGCGGCGGCCGCCTCCTTGACGATCGAGGCGATCCGGCCGCCGTCGACCACGACGTCCGCGCGGTAGGAATCCGCGCCGGAGCCGTCGACCACGTCCGCGTCCCTGATGACCAGCTCTTCCATGTCCGGCTCCCTTTCCCAGGCGCTCTCGGGCGTCCTAGAAGAACGTGCGGATGTAGTCGACGACCGTCCCGTCCGCCTCGGCGACCGGGATGAGCTGCCACTTGTCGAAGGAGGTGCAGGGGTGGGACAGGCCCGCCCCGAGCCAGTCGCCCACCTCCAGGTCGGCCTCCTCGGTGGTGCGCAGCCAGGCGTGCTGGTCGGACAGCCCGGTCACCTCGATGCCGGTCGCCGGGCGCTCGGGGCCGCCGTCCGCGGGGCGCACGACCTGGGCGAAGGGCAGGTGGAGGTCGTAGGCGGCGTCGCGCTTGCCCGCGTTGGTGAACGCCTGCCCGGGGGAGGGGCGGGAGACGACCTGGCTCCACAGGCGGAAGGCGGGCTCCAGGGCGCCCTCCTCGGGGACCCGGTTGAAGGGGGTCAGCTCGCGGTAGTGGCCGTCGTCGTGGGAGACGTACGCGCCCGAGCGCAGCAGCTTCAGCACCGGCAGGGACAGGTCGGGGACCTCGGAGAACACGTCGGCCACCGCGTCGAACCAGGCGCTGCCGCCCGCGCTCACCACGATCTCCTCCAGCCCGTCGAACCGCCCGGCCCCGTCGAAGTCGACGGCGAGCGCGACCAGCCGCCGCAGCCAGGCGCGCACCTTCCCGGTGTCGGCGTCCGGCACCTCGCCCTCGTACCCGGCGACACCCGCCAGCCGCAGCGTCCGCGCCCCGGCCACCGCGTCGGCGACGGCCGCGCACCGGGCCTCGGTGCGTACGCCGGTCCGCGCGCCCTCGCCGGCGGCCAGCTCCACCACGACGTCCACCGGGCGGGAGGCGCCCGCCCCGGTCAGCGCCGCGTCCATCAGCTCGACCCCGCGCACGGAGTCGACGTAGCAGACGAAGCGGAAGTCCGGGTCGGCGTCCAGCTCGGAGGAGATCCAGCGCAGGGCGGCGGCGTCGACCAGCTCGTTGGCGAGGAAGACCCGCTGGACGCCGAAGGCCCGCGCCACCCGCACCTGGTGCGGCACGGCGAGGGTGATGCCCCAGGCGCCGTGCTCGATCTGGCGCTGGAAGAGCTGCGGGGCCATGGAGGTCTTGCCGTGCGGCGCGAAGGCCAGGCCGTGCCGGGCGGAGTACGTCTCCATGAGCCTCAGGTTGTGCTCCAGGCGCTCGGCGGACAGGGCCAGCACGGGCGTGGTGAAGCCACCGGTGAAGAGGTTGCGGCGCTGTCCGGCCAGCTCGGCGACGGTCAGGCCGTAGGCGTCCGGCGGGAGGCCCTTGAAGCGGTGGTCGACGTGCTCCTCGCCCAGCTTGGCGAGGGCGTCGCGGTCGCCCGCGGTACCGGTGTCGAGGGCCATGGAGCCTCCCTGCTCTGGTGCGTTGCGGTTGCGTTGCAACACTTGCAACGGTCGTTGCGTATATCGCTTACTGCTGTCTAACATCTCGGCGAACGCGGGGTCAACGGAGCCGCCGCCCGCGAGACGCGACCAGGAGCCATGACCATCGTGACCCTCGACGGACACCGCAGCACCACCCCCGACGTCGTGGACGTCGTCGCGCTCGGCGAGTCCATGGTCACCTTCCTCCCCACCGTGCCCGGCCGCCTCGCCGACGTCCCCTCCTTCGAGCGCGCCATCGGCGGCGCCGAGTCCAACGTGGCCTGTGTGCTCGCCGCGGCCGGCCACACCGCCCGCTGGATCAGCCGGGTCGGCGCGGACGGCTTCGGCGACCACCTCGTCGAGGCGATCGGCGCCTACGGGGTCGACGTCCGCGCCGTGCGCCGCGACTCCGACCGCCCCACCGGCGTCTACTTCCGCACCGCCGGGGACCGCGCCACCGACGCCCACGAGGTCGCGTACTACCGGGCGGGCTCGGCCGCCTCCGCGATGTCCGTCCGCACCATGGACCTCGACGCGATCCGCTCCGGCCGCGTGCTCCACCTGTCCGGCATCACGCCGGCGCTCTCCGCCGACTGCCTGGAGCTGATGCGGGAGCTGACCGCCCGCCGCCCCGGCCGGCCCCTCGTCTCCTTCGACGTCAACCACCGCCCGGGGCTGTGGCACGGGGACACCGACGGCCCCCGGGTGCTCCTGGAGCTGGCCCGGGGGGCCGACCTCGTCTTCGTCGGCGAGGACGAGGCGTGGGGACTCGGCGGCCCCGAAGCCGTGCGCGCCGCGCTGCCCGAACCCGACCTGCTCGTCGTCAAGCAGGGCGCCGCCGGCGCCACCGCCTTCCACCGGACCGTCGGCGCCGACGGCACCGAGACCACCCGCGTCACCACCGTCCCCGCCCTCACCGTCGACGTCGTCGCCGCCGTCGGTGCGGGCGACGCCTTCGCCGCCGGGTTCCTCTCCGCCACCCTGCGCGGACTGCCCGTGCGCCAGCGCCTGCGCCACGGCCACCTGATGGCCGCCGCCGCCCTCACCGTCCCCGGTGACCTCGCCGCACCCCCGGCCCGCGACCACGCCGACCGCCTGGCCGCCCTCGACGACACCGCGTGGGGGACACTTCGACTCGGCCCCGGCTGGACACAGGCCGACGCGAGGGCCGAGGAGGAGGTACGCACCCCGTGAGCCAGACCGTCGACCGCGCGCTGAGCATCCTGCCGCTGCTCGCCGAGGGCCCCGCCGACCTGGGCCGGGTCGCCGACCGCCTCGGCGTCCACAAGTCCACCGCCCTGCGTCTGCTGCGCACCCTCCACGAACACGGCTTCGTCTACCGCCAGGAGGACCAGCGCTACCGCCTCGGCGCCCGGCTCATCGCCCTGGCCCAGGAGGCGATGGAGAACCTCGACGTCCGCGAGATCGCCCACCCCCACCTCGTACGCCTCAACGAACAGTGCGGACACACCGTCCACCTCGCCGTGTACGAGGAGAACGAGGTCCTCTACATCGACAAGGTCGAGAGCCGCTACCCGGTCCGCATGTACTCACGGATCGGCAAGCCCGTCGCCATCACCGTGGCGGCCGTGGCGAAGCTGCTCCTCGCCGACCTCCCCGAGAACGAGCGCCGAGCCGTCGTCGAGAAACTCGACTACCCCATGTACACGCCCCGTTCGACGCCGAACGCCGACGGTTTCCTCACGGAGCTGGCCAAGGTGCGCGAACAGGGCTGGGCCACCGACCTCGGTGGCCACGAGGAGTCCATCAACTGCGTCGCCGCGCCCATCCGGGGCGCCGACGGCCGGGTGGTCGCCGCCATGTCGGTCTCCGCGCCGAACGTGGTCGTCACCGCCGACGAACTCCTCACCCTGCTCCCGCTGGTGCGCCGTACGGCGGACGCGATCAGCGGCGAGTACTCCGGCAGGACCCCAGTCAAGGAAGTCACCGCATGACCGACAAGATCGCTCTCACCCCCGCGACCCACACCGTCCCCCCGGCGAAGTTCTCCCACGGCGTCAAGAAGGGCAACATCCTCCAGGTCGCCGGCCAGGTCGGCTTCCTCCCCCACGAGGACGGCAAGGCCCCCACCCCGGCCGGCCCGACCCTGCGCGAGCAGACCCTCCAGACCCTCGCCAACGTCAAGGCGATCCTGGAGGAGGGCGGCGCCTCCTGGGACGACGTGATGATGATCCGCGTCTACCTCACCGACGTGGACCACTTCGCCGAGATGAACGAGATCTACAACGCCTACTTCGAGGAGCAGGGCCTCACCCAGCCGCCCGCCGCCCGCACGACCGTCTACGTCGGTCTGCCCGCCGGACTCCTCATCGAGATCGACGCGCTGGCCGTCCTGGGCTGACCCGCCCCCGGCCGCACCTTCTCTCTCTGCCTGTCGCACGGCACGGCGCCCTCCCCCCTTCAGGGCGCCGTGCCGCGCCCCGCCCTGCCCGAAAGCAGTATGTGTTTACCCAGAGGACCCCCGTATGTCCTACCCGTCCCTCCAGCTCGCCGCCGCCTCCGCGCCACAGACGCCACCGCACACCGGCGGCCTGCTCGCCCTGATCGACGGCACGGCCGGTCTGCTGACCGTCGCCGCGATCGGCATCGCGCTCCTGCTCTTCCTGATCATCAAGGTCCGGCTCCAGCCGTTCGTCGCGCTGCTCGCCGTCTCCATAGCCGTCGGCCTGCTCGCCGGCCTCTCGGTCACCGAACTCTTCGGCACCGTCCAGAAGTCCGACGCCGTCTCCACCATCGAGTCGGGCATGGGCGGCATCCTCGGCCATGTCGCCATCATCATCGGCCTGGGCACCATGCTCGGCGCCATCCTCGAAGTCAGCGGCGGCGCCCAAGTGCTGGCCTCCCGCCTGCTGGGCCTCTTCGGCGAGAAGCGCGCCCCCCTCGCGATGGGCCTCACCGGCCTCATCTTCGGCATCCCCGTCTTCTTCGACGTCGGCATCTTCGTCCTCGCGCCGATCGTCTACGCCGCCGCCAAGCGCTCCGGCAAGTCGGTCCTGCTCTACTGCCTGCCGCTGCTGGCCGGCCTGTCGATGACCCACGCCTTCCTGCCGCCGCACCCCGGCCCCGTGGCCGCCGCCGGACTGCTCAAGGTGGACCTCGGCTGGGTGATCCTCATGGGCATCGTCTGCGGCGTCCCCGCCGTCCTCGCCGCCTGGGCGTTCTCCGCCTGGATCGGCCGCCGCATCTTCGTCCCCGTGCCGCAGGACATGGTCGAGGCCGCCGAGGAGGCCAAGCAGGCCGTCGTCGAGGAGCAGCGGGCGTCCGGCGTCGAGCCGCGCGAGACCCCGGTCGCGCTCGGCACCGTCCTCGGCATCATCGGTACGCCGCTGGTCCTGATCCTCGCCGCGACCTTCTCCTCCATCGCCCTGGACGAGTCCACCCTCCGGTCGGTCATCGAGTTCTTCGGCAACCCGTTCGTCGCCCTGACGATCGCCCTGTTCCTCGCCTACTACCTGCTCGGCATCCGGCGCGGCTGGTCCCGCAAGTCCCTGGAGACCGTCTCGACGGCCTCGCTGAAGCCGGTCGGCAACATCCTGCTGGTGGTCGGCGCGGGCGGAGTCTTCGGCGCCGTCCTCAAGGCCAGCGGCGTCGCCCAGGCCCTCTCCGACACCTTCAACGACGTCGGCCTGCCGGTGATCGTCCTGTCCTACCTGATCTCCCTGGTGCTGCGGGTCGCGCAGGGCTCGGCGACGGTGGCCATCGTGACGACGGCGGGCATCGTGGCGCCGCTGCTCGCCGAGGGCGACCACTCGCAGGCGTTCGTCGCCCTGGTCATCATGGCCATCTCGGCGGGCTCCATCTTCGCCTCGCACGTCAACGACGGCGGCTTCTGGATGGTCGCCAAGTACTTCGGCATCAGCGAACGGGACACGCTCAAGACGTGGACGGTGCTGGAGAGCGTCCTGTCGGTCGCCGGGTTCGTGGTCGCGGCGGTACTGAGCCTGTTCGTCTAGGTCCGCCGGCCCGCGCGACGATAGTCGTCTGATAACGATGACGGGGCTGGCTGTGTCCGGCACAGGAACGTCGACCATACTGCCCGCTGTGGAGCAGCGCAGAGGATCGACCAGCCAGCCCCTGGAAGGCGCCGGATTCGACCCGGCCTTCATCCCCGGGCTCACCGCGCCCGTGACCGGTGAGCCGGAGGACACGAGACCGGCGAAGGAGACGACCGAGGAGAAGGCGGACGCCGAGACGCCCGACGCCGCGCCCGAGGCCGAGGACGCCCGCGAGCCGGAGGAGACTTCCGAGCGGACGGACGAACCGGACGAGGACGAGGAGGCCCCCGACGGCCCCGTCTTCGAGGCCGCCGACCGCCGCGCCCGGATCGTCGCCGACCACAGGGGCGTACGCCTCGCCCTCGACGACCAGAGCTGCGAGTTCCGCTGGGACGAGGTCGGCGCCGTCGAGACGGAGACCGGCCGCTTCGGCAAGCGGTTCACCGTCACGGTGCACACCCCGGACCGCCGCTGGTACCCGATCGAGATCGAGGCGACCTCCCGAAGCCGCTTCAAGGAGTGGGAAGCCGCCCTGGACGAGGTCCTGGACGCCTACTTCGAGGACGGCGAGGCGGAGTCCGAGGCGGACGAGAAGAAGGCCGCGGCCGAGGAGCAGGAGTCGGCCGACGCGAAGTAGGGCCCGGGACGGGCACCTTCGGGTGAAGATCCCCGCACGCCCTCTTGTCCCGGCGTCCGCCATCGGCTTTCTTGGCCCGCATGGCGGACACCACGGGCAACACCAGTGACAAGGCCACGGGGACACCACACGGCCCCGACTCGGCACCCCGTAAATCCAGTTGGCGCTACATCGGCCCCGGCATCGTCGTCGCGGCGACCGGGGTCGGCGCCGGCGACCTCGTGGCCACCCTGATCGCGGGCAGCAACTTCGGCTACACCCTGCTGTGGGCGGCGGTCCTCGGCTGCCTGGTCAAGATCTCCCTGGCCGAGGCGGCGGGCCGCTGGCACCTCTCCACCGGCCGCACCCTCTTCGACGGCTGGGCGAGCCTCGGCCGCTGGACGACCTGGTTCTTCGCGTTCTACGTGGTGATCTGGGGCTTCTCCTACGGCGCCGCGGCGATGTCGTCCAGCGCCCTGCCCCTGCAAGCCCTCTTCCCCGGTGTCATGGACCTCGAATGGTGGGGCGTGGCCTGCGGGGTGGTCGGCCTGGTCTTCGTCTGGTTCAACAAGTACGCCGTCTTCGAGAAGGTCATGACGGTCCTGGTCGGCGTCATGTTCGTGGTCACGGTCTACCTGGCGATCCGGGTCGCCCCCAACCTGGGCGACGCCTTCGCCGGCCTCCTCCCCGTCATCCCCGACGGCGACGACTCGATCCTCAACACCCTCGGCCTGATCGGCGGCGTGGGCGGCACGATCACCCTCGCCGCCTACGGTTACTGGGTCAACGCCAAGGGCTGGGCCGACACCGGCTGGATGAAGGTGATGCGGCTGGACAACCGGGTCGCCTACATCACGACCGGCGTCTTCGTCGTCGCGATGCTCTTCGTCGGCGCGGAGCTGCTGCACGCCGCGAACATCGCGCTCTCCGGCGGCGGCAAGGGCCTGGTGCAGCTCGGGGACATCCTGGAGGACGAGTACGGCACGGCGACGGCCAAGTTCTTCCTGATCGGCTTCTTCGCCACGTCGTTCACCTCGCTCATCGGCGTGTGGCACGGCGTGAGCCTGATGTTCGCGGACTTCGTGACCCGGCTGCGGGACAAGCGGGCGGGCAAGGCCGAGGAGATCGCCTCGGGCGAGCACGAACGCTCCTGGCCCTTCCGCGCCTACCTGCTGTGGCTGACCTTCCCGCCCATCGTCCTGCTCTTCCAGGGCGAACCCTTCCGCCTGGTGATCATCTACGGCGTCCTGGGCGCGGCCTTCATGCCCTTCCTCGCCCTGACCCTGATCTGGCTCCTCAACTCCTCCCGCACCCCCGCCGAGTGGCGCAACGGCTGGCTCAGCAACGGCATGCTCGCGGTCGCGGGCCTGCTGTTCCTGGTGCTGTGCGTGAAGGAGATCTGGGACCAGCCGTGGGCGGACTTCTTCTGAGACCGAAGGCCGTGGGACCGGGCGGGGCCGGGTCCCACGGTGTTCAATGATCTGAACGCCAATCACGTACACAACCATTGACGTGTTCGCATCACGGTCTTAGCTTGCGGGAAAGCGCTTTCTCCATCCCTGTGGGCCGACCGCTCCCCTCCGTCCTCCGGCGGCCCATCCGTGGCTCCACCGACGAATCGGAGACCAACCGATGCGACGCAGACCCCTCATCGCGGGCGTCGGCCTGCTGGCCGGCACGCTCGTCACCCTGTCCGGCAACCCCGCACAGGCCGCCACCGAACGGTACGAGGCCGAATCCACCCCCGCGAGCTGCACGGGCACGATCGACTCCGACTGGTCCGGGTACTCGGGCAGCGGCTTCTGCAACGGCACCAACGCCACCGGCGCACACGCCCAGTTCACCGTGAACGCCCCGGCGGCGGGCACGGCCACCCTGCGCATCCGCTATGCCAACGGAACCGGCACGGCACGCCCCGCGAACATACTCGTGAACGGCACCACCGCGACCACCGCCACCTTCGACGGCACCGGGGCCTGGAGCACCTGGGCGACCCGCACGCTCACGGTGACGCTGAGGGCGGGCGGCAACACGGTCCGGCTCACCCCGACCACGTCGGCCGGTCTGCCGAACATCGACTACGTGGAAGTGGAGACGGACGGCGGCTCCACCACCCCGCCCCCCGTCACCGGCACGCTCTACGTGTCCCCGAACGGCACCGACGGCGCCACCGGCACGGAGTCCGACCCCACCACCCTCACCTCGGCGATCAGCCGCGTCGCCCCCGGCGGCACGATCTACCTGCGCGGCGGCACCTACCGCCACGCCCAGACGGTCACCATCCCCCAGGGGAACGACGGCAGCGCGTCCGCCCGCAAGACGCTGGCCGCCTACCCGGGTGAGACGCCGGTGCTGAACTTCTCGGCGCAGAGCGAGGACCCGGCCAACCGCGGGCTCGCGGTGAACGGTTCGTACTGGCACGTCAAGGGCGTCGTGGTCGAGCGTGCGGGCGACAACGGCATCTTCGTCGGCGGCAGCAACAACGTCTTCGAACGCACGGTGACCCGCTACAACCGCGACACCGGCCTGCAGCTCTCCCGCATGCTCTCCAGCACGCCCAAGGCCCAGTGGCCTTCGAACAACCTGATCCTGAGCGCCGTCTCGCACGACAACGCCGACTCTGACGGCGAGGACGCCGACGGGTTCGCCGCGAAGCTCACCTCCGGCCCCGGCAACGTCTTCCGCTACGCCGTGGCCCACAACAACATCGACGACGGCTGGGACCTGTACACCAAGTCCGACACCGGCGCGATCGGCGCGGTCACCATCGAGGACTCCCTCGCCCTCGAGAACGGCACCCTGAGCGACGGCTCCCAGGCCGGCAACGGCGACCGCAACGGCTACAAGCTCGGCGGCGAGGACATCGAGGTCGACCACGTCGTCCGCCGCAGCATCGCCTACGGCAACGGCAAGCACGGGTTCACCTACAACAGCAACCCGGGCACGATGCGGGTGTCGGACAACGTCAGCATCGGGAACGAGCAGCGGAACTTCAACTTCGACGACGGTGACTCGGTCTTCCGGAACAACACCTCGTGCGACAGCGGCGCGAACGACCGGATCATCGGCGACGCCGACGGCTCGAACCAGTTCTGGTCGGGCTCGAACGGCTCCCGCTGCTCCTCCTACGCCGGAGCCCTGCGCTGGTCCTTCGCGGCGGACGGACGCCTGGTGGTGACCTTCGGCGGGTGAGCGTGACCCGTCAGAGCCCGGTCCGCCGCGCCACAGCGGGCGGCGGACCGGGCGAGGGGGACCGGGCCCGTTACCGCAGCTCGTCCCACTCCGGGCTGAGCGCCATCTTCCGCAGCTGATCGACGGTCAGCGCGGGCGTGGCGCGGGACGGCTGGGCGTGCGGGGCCCCGTTGTTGAAGGCGCTGATCACCACACGGAAGCCTTCCTCACCGGGCCGCAGCGTGTCGACGGTCCACATGAGCACCCCGGCCACCCGGTCGTCGCCGGCGCCCTGCTGGACGGCGATCCGGGTGCCGTCGGGCAGGGTCTCGCCGCCCGCGTAGAGCTGACCGGCGACATCGCCCATGCCGTACTGGACGTTGACCTGGACGAGGCTCTCGCCCCGCCCGTCGTCCACCACGACATAGGCGAACTCCTCCTCCTGACCGCCCTTGCCGACCACGTCCAGGCCCTCGGGGAGCAGCCCGGCCAGCGTCTCGCCCACGTTCTTGCCGGACACGGCGGCCGGCGGGACGTCGGCGGTCGGGGCGTCCCCCGGGGGCTGGGCGGACTCCGACGGCTCGGGGATCGCGTCCACCACCCGGCGCCACACCTCGGCCGTCACCACCTCCTTCAGCTGCTCGGCCGAGAGCGGGGGCTCCGGGCGCGAGACGGGGGCGTCCTTCTGCGCGGGCGCGTTCCACTCGCTCAGGCTGACGTGCTGCCCCTCGTTCGTCACGAGGTCGGCGGTCCAGAGCTTGGTCTCGACGCGCTTGTCCGGATACTCGTACCCCTTGAACAGCCGCAGCTGCGAGCCGTCGGGCAGGCGGGTGGAGGAACAGGAGTCGTGCGGGACGAACGTCTCGTCGGGGCACTCGGTCACCTGGCGGACCTCAGCGCTGCCCGGCTCCACCCGGGAGAGGCCCATGCTGATCGCGGCGGCCCCCTCCCCGTCGTCGTACACGACATACGCGTACGGTGACGGCCGGTCGGCGGACCCCCGGGCGTCCTCCTGGCTGAACTCACCCTCCGGAAGCAGCTCCTTGAGCTGACCGAGGACGGTGTCGGCGGAGACGGGAGGCGGAGCGGACGCCGTGGCCGACGCGGAGGGCGCGGAGGTGGCACCGGTGGTCGCGGCGGAGACGTCCCGTCCGTCGGAGTCCCCCTGTGGCAGCAGCATCGCCCCGCCCACCCCGACC
>MUMD01000338.1 GCA_002155895.1 Streptomyces rochei
CCACCGGAGGCCCCATGGACCCCGTACGCCGCCGTACCGGCAGACCGATCGGCGGCGTACGGGGTCCATGGGGCCTCCGGTGGGGAGTGGGGGCGGTGGGGAGTCGCGGACGGGGGGAGGAGAGCGGTGGCGCAGTGAGGTACAAGGTGGTCCAGACCAATTGAGGGTGTCAAGAGGTAGGTACGGACCAAGTTCGCTGCCGCCTCGCGGACTTGGCGGCCCCCGAGATGAGGCCGCGCGCCGCCCGAACTGTGACCGGGAAATGCTCAACCTGCCCCGTTTTGCAGCACCTTGTGCCTCACAAGTTGTTCCACAGCTACAGAAACGCTGTTCTCCGGTCACAGACGCGTGGATACAGTGCTCAGGTAGTCACGCAGTGAAGTCATCCGGGTGTGCCGGAGTAACACCGGCGCACCGACGGGCATGGGGAGACCGGGAGCCGCGCGTGCCAACTGCCATTGCCGTGACCAGTGCCGACATGGCGCTGCCGCCGCAGGACGACCGGACGCTGCCCGCGATCGTGCTCCAGGACGTCGACCGACGACCGCTGGAGCAGGTGCTGGCCGAGCTGCAGGCCCTGGTCGAGCAGCACGGGCATGTGATCGTGGTGTGCTCGCAGGTCCTGCCGGCGAGCGTGGAACGCCGGCTGCACACCGTACGCGCCCTCCTGGAGACCGATCGGATCGCCCTGTTCCGGCCGTCCCTGCCCCCGCTCGGACTGGCCGTGCTCGCCCGCCAGTTGCGCCAGCTCGCCTCCTGCGACCTCAGCCCCGGCGTGCTCGCCTCGGCCGGCCGCCTCCTCACCCACTACATCCACGCCGGCGCGCTGCTCGGCTCGGTCGCCCGGCTCGACCACGTCCCCGTGGGCCTGAAGTCGCACGCCCGGTCCTGGATGCCGGGCAGCCAGTTCGGTGTCGTCGCCCACCCCGTGCCGCAGCTGGTGCGGATCGGGCCGGACGCCGCCCTCGACGGACCCGAGTTCGGGACCTGGCTGCTGGTCGCCAAGGGCCAGCTCGCCCCGGACTGGGTCACCGGCACCCTCGCCCCGTCCTGGAAGGTGCAGGGCCTGCGCGAGATGCCGCTGCCCGCCGAATCCCCGGGCTGGTGGGGGACCGGCAAGCTGACCGAGTTCTGCGCCTACCTGCCCGACCTGTCCGTCCTCTACCAACTGGTCACGTCCGTACGGCAGAGCACATGCCACTGGTGCGGCATCGACGTCATCGGTGACCGCTGCGTGTTCTGCTCGGCCACGCCGCCGGAGTACGACACCGGCCGCGACCGGACCCCCGCGGCACGCCGCGGCCCCGCACTCGGCCACCGCCGTGAGAGACGCGCCCTGACGGGGTAGGTCCGTACCGCTGCACCGCCCGCCCCGCCATCCGTTCCGGCTCGACCGATTCCCCCAATGAGGTTGCACGGCACATGAACTCCCGTCAGCGCCGCGGCATCATCCTGCTGATCCTGTCGGTCCTCTGCGCCCTCGGCGTCTTCGCCGGCGTGCTGTCCGTCGTGAACGACGTGAAGTCGAAGGTCGGCCCCGAGGTCACCGCGTACCGGCTCAAGACCGACGTGGAGCCCTACACACCGCTGGGCGCGGGGCAGTTCGAGAAGATCGAGATGCCCGAGCGCTGGCTGTCGAAGAACGCCGTCACGGATCTCGGCCAGGTCCGCGGCAAGATCGCCGTGACGACGCTGAAGGCGGGCTCGCTGCTGCAGAGCGACATGATCGTCGACCAGCCCGCCCTGCAGCCCGGGCAGCAGGAGGTCGCCATCATGATCGATGCGGCGACCGGCGTCGCCGGCAAGATCACACCGGGCTCCACCGTCAACGTCTACGCCACCTTCGAGGGAGAGCGGGAGGGTGACCCCGCTCAATCCAAGATCATCGTAACGAACGCCCGGGTCATCGACGTCGGCGACCTCACCTCGCTGCAGCCCGACGAGAACAGCCGCGACCGGGAACCCACCGACGCCGTCCCCATCACCTTCGCCCTGTCCACCATCGACGCCCAGCGCATCACCTACGCCGAGTCGTTCGCCCAGCGGGTCCGGCTCGCGCTGGTGGCGCCCGGCAGCGACACCACGGTTCCGGACAAGGACCGGACGTACGAACTCGCGAAGGACAAGTGAGGCCGGTATGCCCACGAGGATTCTCCCGGCGGTCGGCGACGCGGACGCCGTACGGTCCATCACCACTCTGCTCAGCCAGCTCCCGGACGCCGAACCGGTCGCCCCGGTCGTCGACTCCACCCAGCTCGTCGACACCCTCGCCCGCCTCGCCGCCGAGTCCGTCGACGACCTGCCCGAGGTCGTCGTCGTCCACGAGCGCATCGGCCCGGTCCCGGCCCTGGAACTGATCCGCGAGGTCGCCCTCCGCTTCCCGGCCGTCGGCGTCATCCTCGTCACCTCCGACCCCGGCCCCGGCCTCTTCCAGGCCGCCATGGACTACGGCGCCCGCGGCCTGGTCGCCCTGCCGCTCAGCTACGAGGAACTCGCCAGCCGCGTCCAAGCGGTCGCCCAGTGGTCCGTGGGCGTACGGCGGCACCTGGGCAGCGGCGGTGACGTCTTCACCGGCGTCGGCGGCACCGTCGTCACGGTCGGCGGTGCGAAGGGCGGGGTGGGCGCCACCCTGACGGCCGTCCAACTGGCGCTGGCGGCGCAGGCGTCGGGCCGGTCCACCGTCCTGGTCGACATGGACCTCCAGGCCGGCGACATCGCCTCCTATCTGGACGTCCAGTTCCGCCGCTCGGTCGCCGACCTGGCGGCGATCAACGACATCTCCCCGCGGGTCCTGGCCGACGCGGTCTTCCGCCACGACACCGGACTGGCCCTGCTGCTCGCCCCCGGGGAGGGCGAGCGGGGCGAGGAGGTCACCGACCGCGCCGCCCGCCAGATCGTCAGCGCCCTGCGCTCGCGCTACGAGGTCGTCGTCATCGACTGCGGCGCCCAGCTCGGCGGGGCCGGCGCCGCCGCCGTGGAGATGGCCGACGCCGCGCTGCTGGTCACCACCCCCGACGTGGTCGCCGTGCGCGGCGCCAAGCGGGCGGTGCGGATGTGGGACCGGCTGCAGATCCGCAAGGCCGAGGAGACCACCGTGGTCGTCAACCGGCACACGCGCGGCACGGAGATCCAGCCCGCCCTCATCCAGAAGATCACCGGGACGCCGGTCGCCGGCACCACCGTCCCCGCCAACTTCAAGGAACTCCAGGGGGCCGTGGACGCCGGCCGCGTCCACGAGCTGGACGCCAAGAGCACGGTGAAGCAGGCCCTGTGGGCCCTCGCGGGCGAACTGCGCCTGGTCAAGGCACCGGAGGCGGACCACCGCAAGGGCGGCGGCCGGTTCCGCGGCGACCGGGGGTCGGTGAGCTTCCGGCGGCGGAAGGACGGTGGGGGATGAGTGCCTTACGGGACCGGACCAGGTGGCGCGACTCCGGTCAGGTCACCGTCGAGTTCCTCGGCATGCTGCCGACGATCATCGTCACGCTGGTGGTGCTGTGGCAGCTCGTGCTCGTGGGGTACACGTTCACGCTCGCGGGGAATGCTGCCGACGAAGCGGTACGGGCGGCGACGGCGGCCGAGCGGGGGGCGCGGCAGGGCGCCTGCGAGGAGGCGGGCCGCGACAAGCTGCCGGGCGCGTGGGAGGGGGGCGCCGGTGTGGACTGCGGCACGGCGGGCGGTTTCGTCACGGCCGACGTCGAGATCAGGGTCCCGGTCCTCTTCCCGGGCACGGTCAGCTTCCCCTTCGACGTGCGGGGGCACGCGGGGGCCGTGGAGGAGGAGACCGACTGAGATGCCGTACTCCCCACGGACGTACCGCGCGAGACACCGGGACGGCGTCGCCGGGGGCCGGGGCCACGGCGCCTGGGACCGCGTCGCCGGGGGCCGAGGTGCCCGGGATCGGGACCGCGTCGCCGGGGGCCGGAGCGCCCGGGACCGGGACCGCGTCGGCCGGGGCCGGGGTGCCCGGGACCGGGGCCAGGTCGCCATCGAGTACCTCGGCTTCCTCCCCGTCCTGATCATCGTCGCCATGGCCGCCGTACAGCTCGGTCTCATCGCGTACACCGCCCAGCAGGCCGGCACCGCGGCCCGCGCCGGAGCCCGCAGCGCCTCCCTCGACGAGGGGGCCGGGCAGGCGTGCGACGCGGCCGTCAGCGACTGGCTGGCCGACGGCACGGACTGCGGGGCCGCGGAGGGCGGCGACGAGGTCACCGTCACGGCCACCGTCGACATCCCCTCGATCGTCCCCGGCTGGGACTTCGGGAACGCCACCAAGACGGCCACCATGCCGATCGACCACTGACCGAGGAGCCCGAGGACGCATGAGCCTGCGCGCACGCATCCACTCCCCCGAGGAGCACGGCAGCCGGGGCGAGGACGGACACCTCGTCGCCTCCTACCGGGCCAAGCTCCTGGAGGAGATCGACCTCGCCGAGATGAGCTCGCTGGCGACGGCCGAGCGCCGGGCCCGCCTGGAGCGCGTCCTCGGGCACATCATCAGCCGCGAGGGACCCGTCCTGTCGACGGTCGAACGCTCCCAGCTGATCCGCCGGGTCGTCGACGAAGCCCTCGGTCTCGGCATCCTGGAGCCGCTGCTCGAAGACGCCTCCATCACGGAGATCATGGTCAACGGACCCGACGCGATCTTCGTCGAGCGCGGTGGCCGGGTGGAGCAACTGCCCCTCCGTTTCGCCTCCAACGACCAGCTGATGCAGACCATCGAGCGCATCGTGTCGACGGTCAACCGCCGCGTGGACGAGTCCAACCCGATGGTCGACGCCCGCCTCCCCTCCGGCGAGCGCGTCAACGTCATCATCCCGCCGCTCTCCCTCACCGGCCCGGCGCTCACCATCCGCCGCTTCCCGCGCTCCTTCACCCTCCACGAACTGATCGGCCTCGGCTCGCTCGACGACCACATGCTCTACCTGCTGGCCGGTCTCGTGCAGGCCCGCTTCAACATCATCGTCTCCGGCGCCACCGGCACCGGGAAGACGACCCTCCTCAACGCCCTCTCCGGCCTGATCCCGGAGCACGAGCGCATCATCACCATCGAGGACTCGGCGGAGCTGCAGCTCCAGCAGGCCCACGTGATCCGCCTGGAGTCCCGACCGCCCAACGTCGAGGGCCAGGGCCGCGTCACCATCCGCGACCTCGTCCGCAACTCCCTGCGCATGCGCCCCGACCGCATCGTCGTCGGAGAGGTCCGCGGCGGCGAGTCCCTGGACATGCTCCAAGCCATGTCGACCGGCCACGACGGCTCCCTCGCCACCGTCCACGCCAACAGCGCCGAGGACGCCCTGATGCGTCTGCAGACCCTGGCCTCCATGTCGGACGTCGAGGTCCCCTTCGTCGCCCTGCACGACCAGATCAACAGCGCGGTCGACGTCATCGTCCAGCTCACCCGCTTCGCCGACGGCGCCCGCCGCATCACCGAGATCGCGCTGCTCGCCAGCCACGGCGGTGAGCCGTACCGCCTCGCCACGGTCGCCCGCTTCAACGCCCGTCCGATGACCCCCGACGGCCGCGTCCACGGCGCCTTCGAGTACCACCCGCTGCCCCGCCGCGCCGCCGAACGCCTCTACATGGCGAACCAGCCCGTCCCGCAGGCCTTCGGCGTCGCCCACACCAACGACCAGCTCGCCACCAGGGAAGCCAGGTAGGACCGCCGATGGAACTCGACACCCTCGTCACCCTCACCACCGGCATCACGCTGCTGACCTGCGCCCTCGCGGTCGCCGGCGTGCACTCCTACGCCGCCGGCAAGGCCCAGCGCCAGGCCCTGGTCGACCGGCTCTCCGCCGCCGGACAGCTCCCTCCCGCCGGCCGCAGGCGCCGCTTCCGCGCTCTGGACCGCCGCCTGCGCCGCACCAAGCTCGGCCGCACATTGGAACTGCGCCTGGCGGCGACCGGCCTGGACCTCACCCCCGGCGAGTTCTTCGCCTACATGGTCGCCACGGTCGCGGGCCTGTGGCTGATCGGCCAGGCCGCCCTGGCTCCCTTCTTCGGCCCGCTCGCCGGACTGCTCGGCATAGGCGTGGCGGTCCAGTTCCTCAACTGGCAACGCCAGAAACGCATCGAGAAGTTCATCAACCAGCTCCCCGAACTCGCCCGCATCCTCGCCAACGCCACCCAGGCCGGCCTCGCCCTGCGCACCGCCATCGGCATGGCGGCGGAGGAGCTGGAGGCCCCCGCCGGCGAGGAACTGGGCAAGGTCGCCGACCAGCTCGCCCTCGGCGCCTCGATGGACGACGCCCTCGGCGAACTCGCCGACCGCCTCCCCTCCCGCGAACTCGTCGTCCTGGTCACCACACTCGTCCTCTCCAACCGCGCGGGCGGCCAGGTCGTCAGCGCGCTGCGCAACCTCACGGAGACCCTGGAGGAGCGCAAGGAGACCCGGCGCGAGGTCCGCACCCAGCTCTCCCAGGTCAGCATGACCTCGTACGCCGTCCCCGTCCTCGGCGTCGGCTCGTTGTTCCTCATGAACGGGGTGAAGGACGGCGCCCTGGAACGCATGACCGGCTCCCCGGCCGGCCAGGTCGCCGTCGTCGTCGCCTTCGCGCTCTACGCCGTCGGCTTCGTCCTCATCCGCCGCCTGTCCCGCATCGACGTCTGAGAAGGGAGCCGCAATGGGTATCGGACTGCTCCTCGCACTGACGGCGGCCCTGAGCGTGTGGGGCGTCTTCGCCGGTCTCCGCATGTACCGGGCGGAGGCGAAACTCCCCGGCGACCTCGCCCTCGCCCTGGAGGTCGGCTCCACCCGCACCGGCGCCGTCGACTCCCTCGTCGACCGCATGGGCATGCGCTACGCCCCCGCCGTGCTGCGCGTCATGGGCCCGGTCCTGGTCGCCAAGTACCGCCGCCGCATCGACCTGGCCGGCAACCCCGGCGGCCTCACCATCGACCGCTACGCCGCCCGCCGCGCCGTCTACGGGTTCCTGGGCGCCGTCGGCTTCCTGGTCTTCCTCCTGCGCGGCCAGTTCCTGGTGGCCCTGCTCCTGCTGGCCTTCGGCGCCTTCTGGACCGAGGTCGGCATCTGGTCGGCGATCCGCATCCGCAAGGACGAGATCGAGCGCACGCTCCCCGACTTCCTGGACGTCCTCGCGGTGGTGGTCAGCGCCGGCCTCGGCTTCCGCCAGGCCCTGGACCGGGTGGCGACCCGCTACGAGGGTCCCTGGGCCGACGAACTGCGCATCACCCTGCGCCAGATGGACCTCGGCATGAGCCGCCGCCAGGCCTTCGCGGAACTGCGCCGGCGCAACGACTCCGAACAGGTGGCGATGTTCGTGACCGCACTCCAGCAGGGCGAGGAACTGGGCGCCCCCATCGTCGACACCCTGGTCTCCCTCGCCAAGGACATGCGCCGCACGGACGCCCAGAACGCCCGCCGCAAGGCCGCCCGCGCGGTCCCCAAGGCCACGATGATGATCACGACGTTCATGGTCCCGGCCACGATGATCCTCCTCGGCGCGGGCCTGATCCTGGGCTCGGGTACGGACTTCGGAACGATCACGGGGGAGTAGCGGCCCGAGAACCGACCAACCGGCCAGGAACGACGCGGCCCGACGCAGCCACGGACCGGACCGGACAGCCACGGACACGCGCACGCATGCGGACACGGTGAGCAGGGGAGGACGAGGACGGCATGGCGATCACGAACCCACCGACGGCACACCCGGCTCTCCCGCCGGGCTGGGAGGCGGCGAGGAACCGGCCGGCCGACCCGGTGGAACCCGTGCCGGAGCGCCACGCGCCGGCGTCCCCGGTTCCCGCCCCCGAACCCGTGAC
>MUMD01000339.1 GCA_002155895.1 Streptomyces rochei
CCGGTAAGTGGGAGCGCTCCCGACTCCCCACTGATGGGAGCGCTCCCACTTACCGGTTGCAGGGGACTGTAGAAGCGGTTCATGTTCCTGACAAGACGGTGCGCACCGACGTCGTCGAAGAATTTTCGAAGCGGCAGGTGGGAGGGGTGGCGTTGCGGTGAGAAGCGGCGACCGGCCGGTCCGGGCAGGGAAGTGGAGCGCTCCCGGGAACGGCGGTGGACCGCCTTTTGTTCGGGGGCGGGAGCGGAGGGCTGCCGGCGGAACGGGAGTGGAGGGTTCCCGGTGCCCCGGGCGGTGGCTCGGGGCGGAGTGGCTCGGGCGGAGTCCGGTTCAGGCGGAGTCCCGGAGCACCAGCTCCGTCCGGAGGATGACGTGTCGCCAGGCCACGGGTGAGTCCTCCATCTCCTCCAGCAGGAGCCGCACCATGGTCCGGCCGATCTCCTCCAGCGGTTGCCGGACCGTCGTCAGCGGCGGCTCCATGGGACGGGCGGGGTGGAAGTCGTCGAACCCGATCACCGCCACGTCCTCAGGCACCCGTCGGCCCGCCTCGCGCAGCGCGCCCAGCGCTCCCGCGGCCAGGGTGTCCGAGGCGGCGAAGACCGCGTCGAGATCCGGATGCCGGGCCAGCAGCTCGGCCGTCGCCCGCCGGCCGCTCTCCTCCGTGAAGTCCTCCCCCGCCACGATCAGCGAGTCCCTGACCTCCACGTCCGCCCGTTCCAGGGCCTCCCGGTACCCGCGCAGCCGGCACTGGGCGACGTACATGTCCAGTGGTCCGCCGAGGGCGCCTATCGTGCGGCGGCCACCGGCCAGCAGGTGCGTGACCGCGTCGCGCGCGCCGCCGGTGTTGTCCGCGTCGACGTACGTGACGCTCTCGTCGCCGGAACGCCGCCCCAGCATGACGGTCGGCAGCCCCGCCTTGGCGAGCATGTCCGGCAGGGGGTCCTGGGCGTGCACGGACATCAGCAGAACGCCGTCGACCCGACCGCCTCGCGCGTACTCCACGAAGCGCTGCCGCTCGGTGTCCGAACGGACCAGGGTGAGCAGCAACTGCACCGGCGTGTCCGTGAGTGCGTCACCGACGGCGCGCACGATCTCGGTGAAGAACGGTTCACCGAACTGCCGCCAGTCCGGCTCCGTCATCACCAGCGCCACGGCGTCCGCGCGGTGCCCGGCCAGGGAACGCGCCGCCAGGTTCGGGACGTACCCCAGTTCGTCGATGGCCTGCTGCACGGCGCGGCGGGTCGAGTCCCGCACGCCCGCCGCTTTGTTGATGACCCTGGAGACGGTGCCCCGTCCCACACCGGCGAGGGCTGCCACCTCCTCCAACGTGGGCGTACCGGGACGCTGCCTGCCCATGCGCGCCTCCCCCCGACGAGATCGTCCGATACTACGGTCACCGCGGTCTCTCGCGCGGCTCGGCCGGGGGATCGGGGAGGCTGCCGTGGATCTTCGCGCCGGAGACGAGCGGACCGGGGTGGGGCGGCGGTGAGTCGGTGGGTGAGGTGGGCGGGGCCGGACCGGTGGGACGAGCGGCCTGCGTCGGGTCCGCAGAGTCCGTCGGGTCCGTCGGGTCCGTCGGGTCCGCCGGGCCCGCCGGGTCGGCGGGGTCGGCCGGGTCCGCGCCCCAGGCGGCGGCGCACAGGATGCGGTCCAGCTCTTCGGTGAGGACGGTGGCGGCGAGCCACGCGCGGGCGAAGCGGCCGCTGTCGGACGGGAGTAGTCGGCCGAAGGGGTCGCGTTCCCGGTCCGCCGCCGCGGCGTGCAGCTCGATGAGCAACTCTCCCGCGGTGACGAGGCCGTGACCGCGCAGGCGGGCGGCGTCGGGGCCCCGGTCGCCCGGGAGGGCGAGCACCCGGCGGCCTCCCGACACCGCTTGGTGGACCCGGCGGCGCAGCAGGTGTACCGGGGCTTCGTCGACGGTGGGACCGGCCTGCGAGGCGGGCGGAAGCGCGGTCGCGGACGCGGCCGGCAGATCGGCACGGCGCAGCCGGTCGACACCCAGGTCGAGGCGTGTCGCACGGTCGGTGGGGTGGCTGACGGCGAGGAGCTGCGCGCGGGGGAGCGGGGCGGGCGTGAGCCGGGCGACGACGCGCAACCGGGCGCCCGGGGCGGACGCGAGGAGGCGGAGGTTCTCACGGTGGGGCAGGGCGGGATCGTCGTGGGCGGCGGTGAACCGGAGCGTCAGGCCGCCGCAGTCGGCGACCAGGCACTCGCCCGCCGCCTCGCGGACCGTGCCGAGCAGCGTGACGTCGAGGAACAGCAGGTCCCGGTCGCCGGCCAGAGCACGGGACACCTGCCGCGCCGGCGGCACCGCCCAGAGGCGGTCGAGGGGGTAGCCGTGCCAGTCGGCGCCGGAGGCGCGCACCGCCCGCACGCCGGCCCCCGCGCCCAGGCGGCCGGTGGCGGAGACCGTGGCGCCGGACACCGCGAGACCGGCCCGTGACAGCTCACGGTGGGTCAGGGACGTGTCGCCGACGCGGACGGTGCGGTCGGCGGCGGCACCGGCCCGGCCCGCACCGCCCGGCGCCACGTCGGAGACCGTGTAGAGGCGGCCGGTGGCGTCCGCGGTCCAGGTGACCGCCCCCGCGTACCCGGTCGCCGTGAGGACGGGTTCGGTGAAGAGCCCGTACAGGCGCAGGGAACCGTCCGGTGTGTACGGCTGCCGCGCGGTGCCGCACAGCTCGGCCAGTTCGGGGCCGGTGGCGTCGGGGATGCGGTGTGCGAGGAGCAGGACGTCGCGCAGGGCGGCGGTGAGGTCGGCGAGCCGGTGGGCGGGATCGGCGTCACGGGCGGCGCGCAGCGCCGTGACCACGGCGACGGCACGGCTCGCCGCCCGGGGGAGCTTCGCGAGCCGGGCGGTGTGCGCGGCGCGCAGCAGCTCCGCCTGGAGGACGGCGCCGGCGCCGTCCGTGCCCGCTTCCAGCACCGCGGCCGCGGCGTCGTGCAGGGCGAGCGCGGCGGCGCGTTGATCAGGGCCGGCCGTCGTGCCGCCGGGAGTCATGCCGCCGGGGGTCATGTCGGGGGCGGGGCCGGTGTTCGGCGTGGGCGCTGGTGTCTGCGCCGACGGTTGCGGCGGTGTCTTGCCGGGTGCCTGTGCCTGTGCCTGTGCGGGTGGAGGCGTGGGTGCCGGTGCCGGTGACGGGTCCCGGTCGGAGGTCGTCGACGGTGACGGCTGCTCGGGGTCGGCGACGGGAGCGGCCGATGCGGCGGCTGCCCGGTGCAGACAGTCGGGGGCGAGCAGGCAACCGCAGCGGATGGCCTCGGCGCTGGTCACGACCCCGCTCGGAGCATGCAGTTCCAGGTCGGTGTCGTCGTCGACGGCGATGCGCACCACGTCGCCGTCCCGCTCCCTCGGCCGTCCGGCGACCTTGGCGACACCCGCGTCCAGCCGTTTGCGCAGTCTGGGCGTCAGCGCCGCGACCAGCTCGGCGGTCACCGAGGGGGCGACCGGCGGAAGCGTCGGGTTCATGCGATCTTCTCCCCTACCCAGCGGGCGAGTTCGAGCGGGCTGAGCGCGGCCACGGGCATGCCCGCGGCGACGAGCTGACCGGCCACTCCCGCGGAGTACCGGGGCCACCCGGTGTCGTCGAGGCTCGCGCAGCCCAGTACGTGGCAGCCGGATCCGACCAGGGCGCGGACCTCGGCGAGCAGACCGCCCAGTGGATACCCCTCCTCGAAGTCGCTGACGACCACCACGAGCGTGCGGGACGGCACCGAGACCAGCTCGCGTGCGTGCCGCAGTCCCGCGGCGATGTGGGTGCCGCCGCCCACACTGACCTCCAGCAGCAGGGACAGCGGGTCGTCCACATGGCCGGTGAGGTCGACGACCTCCGTGGAGAAGGCCAGGAAGTGCGTCGACAGCGTGGGGACCCCGGCCAACACCGAGGCGGTGAGCGCCGCCCACACCGTGGACGCCTCCATGGATCCCGACACGTCGGTCACCAGGATCAGCCGCCAGTCGGCGGCCCGGCGGGCGCGGGTACGGAAGACGGGGCGCTCCGGGAGCACCTGGACCGTGCCGTCCGGGCGCCGTCGGGCGGAGGCCAGGTTGGCCCGCAGGGTGCGGGGCAGGTCCAGACCGCCGCCCGGCCGGCGGCTGGGGCGCGGCAGGACCGTGCCGTGGAGCGCGGGCCGCAACCGTGTCGCCAGCTCCCTGGTCAGCGCCTCGACCAAGTGCCGTACCAGCGGCCGGAGCGCGGCCAGTCGAGCCTCGGGCAGGCCGCCCGCGTGCCGGAGCACCGTGCGCAGGAGGTGTACGGAGGGCCGTACACCGGCCGGGTCCAGCTCGGCCAGGACGTCCGGTCGGCCCGTAGCGGCGGCCGCCGCCAGGACCTCCTCGCGGACCCCCGGCCCGAAGAGCACCGCCAGTTCCTCGGACCATTCCCGGGCACTCGGATACGGTGCCTCCCGGCCGCCGCCCCCGCCGCGTCCGGGCCCGGAG